>CAYVOP010000020.1:0-3837 GCA_964453105.1 uncultured Aquabacterium sp. | reverse complement strand
GGCCCAGCTTGGGCTTGGTGGTGGCGCCCAGCAAAGGGCGGCCATATTTATCCAGGCGCTCGCGCTCCACCACCAAACCCGTGGGCGGCCCCTTGAAGGTTTTGACATAAGCCACCGGAATGCGAATGTCTTCCAGGCGGCAGGCTTTGAGCGGCTTGAAGCTGAACACGTTGCCAATCAGGCTGGCCGTCATGTTGGCAATGGAGCCTTCTTCGAACAGGATCAGGTCATAGGCCACCCAGGCGAAGTACTGACCGGGGTTGTTCGGCACCTCGTCCACCTTGTATGCCTTGGCGCGGTAGCTGTCGCAGGCGGTGAGGCGGTCGGTCCACACCACAGTCCAGGTGGCGGTGGACGACTCACCGGCCACTGCGGCGGCCGCTTCAATGGGGTCCACCCCCTCTTGTGGCGTGATGCGGAACAGGCAGATCACATCGGTGTCTTTGGGCTGGTAGTCCGAATCCCAATAGCCCATCTGGCGGTACTTCAGAACACCTGCGCTGTAGCGCTTTTTCGCGTCGGTGATGACACCGTTCTCCACTGGCATGTTCATGACGAATCCTGTTTAACTGGGTTCAACACAAGGGGGTTGAAACCAATGTAGGGCGCCACTCACATCAGGTAAATTCAATATTTCTTAGCAATCAGTTAAGGCATTGCTTAATGAAGCGCGTGACTTTTCGGCAATTGAGGGTCTTCACGGAGGTGGCTCGACAGTTGAGCTTCAGCCGCGCAGCCGAGTCCTTGCACCTTACCCCGCCCGCGGTGACCATGCAGGTCAAGGAGCTCGAAAACTACGTTGGCCTGCCCTTGTTCGAGAGGCAAGGCCGCCAGATTTCGCTCACGATGGCGGGCGAATATTTCCTCGTCTACGCCAAGCGTTTGCTGTCTACCCTGAAGGACGCCGAGAACGTGATGGCCCGCTTCAAGCGCGTGGAAACCGGTGTGTTGACCATCGGCATGATCAGCACAGCGGGCTACTTCATGCCGGCATTGCTGGCCCAGTTTCAGCGGGAACACCCTGGGGTGGATGTGCGACTGGACGTGGCCAAAGACCTCGACACCCTGGTCAAGCGCATGCAAGCCAACGAGGTAGACCTGGCTGTGACCGGCAGACCACCGAAAGACTACGCCTTGCGCTCCGAACCCTTTGCGGGGCACCCCATGGTCTTTGTCTGCCCGCCAGGGCATCCACTGCTGGGGGTAGGGCACCCGCCTCTGCAGGCTCTGGTGCACTACCCCTTGATTGCGCGCGAACCCGGCTCAGAGGTGCGCTATGTGCTCGACAAATACCTGCGCGAACAGCGCCTGTCGCCCATCATCGCCATGGAGGTAGCCAGCAGCGAAGCCATCAAATCGTCGGTCATGGCCGACATGGGCATTGCCTTGTTGTCGCTGCACGCCGTAGCCACGGAGTTGCGCCACGGCTTGCTGCAGCGAATCGACTTCGAAGGCACCCCCATCATGCGCACCTGGAACATCGTGCACGAGGCCTCCAAGGTACTTTCGCCAGCGGCCGAAGCCTTTCGATATTACTTACTGGAACAGGCGGAAACCTGGCTTCAGCTCCGTGATGGCGTCTTGATTGGAGTATCTGTCGCCAATTAGTTTCGTATTGCAATAATTCAGAATGCCCCCCACCCAAACCGGGGGGTATTAGGGGTATTCGTGTGAAGCTTCACAGATCACAATGTCTCAACTCAGACTTTATCGACAGAGAGAACATCATGATGAAGCAAGCACTCAAAACCACCCTGCTGGCAGCTGCCGCCACCCTGGCTCTGTCGGCTCAAGCCACCGTGACTTGGACTTATGACTCCAAGATCTCCGTGGTGGAAACCGCCACCCAAAACGCGGACAACAGCTGGAACTACCTGCTGGAAGTCACCAACACGGACACCCTGCCCCTTTGGTACATCAACTTCTACACCGAAGGCAACCAAGCTACCAACCACGCCACTGATAGCGGCTTCACCAAGTCATACACCCAGGCCACCTCTGGCGGCACCTGGGGTCTGCCAGGCCAGGCCGATGGCTACTTCGTGGGCTTCCACAACGAAAACTGGCCCGCTACCGCTACGTTTGAGGTCGGCGGCAAATACGCCTTCGCCTTTGACGTTGCCAACAAGCTGACCGCCCCTATCCAGTACGGCTACTGGGTGCAAGGCGATTGGCAGCAAGAGCGCTTCACTGCTGTTGGTACTACCACCCCCGCCGTGCCAGAACCCGAAGCGATGGCCATGCTGTTGGCTGGCGTGGCCGTGACTGGCGTTCTGGCTCGCCGCCGTCAGCGCACTGCAGCCTGATCCAGTCGTTCTTCCCGAACGCCAAAACCCGCATGCGAAAGCCTGCGGGTTTTTTTCTGCGTTTTAGAATTCTGAGTTCTAACCTGTCCTCCCCTGGTATCTCAAAAGGATCTACTCATGACTCGTGAAGTCGTCTTCGTGGGCGCTGCCCGTACTGCCATTGGCTCTTTTGGTGGCTCGCTCAAGGATGTCCCGCCCGCCGATCTGGGCGCCCTGGTCATCAAGACCGCACTGGAACGCGCAGGCGTGCAACCCAAGGACGTCGGCCATGTGGTCGTGGGTCACGTGATCCCCTCCGTACCTCAAGACGCCTACATCAGCCGTGTGGCTTCGCTGAACGCTGGCGTGCCTCAAGAAGCCCCCGCTTTCAACGTGAACCGCCTGTGCGGTTCCGGCCTGCAAGCCATCGTGTCGGCTGCTCAATCGATCTTGCTGGGCGACTGCGAAATCGCCGTGGGCGCTGGCGCCGAATCGATGAGCCGTGGCGCTTACCTGGTCACCAGCAACCGCTGGGGTGCCCGCATGGGCGACGTGAAGATGCTGGACTACATGCTGGGCGCCCTGCACGACCCCCGCATGAACATCCACATGGGCATCACCGCTGAAAACGTGGCCGCTCGTTACGAGATCACCCGTGAACAGCAAGACGCCTACGCAGCCGAATCGCAAGCGCGCGCTGCCAAGGCACAAGCCGCTGGCCTCTTCAAAGACCAGATCGTTCCAGTCGAAATCAAGACCCGCAAGGGCGTGGTGCTGTTCGACACCGACGAAGGCGTCAAGGCTGATACCACCGCCGACTCCCTGGCCAAGATGAAGCCCGCCTTCAAGAAGGAAGAAGGCACCGTGACCGCCGGTAACGCCTCCACCCTGAACGATGGCGCCGGCGCCGTGGTGATGGCCTCGGCCGAGAAGGCCAAGGAATTGGGTCTGAAGCCCCTGGCTCGCCTGGTGGCTTATGGCCACGCTGGCGTCGAACCCGAGTACATGGGCATTGGCCCCGTGCCGGCATCGAAGGCCGCCCTGGCCAAGGCTGGCCTGACCGTGGCCGATCTGGACGTGATCGAGTCCAACGAAGCATTTGCCGCCCAAGCTTGCGCCGTGTCCAAAGAAATGGGCTTCCCTGCCGACAAAACCAACCCCAACGGTTCCGGTATCTCCTTGGGTCACCCTGTGGGTGCCACCGGCGCCATTCTGGTCACCAAGGCCATCTACGAACTGCAGCGCACGGGCGGCCGCTACGCCCTGATCACCATGTGCATTGGCGGCGGCCAAGGCATTGCCCTGATCATCGAACGCGTGTAATTCAAATGACACCCTGACCAAAAGCCCGATTCGTCGGGCTTTTTTTATTTTCAAAATACCTGAGTAAATATATTTATTTTCAGAAATCGCGCTTTTTCCAGTTCAGCAGCACTGCGCGCCGCCAAATGAGTTGCTGACCTATTTTCCATTCCCGTCCTTTTGAACCCCCAAGAATTAGGGATGGTCTGCATAAACCGCCCGGACATGTGCTTGGCGCCAGTCTGATTGC
>CAYVOP010000019.1:0-34600 GCA_964453105.1 uncultured Aquabacterium sp. | reverse complement strand
TGGACGCCAAGACCGATCCGCTGATCTCGGTGGCCAGCGTGGTCAATGGTGTGCGTGTCATTGGCACCACCCGCGGCGCTAAGCCCAAGGAAGACGATGTCCGCAACTCGGCTTACGTGGCCCACATTGGCAAGCGGGCGCGCAAGGGCAAGCCGGTCGATGCCTTCCAGTCGGTGCTTCGCGTGATGCCGGTGCCCAAGTCTGATTGAAGTGGCCCGTTAGTGGAAGATCGTGGCCAAGGCCTTGAACTGCTGACCCTGTTCAGGGCCGGTCACGCTGATCAAGGTTTGATCGGCTGACTCCACCTTGAAGCCAGCCTTTTGCAGTGCGGCCATCAATTCCTCTGGCTTTTGATGGGCCAGAGGGGCGATCTGGCTGATGGGGGCCTGCACCACCGCCTGGCTGGCGCGTCGAGCCGGATTGCCGCCTTTGCCCTTGTCTTCTTCTTGAATGAAGAACGACGCGGCCAAAATGGCCACAAACACGCCCACGATTCCCAGCGCTGCGGGTTTGCTCAGGTAGCGCTTGAATGAACTGAAATTGGCGATCACATGGGTGGCAACCCCCGCCACCATGGCCCAGCCCAACCATTCATGAACTTCCTTGTTCATGCCTGTCTCCAGGTGGAAGAACATCAAGATACCCGTGCTGGCCATCAAGGTGAACGAACCGATGGTCAAGGGCGTGGCCCAGTCGCGAGAGATGGTCATGGCTTTGCTTTGGTGTGGTTAAGGCGTGCTGCCGAGTTTGACGCCTCCGTGTTGCTGGATTGTTGAGAGTTATCAACTTTCATGAGCTGTCAACAGCCTGGGGTGGGGGTTGGCGTGGCTTCACCCTCTGTGACATCCGGACGCATTTTTCAGGATCACTGCTGATTGTTTGTCATGTTGGCGCCCATTAGTCTGGCCCCCCAGCGGTCGGGCGCAAGCCGGCCTACACATACCAACACTCAGGAGTAATCGATGAACAATGCGGCCCAGCGCGCGCTGTCGCTAGCTGGCTATCAGCATTATTACGAGCGAAACGGCTATGTGGTTTTGCCTGCCCAGATCAGTGCGGCCTTGATTGATTCCTTCATGGCCTATTTCAAGCGCGACATCCTGCACTCGAAGGCCAAGTTCTATCGACAAAACACGAATGTCTATGACCGCAATCGGTTCACCGATCACGGGCATGTCATTCAAAGCTTTCTGGACGTTCACAACTACAAGCGCTTCCCAGAGTTCCGCCAGGCGGCACTCGATATTTTCTTTTCGCCAGCCATGTTGCAAGGGTTGGCGCAGACCAGCGGCCATGCCCGTCACAACCTCATGCAAAGCATGCTGTTTGATGCGAACGCCGCGACCCCCCCGCATCAAGATTGGTGGTATCTCGACACCGTACCCAACGGGCATCTGATGGGGGTCTGGTTGGCACTGGAAGACATTCGCGAAGAAGCGGGCCGTTTCTATGTTTTGCCTGGCAGCCATAACGTCAAGCTGCATGAACCCGATATGCCGCACTCGGCCTGGTTGGTGAAGATGCGTGACTTTCTTGAGCGCAACCGCGACATGGTGCATGCGCCCGCCTTGAAAAAAGGCGACGTGCTGATCTGGAATTCGCGAACCATTCATGGCGCCCTGGAAACCACTGACCCACGTTTTTCGCGAAAGTCGCTGACCGCACACTTCATGCCTTCCAGCATGGCTTTTGGCAACCTGTTTGCCGCCAAACCCTGGGTGCAGTACGAGCAATGTGGCGAGCACAAATACTTTGCCAATCAGCCTGAGCACTCCTTGAAAGCAGAGCTTGTCTCCCGGGTCAAGGTGGCCCTGTATGACAGTCCCAAGTTGATGCGTCTGGCTCGCAAATTTCAGAACAAGTCCGTAGCCGACGTTTGATTGCTGTCGGTTAATCTTGAGCGGTACGCCCGCGCGGCGGGTGTCCCTTCAAGGAACGACTGCATGACATCCCTGTCTGGAAAGACCCTGTTCATCACCGGTGCCAGTCGTGGCATCGGTAAGGCCATTGCTTTACGTGCGGCGCGAGATGGTGCCAACATCGTGGTTGCAGCCAAAACTGCAGAGCCCGATCCCCGTTTGCCTGGCACGATTCACACCGCAGCCGCTGAGATCGAAGCGGCTGGCGGTCGCGCCTTGCCACTGGTGGTAGATGTGCGCAATGAAGAGCAAGTCAAGCAAGCCGTGGCGCAAGCCGCCGCTCATTTCGGTGGCATTGATATTCTGGTGAACAATGCCAGCGCAATCCACCTGGCGACCACCGCAGAGGTGCCTGCCAAGCGCTATGACCTGATGATGGACATCAATGTGCGAGGCACGTTCATGTGTTCCCAGGCCTGCCTGCCGTTTCTGGAAAAGGTAGCCAATCCGCATATTCTGGTGCTGTCGCCGCCCATCGATTTGCAAGCCAAGTGGTTCGAGTCGCATGCGGCCTACACCGTCTCAAAGTACAGCATGAGTCTGATGGCCATGGGGCTGGCCGCCGAGTTTCGGCGCAAGGGCATTGCGGTCAATGCGCTTTGGCCGCGCACCATCATTGCCACCTCGGCGCTCAATATTGCCGCGAGCACATTGGGGTCGCTTGGACGAAAACCCGACATCATGGCTGATGCCGCGCACCTCATCCTCACGCGCAACAGCCGGGAAACCACTGGGCAGTTCTTCATCGACGAGTCGGTGTTGCGAGAGGCGGGAATGCTTGATTTCTCCCCTTATCTGGTCACACCGGGAACCGAACCCATGCTGGATTTGTACGTCAACCCCTGACGTCCGTGCCCCCGATTGGGGGGCGGGCAATGGCGGAGTTTCTCCCTTGACACCCCCGGGGTTGTCGGGCATCGTCCGTGTCTGTTTGTGACAAATTACACGGAGACAGCAGTGGGACGGCTGCGACTGAAGTTATGGGTTGAGCTGGCTGTGGCCTTGGGAGGGGCCATGGTGTTGACTTCCTGTGGTGGCGGGAGCCGCGAGCCTCCCGAGCCCCAAGGGGTGCCCCAAATCCACTCTGACGCCTCGGTGGTGCAGTCGTACCCCGTCGAAGCTCCGGTGTTGGTGACCATGTCGCAAACGCAGGCCAAGCAGGTGAAAATTTCCGCCGGCCAGACTTTGACCATGGTGGTCGACGCCAGCGGGTCTACGACCTTGGTCTACACCTGGCGGTTCCAAGGGCGCATCATTGACGGGGCGGAAGGCCCCCAGTTGAAAATTGACAATGTGCAGGCTGCCAATGAGGGCTTCTACACCGTGCAGGTGTCGAACTCGTATGGCGTGGCGATCAGCCAAGGCGTCACGGTTGCGCTGAACAAGCCCTGAGTTAAGGTTTCATGGCTCGGGTGGTTCAAGCGCGCACCACCGTCACGGAGCACTCCGCTTCGGCCACCACCTGGGCGCTCACGCTGCCCAGGTAGCGGCGGATGGCCGAGTGCCCTCGGGCCCCCATCACAATGTGATCCACCTGATTTTTGTTGGCGAACTCCACGATGGCATGGGCCGCGTCGGGGGCTTCCAGCACATGAAAAGTCAAGCGTTGGTCGTCCAGCCCCAACTGTTGCTCGAGGGGGCGGGCCCAGTGCTTCAGGTCGACCAACTGCTTCACGTGCAGGCTGTTGCCGTGCCGGTCGGTCAGTTTGTCCATGCCAACCCGGTTGGTTTTCATGACGCTGATACAGGCCAGTCTGGCGCCCGGTTCAATTTGCAGAATGCGGCGCACCGTGGCCAGTAGCTTGCGCTGTAGCTCCGGGGCGGCGCCTCGGGTGTCGACCGCCGCGAGGATGATGGGGCTTTGCTCAACCTGCTGGGCCGCAGTGGCGTCGGCTTTGGGCTCGGCTCCCATGGCGGCAAACCAGCGCCTCAGGGTTTTGATCTTGCCGGCTGTGCCCCTCTTTTCGGCGCGGGCGGTCAGCTGGATCTGTGCCGGGTTTTGCAGGTCGGAAGCCAGTTGGGCGGCAGTTTGGTAGCGTTTTTCGGGTTGAACCTCCAGGCAGCGCAAGATGACCTCCTGCAGCCACGGGGGGGTGTCGGCCCGAATTTGCCGGGGTGGAATGGGTTCGGTGTAAAGCCGCTTGCGCAGGCCTGCCACGGTCGTGGGCTGCCCGAAAGGCCGCTCGCCGGTGGTGAAGTGGTAGAGCATGACGCCCAGGGCAAACAGGTCGCTGCGTGGGTCGTTTCGAACAAACTGGACTTGCTCGGGCGACATGTAAGGGCCCGTGCCCATGGGGAGGTTGAATTCCTCTTCCAGCAAGTCGGGAAGGCGGTCGTGGCGCGAGAGGCCAAAGTCAACCAGAACCGCTTCACCGCTGGGGCGGAACATGATGTTGCTGGGTTTGACGTCCAGATGCACCACGTTCTGTTTGTGCAGAGCGTGCAGCGCAAACGCTACCTTGTGCCCAATGTTGGCGACTTCGTCTATGGGCAATGGAGCTTGGTCGAGGCGGGGGCGGAGCGATTCGCCCTGAATCAGCTCCATGACGATGTAGGGCTGTTTCGTGAAGTCGCCCCGGGCCACGAAGCGGGGCACATGGGGGCCTTGCAGCATGGGCATGACCATCTGCTCGACCTCGAAGCCGACAATGGTGGCCGGGTCCTGACCGCCCTTGATGCGAGGCACCTTCATGATCAGCTCGGGCCCAGTTTCCTCGCCATCGGTGTTCAACTGAACCACGCCCCATAAGGTGGCCATGCCGCCTTGGTGCAAGCGCTCCCGGATGCGGAACTGATCGATGACCTCACCCACTTGCAAGGGGGTTCTAGCGTCCATGAATCAACCTTTCAGCCAAGGCTTGGGCCACGGGGGCGGGCATGCCGGATGTCAAAACCCGATGCGCAGCCATTTCGTGGTCGTAGGGCACACGGAAATAGGTCAGCACGGCCTGGCTGGCATCAAAAGTGGCATAGCAGGCGGCGGGGTTACCGTCGCGTGGTTGCCCTAGAGAGCCTGGAATGGCCAGCCACCGGCGCGCTGGCGACAGCGGCATGGGGGTGGCGTCCACAGGGCTGAATTCGCCTGACTTGCCTGTAGGCGAGAGGTGATACAGGCAGGGTTCGTGCACGTGGCCACAAAACACATAGCGGTGCTCGCTGGCAAACAGGCTTCGGCTGGCTTCCATGCGGCCGTGCAGGTATTCCCAATGAGCAGGGTCGTGCACATTGGCATGGGCAAAGAGGCAGTCGCCCAGCTCTGCGGTCAAGGGCAGGTTGCGCAACCAGGACAGTTGTTCGGGGTTGAGTTGTGACTGAGTCCATTGCAGCGTGGGCAGCACATGCTCTGACAGCCGGCTGGAGGTGTCTGGGCTCAGGGCGTCGTCGTGGTTACCTCGCACCGCTACGGCCCCTTGCCGGACCAGATCGCGACAGAACTCGACCACCCACGCCGGATCGGCCCCGTAGTCAACATAGTCACCCAGCAGCACGACTTGGTCGATGCCTTGCTCTTGCGCGTGTTGCCACACCGATTCAGTGGCTTGGCGATTGGCGTGAAGGTCGGACAGCAGGGCGAGTTTCATGGGGCATCATTTTCCTCCGCTATCTGGGCCCAAGGCAGATTTTCGAATCCTGAATATCCCCCAAATGCCAGTCATTCTGTTTTGCTAATATTGGCTGAAAACAAATGGCGTTTGCTTAGGGCGCCTGAACTAGAACGATGACCTTGACCGCAGAACAACAGGCCGTGCTGCGTTCGATTCGCCAATTGGTGGATTTCTGGCAGATTTCCGCGCAAGAGCTGGCTTCGGACGAGCCTGTGCAAAGCCCGGTTGCCGAGCCTGCGCCGCCCCCCAAAGGGCCCAAATACCGACATCCGCTCTCAGGTGATACCTGGGATGGGGAGGGGTCTCAGCCGCAATGGCTGCGCGATGCCCTGATTCGTGAAGGCTATCTGGTCGAAGAATTGCGCATTGCGACCTGACGCATCAGGGGGTAAGGTTTTTCTGCCCTGGAATTTCAGGTTCATTTCTTTGGATCTGACTTGACGCCCGCCGTCAACAATCGAAGTTGTAGTCCGAATTTCGTCTCCTGCAACCTGATTGCCAAAAGGACGTTGCCATGCGTACCAACTTGCCCGTGACCGATAAGGAACTGCTGTTGCGCGACGGCGCCTGCATCGTGTCTCGTACCGATCTCAAGGGCCGTATCACCTACGTGAACCAGGATTTCCTGGAGTACAGCGGCTTCCCTGAGGAGGAATTGATCGGTAAAGCGCACAACATCGTGCGTCACCCGGACATGCCGCCCGAGGCCTTTCAGGACCTGTGGAATACCTTGAGTTCCGGGCGTCCCTGGACAGGTATGGTCAAGAATCGGTGCAAAAACGGGGACTACTACTGGGTGGTGGCCAATGCCACGCCCTTGCTGGAAGGCACGGAAATCGTTGGCTACCTGTCGGTGAGAACGCGCCCCACGCGCGAACAGGTGGCTGCGCATGACCAGTTGTACCGTCAGATCAAGGCCGGGCAAGCTGATGGCGTGTCCATCGTGGAGGGCCGTGCTGTCAAAGACGGTGGCTGGGTTCAGAATAATTTCGCGTCGCGCTGGTTGAGGCATGCTTCTTTGCCAGCGCGTGGTCAGGCCATGGCCTTGTCTGCTGTGGTGACGACTTCGGCTGCGGCTGCGGGCGCCTGGTTCCACCAAGGTGGCGTGGTGGCCATTGCGGCTGCTGCGGCCTGTGGCTTGGGCTGGTTGGTGGCGCGCGAATGTGGCGCCATGGCTGGCAAGCTCAAGCAGGCTGCTGTTCACCTGGATCGCTTTGCGCAAGGCAAGTTCGACGGCGTGGTCGAAGCCTGGGGGCATGACGAACTGGCCAACATGCTGCTGGCCATCAAGCGGGTTCAGACGCGATTGGGCTTTGAATTTGCCGAAACGGTTCGCCGCGCCAATGAAAGCGAGCGCATGCGCCAGATCAGCGAACGCATCAAGCAAGCTCTGGATGTGGCAGCCGCCAATGTGATGCTGGCCGATCCTCAGGGCAAGATCATTTACGTCAACCAGTCCTGCCTGAGCATGTTGACCGTGGCGCAGTCTGCGCTGCGCGAGCGGGTGCCATCCTTCCAGCCCTCCGAGTTGATGGGGGCCGATGCTGCGCAGTTCCATGCCGATCCGGTAGCGCAACGGCGTTTGATCGAGCAGCTCAGCAAGGCCCACTCCGAGCGCATGGAGGTTGGTGGTCGTACCTTTACCTTGGGTTTCAACCCCGTCATTGACGCCACCGGTGCGCGCCTGGGCACCGTCATTGAATGGAGCGATCTGACGGACGAACTGGCTGCTGCAGCGGAAGAGCGCCGCATTGCGGCAGCGAATGCACAGGTCAAGCAGGCGCTCGACAGCTGTTCCACCAACGTCATGATCGCCGATGCCAACAACGTCATCGTCTACACCAACAAGTCGGTGGACGAGATGATGCTGCGTAATGAGGCGCGCTTGCGCCAGGCTTTGCCGCATTTCGACGCCCGCCAGATCAAGGGCAAGAGCTTCGATGTGTTCCACAAGAACCCGGCGCATCAGCAACGTTTGCTGGCCGCGCTGCAAGGCGAATACAAGACCCAAGTGAAGGTATCTGGCCTGACGTTTGCGCTGACAGCCAACCCCATTTTCGATGCACAAGGCCAGCGCCTTGGCTCGGTGGTCGAGTGGAAAGACCGCACCGCCGAGGTGGACGCCGAAGCCGAAGTCAGTCGTTTGGTGAACGGGGCTACCGAGGGCGATTTCAGCCATCGCATGGCCGCATCAGGTGAACGCGACAGCTTCTTTGGCATGTTGGCAGGCAGCTTCAATGTGCTGATGGATACCATCAGCAACACCATTCGCGATGTGCGGGCGGCAGCCGATCAGCTGACCTCTGCGTCGGAGCAAGTGTCGGCCACGTCGATGTCGCTGTCTCAGTCGGCATCGGGGCAGGCGGCCAGCGTCGAGCAGACCAGTGCCGCGTTGGAGGAAATGACCTCGTCCATTCGCAAGAACTCGGATAACGCCGTGCAGACCGATGAAATGGCGCAGAAGTCGGCTCATGAGGCGCACGAAGGTGGCGAGGCAGTCAGCCGGACCGTGGACGCCATGCGCAGTATCGCGGCCAAGATTGCCATCATCGATGACATTGCCTACCAGACCAATCTGTTGGCGCTCAACGCGGCCATCGAAGCCAGTCGCGCTGGCGAACATGGTCGGGGCTTTGCCGTGGTGGCAGCCGAAGTTCGCAAGCTGGCTGAGCGCAGCCAGTCCGCCTCGATGGAAATTCGCGATCTGGCGTCCAACAGTGTGGACATGGCGGAGAAGGCTGGTCAGATGCTGACGCAGATGATGCCGTCGATCAACCAAACCTCTGAGCTGGTGCGAAGCATTGCCACGGCCTCAGGGGAGCAGGCGGAAGGCGTCAGCCAGATCAACTCGGCCATGGGCATGCTCAACTCAACCACGCAGCAAAACGCTTCCGCTTCGGAGCAGTTGTCTGCGACGGCGGAAGAGCTCTCGGCCCAAGCCACGCAGTTGCAGGAACTGATGTCCTTCTTCCGAGTGGCCTGATGGGCTTGCCGAATTCCCATGTCAGATTAATCTGGGATGGGTTTTCCGGCCACATCCGCATTTCGCGATCCGACAGTCCTCAGCACAATCGCGGTATGAACAAGTTGCTCCGCATCCTGCCCCTGTTGGCCGTCTTGGCCATCGGGGCGCGTCCGGCTCATGCCGAGACGGAGGGCGGCCCCCAGTCGCCCCTGCGCATCAATGGGTTTGGAACTTTCGGGTTCACCTCAACCCATGCACCTGACGGGTGGTACTTGCGCCGTGATGCGGCGCAATACCCTGAGCCACGCTCGTTTGCGCTTGACACCGATTCGCGACTGGGTTTGCAAGCGCACTACGAAGTCA
Organism: uncultured Aquabacterium sp.; assembly: GCA_964453105.1. GTDB lineage: Bacteria > Pseudomonadota > Gammaproteobacteria > Burkholderiales > Burkholderiaceae_C > Aquabacterium. The sequence continues at coordinate 25,748 of CAYVOP010000019.1, read as the reverse complement.
ACCCGAAGTTGGAGCTGGCTTCGCAGATCGTGCTGAAGCGACGTTTGCCCGGCAGCAAGCCCATTGAGTCGGTTGAATGGCTGTTTGCGGCTTACAAGCCTGTGGGCGAAGTCACCATTCGCGTGGGGCGGACCAATCCTGATCTGTTCTTGCTGTCTGATTATCGGAACGTGGGCGTGGCCTATCCGTGGGTGCGCCCCAATATCGAACTGTACGCAGGCTTGCCGCTGTACGCGATGGATGGGGCCGACGTCAGCTATGTCTGGAACCAGCACGATTCACGCTGGCGCCTGAAGGCCTTTGCGGGCTCGGTGGATGCCCGTGCCACGCTGGCAACCAGTTCCGATCAGATCACCTTCAAGTTGCGTTCGGCGGGGGGCATGACCTTGACGCACGAGCGCGAGGGCTTACTGTTCCGCGCGACCCTCGGTGGCGCACGCATGACAGCTGCGGCCAAGCCTTCTACCTATGCCGCGCTTGGCTTGTTGCGCAGCCTGGAAGACCACGCCGATCCAGCTGTGTCGGCCAAGGCGCGTGAACTGGATCAGAAGTGGGGGCTGGACACCGACACGGCGGTCTTTGCCGAACTCGGTGTGAGCTACGACCGAGATGACTGGATCTGGAGCGCCGAGTACAGCCGTGTGGGTGTCAACACGGGTACCCGCGATGCGCAGTCGGGCTATGTTTCCTTGGGGCGCCGTTTGGGCGACATCACTGTTTTCGGCATGGTGGGGCGCACCCTGTCCAGCCTCGGAGTGGTGTCCGCGCCTGACTGGTCCAGCCTGGGCGGTCTGTACCAGACGCTGGGGCAGCGTGTGAGCTATGGCATCAATGGCTCGCGTGCGCGCCAGTCATCCTTGTCGTTGGGGGCCCGCTGGGATTTCCATGACCAGGCTGCGCTAAAGGTGCAGTGGGATCATTTCTGGGTCTCTGAAAATGGGGGCGGTTTGTGGGTGGGGCCAAGCCTCGGAGCCGCACAGCCGCATGTTTTGTCGGCCACCGTGGACTTCACGTTCTGAGGGCGCAGGCATGACGACGCTGATCGGAAAACTGGCTTTGACCTTGGCGCTTGCCATGGCGTCAGGGCTGGCTTGCGCCGACATTTATGTGGTGGTGAATGCTGCCAACAGCCTCAAGCCCCTGAGCAACAAGGAGGCGGTGGATCTCTTCATGGGACGAACCCGCACCTACCCAAATGGTGACTATGTATTGGCCTGCGATCTGCCTCGCGACAACCCGGTGCGGGGCGCGTTCTATCACGCGCTGACGGGCATGAGCCAGGCGCAGCTCAATAGCTACTGGTCGCGCTTGATGTTCACCGGGCAGGTCATGCCACCGCAGTTGCTTCAATCGGAGCAGTCTGTTGTGGAAATGGTCAAGCGTAACCCTGGCGCGATTGGGTACGTAGGACAAGAACCGCAGGACAAGGGCTTGCGGGTGGTCATGACGATCAGGGAAGGGCGATAAGCGGTGTTGCGTCGGAATGGATTGCAGGTTCGCTTCATGATGGCCGTGGTCTTGATCACGTCCATGTTGGCCATTGCGGCTGCCGTGGCTTCTTACCGCCTGGGTTATGAACGTGCCTTGTCGGCCGGACGAGGTACGGTGAACGGCCTGATCACGGCAGTTGAAAAGTCGGCGTCGATTGGCGCCTATGCGCAAGATCGCGTCCTGTTGCAGGAAGTGATCGATGGCATTGCCCAGCACGAACTGGTGGCCAAAGTCGAAGTGCTCGATACGCGTGGTGAGTTGCTGGTGACCCGCTTGTCTTCACGTAATAAGACGGTGCAAATTGCCGGTGAAGTGGTGGTGCGAGATTTGCTCTCGCCGTTTGACCGCAGCGAAAAAGTCGGGCGAATTCGCGTGACGGCTGACAACGTGCACATGGAGAACTCGGCGCGAACCGAGGCCAAGACGCTGGCGCTGATGTTTGTCATGCAAAGCGTGGTGCTGGCCTTGCTGATTTTTGGCCTGGGCAACCAGTTGGTATCCAAGCCCATCGTGCGGCTGGCCAGTTTGCTTCGCAATATGAAGCCTGGTACCTCGGAAGAGCTGAGCCGATTGCATGGCCATGAAGACGATGAAATCGGTTCCCTGGTGGATGGGGCCAATGCCTTGCTGCGCTCCAACCACCTGGCGCTGAACAAAGAACGAGAGCTTCGGGCTGAAATCGAAGAGATGGAAGCCCAGTATCGGCAAATCTTTGATTCCAGCAGCGCAGGCATCTTCGTGCTGGGGCGCGATGGTCATCTCATCAACTGCAACCCCACGGCGCTGCGTGTGCTGGGCTTGCGACTCGACGACATGCAGCGGCTCAAGGGCCAAGATTTCATTCGCCAGGTGTTTGCGCGTCCAGACCGCGCGCTCAACCTCATCGACGAGGCTGCGCGTTGCGGCGAGACCGTTTCAGATGATCTGGAGTTGCTGCATCACGGCGATTTCCCTTGCTGGGTTCATTGCCTGATTTCGGTTCAGGGTGATTCTCATTGGATCGAAGGCGTGATGTATGACATCACCGAGCGCAAGCGTGCTGAGGCTCAGGCCTTGCACCAGGCCGAACACGACAGCCTGACTGGCCTGCGCAACCGGGCGGCGTGCGATGTGGCCCTGGACCATTTCATGGCAGAGGCCACAGTCAACCATGTGCCCGTCAGCGTTTTGTACATTGACCTGGACGGATTCAAACAGGTCAACGACCGTTTGGGCCACAAGGCAGGTGATCTGGTTCTGATCGAATGCGCCAACCGATTGCGAGCTGCCTTGCGCCGCTCGTCCGATCTGGTGGGCCGCATTGGCGGTGACGAGTTTGTGGCGGGTCTTTATGGCGTGGGGCCTTCTGATCCGGTCTTGAGTCAGATTGCGTCCGAGATTGTCGAGTCCCTGTGCCGCCCCATCACCTTGGACGACGGGCAAGTGGCCTATGTGGGGGCCAGCGTGGGCATTGCCTGCTACCCCATTCACGGCCCGAACCGCAAACAGATTCTGGCCGCAGCCGACGAGGCCATGTACGGCGTGAAGCATTCCGGCAAGAACGCCTACGCGCTGGCTTACTCTGTTCAGCCTTGAAGCCAGTCCTGGTGCTTGCCGTCGTGCCTGCCGTTGTGATTTAGCGCGGCAACACGAAGGTGCTTTTCTCCAGCACCCGTATCGATTGGCCGTACGGGCCAAGCTGCTCCACTCCCAGTTGAATGGGCAGAATCTGGCCAACGCGGCTGGCGGCAACCTGGCCTGCCAAACGCACGCGCACCGACACGTCTCGGCTTTCGGCTGGGCCCAGTTTCACGTCCTGCGCGTCTTCAATACGCAGTCCGTTAACGCCATGCAATGCCGACACGTCAATGCGATAGGTTTGCGTCGTTTCCATGGCGTTCATGATGTGCAGACGGTAGATGTTTTCCACATCGCCATCGTCAACCATGCGGGCCATCACACCTCGGTCTCGAATCACGCTGACGCGGAACGGGTCGCGCGTGGCCAGGCTGGCGGCCAACAAGCCGACCCCTGCCAGCATGGCAAAGCCGTAGACCAACGTGCGCGGGCGCAGCACACGTTGCAGCAACTCTGGGCGCTTCCACCCGTGTTGCAGGCCGTTTTGGGTGGTGAACCGAATCAAGCCGCGTGGGTACTTCATCTTGTCCATCACGGTGTCGCAGGCATCGATGCAGGCCCCGCAACCAATGCATTCCATCTGGAACCCGTTGCGAATGTCGATACCCACCGGGCACACCTGAACGCACATGGTGCAGTCAACGCAGTCGCCCAGCCCCAGCTTGGCCCGGTCGGCTGACTTCGACCGCGAGCCGCGGTTTTCACCTCGGGCGGTGTCGTAGCCCACGATGAGCGAGTCGCCGTCAATCATCACACCCTGAAAGCGGGCGTAAGGGCACATGTATTTGCAAACCTGTTCGCGCAGGTAGCCGGCGTTGCCATAGGTGGCCAAGCCATAAAACACAATCCAGAAGGCCTCCCAGGGACCTAGCGCTAGACTGCCGGTTTCAGCCACCAGTGTTTGAATGGGCGTGAAGTAGCCCACGAAGGTCAGCCCAGTCCACAAGCTGAAGGCACCCCAGGCAATGTGCTTGCCGCCTTTGCGCCAAGCCTTGTTGAAAGACCAGGGGGCGGTATCCAGTTTGATCCGCGCCAGCCGTTCACCCTCGAAGCGCTTTTCGATCCACATGAATATTTCGGTGTAGACCGTTTGCGGGCAGGCAAAGCCGCACCACAAGCGTCCCGCGACCGCAGTGAAGAAGAAGAGCGCCAGAGCGCTGAGCACCAGCAACGCCGCCAGATAGATGAAGTCTTGCGGGTAGAGGATCAGGTCAAACAAATAGAACCGGCGGGTGTTCAGATCAAACAGGACTGACTGCCGTCCATTCCAACTCAACCAGGGTAGACCGTAGTAGACGATCTGAGTCAGCCAGACGAATACCCATCGCCAATTTGAAAAGAGCCCCTGGACAGTGCGAGGGTGAATCGTTTTGTGCGATTGAAAGAGCGAAGCACCCTGGGTAGAGGAGGCTACCGGCTGAATGGGGATGACGCGATTGGGTTTGGCGCTCATGTGCAGTGGGCTGTTAGGGGGGGCAGCAAGGCGCAGAACCATAACATCTATTTTCTGCACATGTTCATGCCCCACGGTTCATGGAGGCTTAGCCTTTCGTTTCCATGTTTGATCACCACTTGTGTAACAGAGCTTCCAGGTGTAAGGTCAAAAAAGCTTCAAGGAACGCTCCGTGCCCAACTCGACCACACCTGTATCCGGTCTTGCCAGTCTTGGCGAAGGCTTGACGGCAGTAACGCAAGGTCTCCAGGGGCTAGCCTCTCAACAGGGCTCGACGCTGTACTTTGACTACCAGGGACTCACGATGTTTCCGGCCGAGGATGTTCGGACTTTGACGCAATGTGTGAAAGAAATCGTGTTGGGTGGGCTGGGGCAAACCGGTTTCGGGCATGGGTCTTTGTTCCTGTCTGTCCACTCCTGGCCCCTGTCTGTTGATAAGGCCAGGGTTACAGTGCAGTTTGCTTACACAGCGACTTCAGGGCCGACAGATCTCAACAGGCTTTCGAGCTTGTTGAAAGAGCCTTCGTCCCTGCCGTCAAATGAAGATGGCTCAACGGTGGGTTTGAGTCCTCAGCAAATCTTGTCGTACTTTGCAAAGAGCACTGACGCGGACTGCCTCATTCATCGGTCGCCAGGAGAGGGCGCTGTCCTTGAACTCAGCGTGACTTTGCCTCATGAAGGGCCCGAGATTGAGCCTGCTTACCTCATTGAGTTGGCAACAGTGTCGGCTTGGTTGATCGGCGCGTTCTCTGAAGAGGAAACGCTGTTGGCTGCCCGTCTTCAAAGAGACGGTTGGTTCGTGCGGCAGTTTGCCAATGTGGACGATGCACTGGCTTTTTGGGCGGGGAACCGGAGTAGGCTCGAGCCAGCTCTGGTAATAGCCACGAACCAAAGAGCCATGAGCCGGAAGATTTTGTCGGAGGCTCGGCACGCATGGACGCCCCAGTGCAGAGTGATCTATGGGGTTCACGAGGAAGATTTCGGGGCTGAACTGAAATCTGTTCAGGGTGTCGAGGTAAGAAAGGTGCCTTTCAGTCCCGCAGACCTTCGTGAAATCAAGGAACTTGCGTCCACACTGGAAGCGACGCGTAACAAGGCCTCGCAACGGGAACGGTGTGACGACTCTCGGACACGGCCAACTGCGCTGGTTGTGGATGACAACCTCATCAATCGCGTTCTGGCTGCAGAAATGCTGCACGTTCTGGGTTTTGAATCCGATATGGCGGAAAACGGACGCGAAGCCGTTGAGTACATGGAACGCTATCGCCCAGACGTGGTTTTGATGGATGTGGATATGCCCGTCATGGACGGCATCGAGGCCACGGAGAGGATTCGCCGGTACGAAGCCCACGATCATGGCACGTGCTTGCCTGTCCCTATCATTGCAACCACTGCACGCGACGAAGCTGACATATCAAAGGCCTGTGAGGCCATTGGCATGACCGCGTTCGTGCCCAAACCACTGTTGATGGGGCAACTGGCTGCCGCGTTGCCCCATCCCAATGTCGCGCATTGACCTCTAGGTCTTGTCTGTCAGTGCCATCAACACATCGGCATACCAGGCGCAGTTCAGGCCAAGTGATTCATCCACGGAAGGGTCTCTCCCCCCCATGTCCATTCGTGCAGCATGAACGCCTAGCAGGGTCCAGGGCAGTTTGTCTCTATTTGCTGCGGCATGGCGCATGACCACAGGGGCTCCGCTTGTACCTCTGTGCGTGCGAGCGTCTGTCAGGAAGAAGCCCTGTCCTTGAAACCGTACGCCAAAGGCCGATGCAATGGTGGCCTGCCGCGCCACCGGCAAGTGATGCACGGTGTCATGAAACCCAAGAGGGAAGCCAACGATTAACAGTGAGGTGCCAATCTCGATGTCCTCAAGCTGATCCTGCAAGTGTTTTGGCGTGAAGCAGTGCAGTCGCACATCTTGTGGTAGCGCTTTGCGATCGATCTCCAACACGGCGACGTCAACATCGCTGGCTTGATCCTGGGCCGAACGCCAAGTGCTCAGCCCATGTTTGTAAAGGTCCAAGGACACCTGTTGGACCTGAGTCAAATCGACCGCACTGGTGTGGAGTTCAATCTCCAACCGGTCGGGTGAGTGGCCCGATCTTTCATCGCGAACCACATGTCGGCTGGTGACCAAATAGAGCCGATCTAGCCTTTCAAAAAAGAAGCCCGTTGCACCTGTCAACAGCGTATCACCCAGATAGGTCGTGACGCGGGTTGTCGCCAAGAGAAGGGGTTCAGTCATAAGCCCATTATGGGTGCTTGGTCATTGCATGTGAACTCCGTCGGTGCGACATTGAAGCCAGTAGATGGAAGAGGAGTCGGCCATGACGTCAACCCGTCTCGAAACGGATGGCTTCGGACCCATTGAGGTCGATTCCGCTGCTCTGTGGGGGGCGCAGACTGAGCGAAGCCGTCGCCACTTCTCGATAGGGCACCAGCTGATGCCGATCGAAATCGTTCACGCGCTTGCGGAGATCAAGCTGGCGGCAGCGCAGGTCCATTGTGAACTGGGGTTGCTTGAAGCGACCAAGGCCCATGCAGTGGCAGATGCTGCGGCTCGGGTCGCAGTCGGGGAGTTTGATGCTCAATTCCCTCTGGTCGTCTGGCAGACGGGATCCGGCACCCAAACGAATATGAACGTGAACGAGGTGATTGCGGGCATCGCGTCACTCGCGCTAGGAGGGGGCTTGGGTGCTGCTCGCTGTGTTCATCCCAATGATGATGTGAACCTGGGGCAGTCATCGAACGATGTGTTTCCCACGGCGATGCACATGGCAGCAGTGAAGCACAGTCGCATTTTGTTGGGTTCGCTCGGGCGATTGCGCTTGGCCTTAAGGGTCAAGGAGCAGGGGTTTGCAGACCTCATCAAGATTGGACGTACCCATTTGCAAGATGCCACGCCAATTACTTTTGGCCAGGAGTTTGGTGGCTATGATGCTCAGCTTGCCATCGCAGAGGCTGCAGTGCAAGGCGCTCTGCCTGCGGTACATGCACTTGCGATTGGGGGCACGGCTGTTGGCACGGGTCTGAACACCCATCCTGAATTTGGCGAGCGTGTAGCAGCCCGACTGGCGGAGCGAATGGGCGAACCTTTCACCGTTGCAAGCAACTTGTTTGCTGCATTGGCGGGGCATGAGCCCCTGGTTGGCTTGCATGGTGCGCTCAGAATGTTGGCGATTGCACTCAACAAAATTGCCAACGATATTCGACTGATGGGCAGTGGTCCTCGGGCCGGCTTAGGTGAGTTGCGCTTGCCTGCCAACGAGCCGGGCAGTTCGATCATGCCTGGCAAGGTTAACCCGACGCAAATTGAAGCTATGACAATGGTTTGTGCTCAGGTAATGGGGCACGACGTTGCGATAGGCATAGCGGCAAGCCAGGGGCAGTTGGAGCTCAATGTTTACAAGCCGCTGATTGCTCACAACGTCTTGCAGAGCCTGAGCCTGCTGAGTGATGTCATGGTCAGCTTTACCGACCACTGCATCGGTGGAATCGAGGTCAATGCAGAGCATGCTCTGTGGCAGTTGTCGCAATCTCTGATGTTGGTGACCGCACTCACACCCCATATTGGCTACGATCGCGCTGCTACGATTGCAAAGCACGCCCTTGTGTCTGGGGTGCCGCTGCGAAACGCAGCATTGGACGTGGGGGGAGTGACTGGGGCTGAGTACGACGCCTGGGTCGATCCGAGGCGCATGCTCAAGCCCGGCAGTGTTCTTTGATGAACAGGCGTTAAACTCTTGGGTTGAGTCTCCCAGTCGTCTAATGGATAAGACAGGCCCCTCCTAAGGGTCAAATCCTGGTTCGATTCCGGGCTGGGGGACCATCTATAAGAAGCGACTCGGCTTCAGGCTCAACTTTTGAGCATGCCTTTTTCCTCGATGAAGGTCATGACCTGATCCAGGCCGGCGCGGGTCTTCAGGTTGGTCATCACAAAGGGCCGTGTGGGGCGCATGCGCTTGGTATCGGCTGCCATGATCTCAAGGTTGGCGCCCACATGGAGAGCCAGGTCGGTCTTGTTGATTACGAATAGGTCGCTCTTGGTGATGCCTGGGCCACCTTTGCGCGGAATCTTTTCTCCTGCAGCCACGTCGATCACGTAAATGGTCAGGTCGCTCAACTCCGGGCTGAACGTGGCGGCCAGGTTGTCGCCACCCGATTCAATGAACACGATGTCGGCATTGGGGTACTTGGCCAGCATGCGGTCCACCGCCTCCAGGTTGATGGAGGCATCTTCTCGGATCGCGGTGTGCGGGCAGCCACCCGTTTCCACGCCCATGATGCGGTCGGGGTCGAGGGCGCCGGCGACGGTTAGCAGCCGCTGGTCTTCCTTGGTGTAGATGTCGTTGGTGATGACGACCAGGTCGTACTGCTCGCGCATGGTCTTGCACAGCATTTCGAGCAGGGTGGTTTTGCCGGAGCCGACAGGGCCGCCCACGCCCACGCGCAAGGGGGGCAGTTTCTTGGTTCGGCCTGGAATGTGATGCAGAGCGGTCATGATCGGAACAGTCGAGAGTATTGGGATTCGTGCTGGGCGCTGAGAATGGCCAGCATCGGGGTGAAGGCCTGCCGTTGGCTGTCGGTGACCTGGCAGGCCGATTCAATGAGCGAGGGAATGGCTTGGGTGAGGGCCTGCAGAATGCGTTGCCCCGCGCTTTGGCCCAATGGCACGGCCTTGATGGCGGCCTGCACCATGTTTTCAGCCCATCCAAAGGCGTAGGCCAGCAAGGCTTCCTCCACCAATTGAGGTGGGGGGGGCATGCCCTTGGGGACGCATTGCGCCACCGCCAAAGCAAAGGCCACGGGCCATGTGGGGGCGGGCTTCAGGCTGGCGCAGGCAGCGGTGCGTTCGTCTTGTTGCCCATTGTTGCGCAGCCATTCCACCAGAGAGCGCCCCATCTGTTCGGTTTGCAGGCGCAGCTCGCTGCTTTCACGGGTCTGGGTCACCCACTGGTTGAGTTCACTGATGCGCGCCAGATCGCCGCGCAGCCAGGCCGGCACGGCCCGTGCCACAAGCGGCATGTCGGCGCGAGCCAGGCTGAGTTGAAGCTGATGCAGTAGCCAGTGGGCCGCTTGTGCCTCTGTTAGGACTCGGCCGGTATCCACAGCGGCTTCCAGTCCTTCCGAGTAGCTGAATCCGCCGACAGGCAGGGCCGGCGAGGCCAGCCACATCAATTGCAGGCGGATACTGGGGCTCAGGGGGATGGGGGCAGAACGGACCTTGGGCATCAGAACCAATCAGTGGTCGTGTCCGCAGCCAGGGCCATGTACATGTGGCTTGGCTTCGGATTTGATGGCTATGCCAAGCGGTTTGCCGCGTGTGGTCGGCTGGGGGGCCGCGGCGTGTTCATGCCCATGATGATGCTCACCATGGTCGTGCCCGCAGCCGGGTCCATGTACGTGACCTGATTCGGCGCCGTGCGAGTGCTCGGCTGCGTGGGGGTGATGATCGTGTCCATGCCCGTGGCTGTGGCCGCCTGCAGCGTAGGCGCCGCCCTCAGGCTCGAATGCGGCCACTTCCTCGTTGACCGTCAGGTGCATGGCGCGGAGCATGTCAGCCAGCACGTGATCAGGTTCGATCTTGAGGTGGTCAGGCTGCAACTCGATCTGCACATGCCGGTTGCCCAGGTGGTAGGCGGCGCGCGTCAGGTCGAAGGGGCTGCCGTGTTCTGCGCAAGCGGTGATGCGCAGCACCGGCTGCGGTGCCGCCTCGACACGAATCAGCGAACCGTCTTCGGCCACCAGCACGTCACCGCCCCGCACGACGGTGCCTCGGGGCAGAAAGACACCCAAGGTTCGGCCTTGACTGTCGGTGGCATCAAAGCGGCTTTTCTGGCGAACGTCCCAATCCAGCGCGACGGTGGCGGCACGGCGAACGAGCACAGAGGCCAGCCCTCGGCCTTGGGCAATGAGTTTGTTGATGGTCAGCATGGCAGTGAGAAAGCGCTGGTACAAAAGACAAGCACAAAGTGTACCCATATGGTGCATGGGGCGCCTCTGCTAGACTCGCTGCCCGTGAAGCCCACGATTTACCTGGTCGACGTAGACCGCCCCGATACCTGGAGTCGATACCGCAATGGCATGTGCGACCGTTGCGTGGCCTCGTGCTGCACCATGCCGCTGGAGGTCAAGTTGTCGGATTTGGTTCGCATGGAGCTGGTGGACCCCTTCGAAGCGGAACACGAAGACATCAAGCAAATTGCCAAACGCCTGATCAAGTCAGGCGTGGTTGCGCGTTTTCACAACAAGTACAACCTGTTCACGCTGGCGCGCCGGGCCAGTGGCGATTGCCACTTTCTGGATGCCAAGACGCGGCGTTGCACGATTTATGACAAGCGGCCGCACACATGCCGCAGCCACCCTCAGGTCGGGCCCCGCCCCGGTTACTGCGCGTTTCGGGCCAAAGAGGCCGTTTGAGTCCGGCCTTCAGGGCTTCACATCTTCAGGCTGGCACAGCGGTTGGGGTTTCAAATGCGGCCACCGCTGTCAGCAGTTGGCCGGCTTGCTCCTTCATGCTGGCGGCGGCCTGGGTGCTTTGGGTCATGAGGGTCATATTGCTCTGAGTGGCCGCATCCAGCTTTTGCACGGTTTGCTTCACGTGGCTGATGCCTTGGGCGTGTTGGACGCTGGTCTGGCTGAGTGACTCCATCAAGCTGGCCACCTGGGTGATGGTGCTACGCAGTGCTTCGATGGTGACGCCTGTTCGGTTGACCTGATCGGTGCCTTGACCCACGCGCTCCACACTGTCAGTGATGAGCTGTTTGATTTCGCGGGCGGCATGGGCCGAGCGTTGGGCCAGCGAGCGCACTTCGGTGGCCACGACGGCAAACCCTCGACCCTGTTCACCGGCGCGGGCGGCCTCAACGGCGGCGTTCAGGGCAAGGATATTCGTTTGAAAGGCAATGCTGTCAATGACGGCGATGATGTCGGCCACACGCTGGCTGGACGCATGAATGCCCCGCATGGTGTCAATCACTTCGCTCATGGCTTGGCGGCTTTGCTGGGCCACGTCGCGGGCGGTCAGGGCCAGGTCGCTGGCTTCGTGGGTTTGTGTCAGGCTGGTCGAAATTTCTGCTTCGATCTGATGCAAGACCAGGCTCGACTCAGACAGCACGGCCGCATGGTGGTTCGAACTGCGTGCGAGGGCCTCGGCGCCCGAGGCGACCTGCACGGAAGTTTGCGCCAATTGTTCTGATTGAGCGCGCACTTCGCCGGTCAGGTTCACCAGGCCGTCGCGCATCTTGCGCATGGACTGCAGCATGCGGCCCATTTCGTCTTGCGCCGACACCTCTCGCACATCCTGGGTGAGGCGGCCTTGCGCAATAGCTTCACTGATGCGCATGGCGGTCTTGACTGGACGGCTGATGGAGCGTGCGATCAGCCAGGCCCAGAACATGCCGCCAACGAGGGTCAGCATCGTCAAAATGACGATGAGCGTGCGAGATGTGGCCGTGGTGCGCAGGAAATGATCTTGCGTCTGACGGGTGTTCTGCGACACGGCTTGCATCAAGGCGTCTGCATCGTGTTGAACCGATTGCGCCAGGGGGGCGAGGGCCGTTTGTTCCCGCTCGTTGGCTTCGATGGTTTGCCCCAGTTCGACCAGGTGAAGCACTTCGTCGCGGCGCTGGCGATACAGCTGGTGGTGCTCAGTCAGTTTTTGTGTGGCCAGTTCCACCTGCGCATTGGTTTGATGCGACATGGCGCCCAACAGTGAGGCAATGGCCTGGTCGGCACGCGCCATTTCGGGCTTGAATCGGTCAGACACCTCGGGCATGCCCACCGAGCGAATGATGGCTTGGCTGCGTGTCAAATCGAGCGCGAGGTGTTCTTGTAGCTCATCACTCTGGCTTCGCAGCACCATGGCGTGCTCGAACGTTTCATGCAGGGCGCGGGCCTGGTGGATGGCGGTGAAGCCGAGGATGGCAACCACCATCAGCAGGGTCAGGATCAGGCCAAAGCCCACGGTCAGACGGGTACCGACCTTCCAGTCACGAAGTTGCAAGGAAAAATGCACGATGAACCTACTGCAAGAGATGAGGGACAGAACTGCTGTGAGGTCATTGAACAAATGTGCAATAACCTCGCAGCACCTTATCGGAGCAGGTTTCGTGTGAATTCAGTCGCACATTGGCGTCAACGGCCAATTGCGTGAGCCGCTGACAGTTTTGGATCAGTGACTCGAAAATGTCACATGGCTGTCATGATTGGTCGGGAAATCAGAAGAGGAAGTAGCGCTGTGCCATGGGTAGGGACACCGCGGGTTCGCAGGTCAGCAGTTGGCCATCGGCTCGCACGTGGTAAGTCTGCGCATCGATTTCCATGACAGGCATGTAATGGTTATGAACCATGTCTGATTTTCTGACTTTCCGACATCCGTGTACCGCAGCTGCAGTCTTTTTCAGGTTCAGCTTGTCAGGCACACCTGCTTGGATGGCAGCCTGGCTCAGGAACGTCAAAGAGGTGCGCGACACCGCGCCGCCAAATGCGCCAAACATGGGGCGGTAGTGAACGGGCTGGGGCGTTGGAATGGAGGCGTTGGGGTCACCCATAGCGGCCGCGGCAATGAAGCCACCCTTGAGGATGAGGCTGGGTTTGACACCAAAAAAGCCTGGGCGCCACAACACCAGGTCGGCCCATTTTCCCTCTTCCACGCTGCCCACCTCATGCGCCACACCGTGCGCCAGTGCGGGGTTGATGGTGTACTTGGCCACATAGCGCTTGAGGCGGGCGTTGTCGTGGCGGTCGCTGTCACCAGGCAGCTTGCCGCGCTGGGCTTTCATTTTGTGGGCGGTTTGCCAGCATCGCAAGATGACTTCGCCTACACGGCCCATGGCCTGCGAGTCGGAGCTGAACATGCTGATGGCTCCGAGGTCATGCAGGATGTCTTCCGCCGCAATGGTTTCGCGGCGAATGCGACTTTCCGCAAAGGCCAGGTCTTCTGCAATGGATGCGTCGAGGTGGTGGCACACCATCAGCATGTCGAGGTGCTCGTCAATGGTGTTGACCGTGAAGGGGCGTGTCGGGTTGGTGGAGGAGGGCAGCACATTGGCTTCACCCACCACTTTCATAATGTCGGGTGCGTGCCCGCCCCCCGCGCCTTCTGTGTGAAAACTGTGGATGGTGCGGCCCTTGAACGCAGCGATGGTGTCTTCGACAAAGCCGGATTCGTTCAAGGTGTCAGAGTGAATGGCAACCTGAATGTCGCTTTCCTCTGCCACGCTCAGGCAGGTGTCGATGGCGGCAGGTGTGGTGCCCCAGTCTTCATGCAGCTTCAGGCCGATGACACCGGCTTCGACTTGTTGGCGCAGGGCCTGAGGCTGGCTGGCGTTGCCTTTGCCCAGGAAACCCAGGTTCATGGGGAAGGCTTCAGCAGCTCGCAACATCATGGCAATGTTGTCGGGGCCAGGCGTGCAGGTGGTGGCAAAGGTGCCTGTGGCAGGCCCGGTTCCGCCACCGATCATGGTGGTCACACCACTGTTGAGGGCTTCTTCAATCTGCTGAGGGCAGATGAAGTGAATGTGGGTGTCGATGCCCCCTGCGGTCACGATCATGCCCTCGGCGGCAATGATCTCGGTACCGGGGCCAATGACAATGTCCACGCCCGGTTGCACATCGGGGTTGCCCGCTTTGCCAATCTTGACAATGCGACCTGCCTTGATGCCAATGTCTGCCTTGACGATGCCCCAGTGATCCAGGATCAGGGCGTTGGTCAAGACGCAGTCGGCTGCATCCATGGGGGCTGGGCCGTTGCAGACCTGGCTCTGGCCCATGCCGTCTCGGATGGTTTTGCCGCCACCGAATTTGGCCTCTTCACCATAGCCTCCTGCTCGTAGGGTGAAGTCTCGCTCCACTTCGAGAATCAGGTTTGTGTCGGCCAGGCGGACCCGGTCGCCCACGGTGGGGCCAAACATCTCGGAATAGGCGCGTCGGTCAATGCTTGCCATGTGGATCAATCCTTGGTGGCTCAGAGCGATCCCTGGGTCAGGCCCCGGAATCCGTAAACGATGCGTTGGCCAGCGTAGTCAACCAACTCCACGGTGCGTTGCTGGCCGGGTTCAAAGCGAACCGCTGTGCCTGAAGCAATGTTCAAGCGCATGCCCTGGGCTGCTGCGCGGTCGAATCGCAGGGCGCCGTTGGTTTCGGCAAAGTGGTAGTGCGAACCCACTTGAATGGGGCGATCGCCAGTGTTTTCGACGGTCAGCGTCAGGCTTCGGCGGCCTGGGTTCAGAACCAGATCGGGGCCATCGGTGAGGATCTCGCCTGGAATCATGGGGGGCTCCTGTTTGGGGGGGCTGATCGATGTGTCAGAGCACGGCGGCCAACGCGGAGGGCAGCATGCTCACTCCGAACAAGGCCACCGCGGTACCGGTCGCACGGCTGATCCACCGCCGCAGGGGGCTGGCCGCATCACGCAGGGCCCAGCCTGCGCCCATGCCCGCCAAATGCAGGCTGAAGGTTGACAAGACCATGCCAACCAAAGTGGCCAAGGCATGGCCCGAGAGTTCCTGGCCGTGAGCCAAGCCGTGGAAGAAGGCAAAGCCGGCAACCAGCGACACCGATGCCGAGGCTGGCCACGATGCGCGGCCAGCGACCAATAGGCCCAAGACCAGCAGCGAGGCGGCGATCATGGGCTCGACGCCTGGCAGATTCAATCCGGCCATGCCGGCCAGGGCGCCGATCAGCAAGGTCAGCGCAAAGGCGATGGGTTGATGCCATACCGAGGTGCGTATGCCGCGCATGGCCTTGGCCGGTGTGCCCAAAACGCTCCACAGTCCCACGCTGACCATGGCGGCCAGATGGTCCAAGCCAGAAATCGGATGCATCCAGCCCCCAATGAAGCTGCTCAATGCATCGTGGGCATGGGCGCTGCCGTCAACGCCCACATGGGCCAGGGCAGGGGTGCTTGCTGTTGCGGCGAACGTGGCCAGGAGAGCCGTTGCAAGGTGGCGTGGGGTCAACTGGGGCTTCATCTCGATCTCCTGCAGTAGAGGGTGTGGATGGTGTTTGTTGCACCAATGTGGTGAATTCTGGGTGGGTGAGTGAGGTCATGCAATGGGTTGGTGCACGGTCACCAATTTGGTGCCATCCGGGAAGGTCGCCTCAATCTGGATCTCGGGAATCATCTCGGCCACGCCGTCCATGACCTCATCCCGTGTGAGCACGGTCTTGCCTTCGCTCATGAGCGCGGCGACCGTTTTGCCGTCGCGCGCGCCTTCCATGATGGCGGCTGATATCAGTGCCACGGCTTCCGGGTAGTTCAACTTCAGGCCACGAGCCTTGCGGCGCTCGGCGAGCAAGGCCGCAGTGAAGATGAGCAGCTTGTCTTTTTCTCTAGGCGTCAGGTCCATGGTGTGGCCGGGTCCGGGCTGGACCGCTCATTGCTTATGGAAGTGGGTTAAGGCCCTACCATGCAAAACCCAGACCCGATTCGTCAAGCCCCCGGCGCAGCCCCTGTCGCTTCGGCGCACCCGGCATTACAGCGGGTGGTGAAGGTGCGCCGCGACTACAACAGTTGGGTGGCGAAGGAAACGCTGGAAGACTATGCCCTGCGGTTCACCCCCCGCGCGGCGCGCAAGTGGAGCAGTTTTCGCGTGGCCAACATGGCCTTCGGGGCCGCTTCGTTCCTGGTGCTGGAAGCCGTGGGGGCCACTTTGCTGGTGGACTTTGGCTTCATCAACGCCTTCTGGGCCATCGTGGTCACAGGTTTGATCATCTTGTTGGCTGGCTGGCCGATCAGCGTTTATGCAGCCCGCTTTGGTCTCGACATGGATTTGCTGACCCGGGGTGCCGGATTCGGCTACATCGGGTCCACCATCACCTCGCTCATCTACGCGAGCTTCACCTTCATCTTCTTTGCGCTCGAAGCCGCGGTGATGGCCTATGCGCTGGATCTGGCTTTTGACATCCCGCCGTCTTGGGGCTACCTAATCTGCGCCTTGGTGGTGGTGCCCTTGGTGACCCATGGGGTCAGCATCATCAACCGTCTGCAATGGATCACCCAGCCCATCTGGCTGGTGTTGCTGGTGTTGCCCTATGTGTTCGTGTTTCATGCCCACCCGGGCATCTTGTCGGAGCTATCGGGTTATGCCGGGGCGGCAGGAGACCGGGGCCAGTTCGACTTGATTGGTTTTGGCTCGGCCTTGACGGTGGGCATTGCCCTGATCACGCAAATGGGCGAGCAGGCCGATTACTTGCGCTTCATGCCGGAACCCCAGAATGGGCACGGCATGCGCTGGCGCTGGGCAGTGTTTTTCGGGGGGCCAGGCTGGGTGATCCCAGGCGTGCTGAAGATGCTGGGTGGTGCTTTGCTGGCCTATCTGGCCTTGCGACATTTCCTGCCCGTGGAGCGGGCCCTGGATCCCAACCAGATGTATCTGGGCGCTTGGGAGACAGTCTTGCACCAGCCCGCCTGGGCGGTGGCTGCAACGGCCATTTTTGTGGTGATCTCTCAACTCAAGATCAATGTGACCAATGCCTATGCGGGCTCGCTGGCGTGGTCGAACTTTTTTGCGCGGGTCACGCACAGCCACCCGGGGCGCGTGGTTTGGGTGGTGTTCAACGCCTTGATTGCCCTGATGCTGATGGAGCTGAACTTGTTCCAGGCCTTGGGCAAGGTGCTGGGCTTGTATTCGAACATTGCCATCGCCTGGATGATGGCGGTGGTGGCCGATCTGGTCATCAACAAGCCCATGGGGTGGTCTCCTCCCGGCATCGAGTTCAAGCGCGCTTACTTATATGACATCAACCCCGTGGGCGTTGGGGCGATGGGGGCGGCTTCTTTGCTGTCCGTTGTGGCCTACGTGGGGTGGATGGGGGATGTGGCACAGGCGTTTTCTGCGGTCATTGCGCTGGTGACGGCTTTGGCGGTGTCGCCTTTGATCGCCTGGGCAACCCAAGGGCGCTACTACCTGGCCCGTGAGCCCTTGGGGCGGCCCGTGGAAGACGAGGGCAAGCCGCTGGGCAAGGTCATTCGCTTGCGAGCCTTGCACACCTGCACGGTGTGTGAGCGCGAGTATGAAACCGATGACATGGCGCACTGCCCGGCCTATCAGGGCTTCATCTGTTCCTTGTGTTGCTCGCTCGATGCGCGTTGCCAGGATTTGTGCAAGCCCGATGCGAGGCTGGCGGAGCAATGGCGTAGCGTGGCGCGTCGGGTGTTGCCTGCCTTTGTGTGGCGGCGGTTGGACACTGAATTGGGGCAGTTCCTGCTGCTGATCGGCGTGTTGGCCCCGGCCATGGCCTTGCTATTCGGCATGGTCTATCAGCAACACCTGCGCGATCTGGATGTGTTTGCCCTGCAGTCGCTTGATGCGCTGGCAGCCGCTTTGCAGCATGGCTTTGTCAAGATCTATGTGGTGCTGTTGCTTGTGTCTGGCGTGGTGGGGTGGTGGCTGGTGTTAACTCATAAAAGCCGCAAGGTGGCACAGGAAGAGTCGAATCGGCAAACGCATTTGCTGGTGCAGGAAATTGAGTCCCACCGCGTGACCGACCAAAAACTGCAGCAGGCCAAGCTGCAGGCAGATCAGGCCAACCATGCCAAGACGCGCTACATCAGCAACATCAGCCACGAGCTGCGCACGCCACTCAACAGCATCCTGGGCTATGCCCAGTTGCTCGACGAGGACCAGAATCTGCCTGAGCATGTGCGCCATGCAGTCGGGGTCATCAAGCGCGGAGGCGACCATTTGTTGTCGCTCATCGAAGGCACGCTGGACATGGCTCGCATTGAAAGCGGCAAGCTGACCTTGTCACCCAAGCCAGTTCGCCTGCGAGATCTGATTGACCAGATCATCGCGGTGGTGGAACCGCAGGCTCGCCAGAAGGGGCTGAGTTTTGTCAGTGACCTGGGACTCGACCTGCCTGAGGTGGTGAAAGCTGACGAGCGGCGCGTGCGGCAAATTCTCATCAATGTGCTGGGCAACGCCGTGAAGTTCACGCAGACCGGGCAGGTCAGCTTCAAGGTACGCCATGCCAGAGAGATGGCTCGCATACAGATTGTCGACACCGGCCCCGGCATTCCCGCCGATGAGTTGGCACGCATTTTCGACCCATTTGAGCGCGGTTCGTCTGCAGCAGGGCAGTCTGCAAGCGGAACGGGCTTGGGCTTGACCATCAGCAAAATGCTGACGGACTTGATGGGCGGCGAAATGAGTGTGTCCAGTCAACCAGGGCAGGGCACTACCTTCGAGATCCGGCTGTTTCTGCCTCAGCTGCGTCAAAGCAGTCTGGCCCCAACCCAGGTGCGTGGGGTGCGAACTGGCTATGCCGGGCAGCGTCGGCGCGTCTGGGTGGTGGATAACGAAGAGGCCGATCGCGGTCTGCTGGTGCGCATTCTGGAGCCGCTGGGTTTTGACGTGATGACTTTTGAGTCCGGTTTGGCGTGCCTGGCCATGCTGCGACACGGGCCCGTGTCCATGAAGCCCGATGCCATCTTCATGGATTTGGCCATGCCCGGGTTGGATGGTTGGGGCACCATGGCCGCCATTCGCGCCGAGGCCCTGACCGACGCCCCGGTGGCGATTGTTTCGGCCAATGCCTTTGAGAAAGGCGCCGAGAACACCGTGGGCATCGGGGCCGATGATTTCATGGTCAAGCCTGTTCGCGTGGCCGAGTTGCTCGACTGGTTGGGGCGGCGACTGCAGCTTGAGTGGATTGAGGTGCGCCGCGCCGATGTGGCCGACCCCGGACTCATGCCCTCTGCGGCGGCCCTGCGCCATCTGGACGAACAGATTCAGTCTGGCTATGTGCGTGGCGTACACCGGGTGCTGGATCAGATCGCGCACTCAGAACCCCATTGCGACGGCTTTGTTCTGCGCATGCGCGACATGGCCCGACAATTTCAACTGGACGCCATGGCGGTGGTTATTCGCGATGCAATGCCGCACCAAGCCTCCAACCAGGACCTTGCTACATGACCCCCATGCTCGATCATCTCGATCGCAGTCGAACCGATGTGGTTTTGATTGTCGACGACGTGCCAGACAACCTGTCCTTGCTTCACGATGCACTGGACGAGGCCGGCTACACCGTGCTGGTGGCCACGCATGGCGAAGCCGCCTTGCAGCGGGCCAGCCAAGCGGTGCCCGACATCATCTTGCTGGATGCGCTGATGCCCGGCATGGATGGCTTTGAGGTCGCCAGGCGGCTGAAGGCGCAGGGCGAAACCAGCCACATTCCCATTGTGTTCATGACGGGCCTGACCGAGACCGAGCACGTGGTCAGTGCCTTCGATGCCGGCGGCATTGACTACGTCATCAAGCCCATCAAACCCAAGGAGGTGCTGGTGCGCATTCAGGCGCACATGCAAGGGGCGAGGCAGGCCCGGCAGGCTCGCAATGCGCTCGATGCCTTTGGCCACGCTTCGGTCACCATTTCCCTGAAAGATGGCCGCCTGCCTTGGAAAACACCCTTGGCCCGGCAACTGCTGGCGCGGTATTTCGATGCACCCGATGGGGTCGCGCCGCAAGAGCTACTGGCTTGGGTTCGGCAGGTCGCGGCAGAGCGACTCGGCGCTGGGGCTACTGGCATGCCTCCCAGCTGGTTCGTGAACCAGGCGGGGGGGCGGCTGACCTTCGCCTTGCACCAGCCTACTGGAGAAGACGAGTGGCTGCTGGTGATGACGGAGACCTCAGACAGTGTGCTGATCGACGCCGTAACCCAGGAGTTCCGCTTGACGGCCCGCGAGGGCGAGGTTTTGTACTGGGTGGTGCGGGGCAAGACCAACCGCGACATTGGCGACATCCTGGGCTCCAGCCCAGCCACGGTCAAGAAGCAGTTGGAACATATTTTTCCCAAGTTGGGCGTGGAGACCCGAACCGCCGCCGCAGGCTTGGCCCTTAGCCGTGTGGCGCAGTTGAAAATGCGGTGAACCAAGCCGGTTGCCATGGTCTACGATGTGGTCTGTTTTGACCATTTCTTGCTGAGACCAACATGGCTGATAACGACATCGACTACGGACCATTGACTGGGTTGATTGGTACCTGGCAGGGCGACAAGGGCATGGATGTGGCGCCCGAACCCGATGGCAAGGAAGAAAGCCCCTATTTCGAGACCATCACCTTCACCCCGATTGGCGACGTGACCAACGCCGAAGAGCAGGTGCTGGTGGGCTTGCGGTATCAGCAGGTGGTCAGCCGCAAGTCCAACAGCAAGGTGTTTCATGACCAGTGCGGTTACTGGATGTGGGATAAGGCCACAGGCACCATTTCGCACTCGTTGTTGATTCCGCGTGCAGTCGGGGTGATTGCCGGCGGTGTGGCCAAGACGGAGGCCGGTTCTTCGGCCGTTACGTTCGAGGTGAAGGCGGGCTTGCACAACCCGGACTGGAGCATCGTGCAGCAGCCCTTCATGCGCGACAAGGCCAAGACCGTGGCATTCAATGCCAAGTTCACTGTTGATGGCGATACCCTGAGCTATACCGAAACCACGGTGCTGGACATCTACGGCAAGAAATTCCAGCACACCGATGGGAACACGCTCAGGCGCGTGAACTGAGCATAAAAGATTGGGGCGTCACAAGCGTGCTGTGGCCCAGCTTAATAGGTTGGTTTCCATCTGCCGAGTGAGTGGCGACTGGCAACCCGCTTGGGTCAGCCGCGCCATCATCAACCGGGTGCCGTCTATCAGGTCGCTCACTCCCAGACTGTCTTTCTTCTTGAAGGACTGCTCCAGCATGCGACGCACGATTGAGTCGGGTTCCATCGTGCCGACCTTTTCAAACGCGGGGCCGAAGCGACGGTTGACGTTGAAGTAGCTCACTTGGTCTGGGTGCGGGACCGAGTACAGATAGCTGCCGTAACCGTTGCGATAGACCGTTTCACTGGTAGTGGTGATTTTGAAGCGCAAAGGCTCTGCTTCCAGGCAGGGCTTCATGCGGCCTTCGTATTCAACCAGGTAGATCGCCATCATGGGGCGGATCAGGCTCATGCGTTCAAACTGTGCTGACAAGAAGGCGTGGCCATCTACATTCAGGCCGCTCATTTTTGCCAGTCCGCTCATGAACGAGCCAAAGGTCTGGAGGACTGGCATCATCATGCGCTGATAAGGCTCACGGAAATTGCGGTCGATCAGATCCAGGCGAGCGTGGTCGCCTGTGTAGATCGCATTGAGGTAGTCGGCGCCAGGCAGCCCGTTCCAGGGTGACAACTCAGTCAGGCGCTCAGCCAGGGCCGCGTTCAGACGTTGCCCATCGTGCCAGGCTGCGTCGTCCGGGTTCAGATACGTGGTCCGTAGTTGTTCCAAAGCAGTGGCGGTGGGCGTGCGCGCGATCTCCTGCAGGAGGTTGGGCAGTGCAGCCGTCAGGTCTTTCTGGTGCCGCTGGGCTCGTTCTCGGTCAAAGGCTTGTCGGTCTTCGGGGGGAATCAATGGAGCGCCTTCTTGTACCCAACGCGCATCAAAGGCTTTGCCTGCAACCAAGGCCTGCTGGCCGTGGGGAAGGGTGGCCACTTCTAGTGAATAACGTGTGCGTTCAGCTGCAAGCGTGGCGCGGCTGAGCGACTGCATCCGGGCTGTGACCAGTGCTTGACTGTCTTTGGCTTGTTGGGGCGGCACCAACGCAAGCAAGACACCGTAGTCTTGAGGCCAAGCCTGTAGCCAGCGATAGCCGGCCACCCCTTGGGCTTCACTCACTTTGCGTTGTAGTGCGGTGTCGAAATATCGGTTGACCTGGGTTTGAACTGCTTTGCGGGCCTGAGCCAGCAAATCGGGATCGCGACCCTCGTCCGATTGGTTCGCTTGCGCTGCCAGGCTGTTGAGTTGGTTCAGATCGGCGGTTGCGGCTTCGGCTCTGACGATGAAGTCGCGCAGCGCTTGTGCCGATATGGCGCGTTGGTTGAGCTTGAGCATGCGCAGAGCTGTTTCGGCGCCTGTCAGTTGCGGCGTCCATGCGCCCAATGAACCTGCGGCTTCGTTCTGTGCCTGTACGCTGGCAACGTCCAGAGACTGAGCCGAGGCTTGCTCGGCCTGTATCAGCTTGTCGAGTTGTTGTTGAGCCCAGGTATCCAAAACAGGCAGTGCCAATTGAATCTGAGTCACTTGTCGGCGAGACAAGGGCGCCTCGTCGACAAAGGGCTTGACCAAATTGGCGATGCTGGCTTCTGTACCCAGGGGCATGCCCGGGCAACGCGCTGTCTGCATCAACAGATAAGACATCTGGAAGCCATCTTTCAGCGATAGTTCGTTGAGCTCGTTGCCAAACACCTTCTTGAATGCCTCGCGCTCAAAGCTTCGCGCCACTTGTCGCTGCACCGATGGCGCCATGGGAGGATTGCGCGACCGCTCTGAACTTTTGAGATAGCTTTGCGCCCAAGCCAGCACAGGGCCTTCGCATGGCTTGGATGGCAGAGGCGAAAACACGCGCCCCAGCACAGACAGCACCCCAGGAGCGGCGTTCATCTGGCGCGGGTCGCGAGGTGCGGGCAGTTGCTCGTCGAGGCTTGCCACGCTGGCACCGGGCTGGGCCAATACTGGGCTACAGCCAAGATCGCCAGGGCGGGGGCCGCCGATGGATCGCGTATCGTTGCCAGATGCTTGAGGGGACACGACGCCAGCCCATAAGCCCGAGCGCCAGTTTGGCTTGCCATCGGAAAGGGGGGGGATCAGGGCGACCTGCCAGGGCGTTCGCTGCGGGGCAATTGGGGTCAGGACCAATTTGTTGAATGCGGCGTCCCAACTGGCGCGCCATGCCTGTTGGCCTGTTTGCAATAGGCCTGTGGTTTCAGTCGCCCAGGGCCTTGGCTTGGGGAGGGGTAGTGCCTCAAAGCGAGCCTCACCCGAAGGGCTGACCGTCATCGTCCACCACTGCTCCACACCACGACACGTCACGGTCATGGTCCATGAGCCATGCAGCCCTTGTGGGAGGGGGGTGTCTGGCGCTGCCCATGCCACATGCGCAAAGGGAGACAGTGCCATACAGCCGAGCAGACGCCTGAAGAGTGGTTGCACGACAATCTCCCGATGCGCAGTTGCGCACGCTGAAACAGTTCTGCGCGATGTTAGTCTGAACCGAGCTGGGAAGCCAGTGTCGGGCGCTGCCTCAATGCACGTTCGAATCGGGTAGAGCACACGGCCAAGGTTTGTTGGTGAACCGGCGCCAGCGCCTCCCAGCGGGCGCCAAAGTCGCGTGATGTGTCTTCAAACAGGGCGGGGTCACCAGCCGTCACGATTTCGTTGCCACCCTCGTCCGATTCAACCGAAATGACGCAGCCCCCGAAGGCCTTGCCAATTCGGCGAGCGATGTCCCGGGTTTGTTGCGTATCGGCCTGCACATTGGCCACCAGCAGACCTCGCGGGGTGAGGGCGGCTCGGCAGTGCCGGTAAAAACTGGGCGAGCACAGCGCATCTGGTATGCCCTCACCACTGAAGCCATCCACCAGAATCAGATCATAGGCGTGAGGAGGCTTGCGGACATAGGCTGCCCCATCGGCGCACACGATGCGCAGCCGTTCGTTGTCAGGCGGAATGCAGAAATCATTTCGCATGTCGATGACGTCCTGGCTGATTTCCACCGCCGTGAGGTCGGACTCGGGCACATAGGCTTCCAGGTACTTCAGCATCGATCCGCCGCCTAAACCGATCATCAGCACCGAAGCAGGACGAGGTTCAAACAGCAGGCAGCCCATCATGGTGCGGGTGTAGTCCAGCACCAGTTCGGTCGGGTCTTGCCGACGCATGACGCTTTGAATCAGCGAGGAGTCCAGCGTCAGTGAGACCGTCTGGCTGTTGTGGTGGAGGCGGGGGGAGTCGATCACGGTGCCGAAAGTTTAGGGCATGGCGCGAACTCAACGAACGGCGCACCCCTGGTTCATGTCGATGTCATGCCTGTCTTGAACCATGGCACAGCCTTCGTTACCTGACCGGGTGCGCGGGCGGTTTACGACACTCCAGGAGGAATTCACCTTGAAGATCGCCCCCATGTTCCGCGTCATGGCTGTTGCCTGTGGCCTTGGCGCTTTGGCCGCCACATCGCAAGCCCAGGTCATTGATGCAGGCCAAGTCAGCATCACCGTGCCCGAGGCGGGCTATACCCTCAGCTCTCCCAGGGAGTACGGGGACTATTCCGATTTGCTGGGCAACTATTCGGTTGTGGCCAACGGCTTGAAATACAACGTCGCCCAACAACTTTCGGCAGATTCCTATTCTGGGTCCAGCGAGTACGGCCACCTCGACGTCTGGTTCCGAGGCATGTTCGTAGCTGACCCGGGATACACCATCACTGGCTACAAAGTGACCGTGAATGGGCAGGTTTCGGCTTACAAGACGGGAACGGTCAGCATGCAGGTATCAGGCGCAGGCGCGCCAGCTCAAGCGAGTACCGTATGGGAAAAGATGGGTTCCAACATGCAGTCGTTTTCGTGGACGCGGACACTGACCTCGACGACGGATCGTCCAGAAATCGATCTCACGGCATACGCATCTGCCACATATGGCGTCTTGTGCCTGCCTGATGACCCCTGGAGTTGCCAATATTCCCAAGGCTCCGCATCGATCCTCCTCTCCAATATGACGATTCAGGCACTGGTCGCCACAACCGTGCCGGCAGTACCTGAAGCCGAAGGTGTCTGGTTGGCCCTGGTGGGGGTAGCCGGCTTGGCTGTTCGCAGGGGACATCGCAGGGCCTGACGGCTGCCTGCTTGCCATTGGCTGCACGTGGGCTTCGATACGCCACATGGCGTATTCACCGTTTTGGGGCGCCTGGGCACACTGAACTCATCCGATCACAAATCGGACCTTGAAAAGAGTTTCAGCGTTCAACCCACCTCCAACAGGAGCAAGCCCCCATGAACATTTCTCGTCGTGCTGCCACCCAAACTCTGACCGCCGTCGCCCTGGGCGTGGCGGGCCTGGCTTTCAGTTCCATGGCCCAAGCGGCTGACACCATCAAGGTGGGCGTACTGCATTCGCTGTCGGGCACCATGGCCATTTCGGAAACCGTGCTGAAGGACACCGTCCTGATGGCGATTGACGAGATCAATGCCAAGGGTGGCTTGCTGGGCAAGAAGCTTGAACCCGTGGTGGTGGACCCCGCTTCCAACTGGCCGCTGTTTGCTGAAAAGGCCAAGCAGTTGCTGACGCAAGACAAGGTGGCCGTGACCTTCGGTTGCTGGACTTCGGTGTCGCGCAAGTCGGTGCTGCCGGTCTACAAGGAAAACAACGGCCTGCTGTTCTACCCGGTGCAGTACGA
>CAYVOP010000018.1:0-34634 GCA_964453105.1 uncultured Aquabacterium sp. | reverse complement strand
GCGATTGCTGGCAAGAAGTAATTCGGGCATCGTTCAATCAGTTCTGGGCCAGCTCCGTACTGGACTAGCTTCGAGAGAAGGTTTTTATGGCTAAAGCACCTGCCAACAGCGCTGCTCGTCGTGTTAGCAAGAAGGTCCGCAAGAACATTGCGGACGGTATTGCTCACGTGCACGCTTCGTTCAACAACACCATCATCACCATCACCGACCGTCAAGGCAATGCTTTGTCCTGGGCTTCGTCGGGTGGTCAGGGTTTCAAGGGCTCGCGTAAGTCCACTCCCTTCGCTGCCCAGGTGGCTGCTGAAGTGGCAGGTCGCGCCGCTCAAGAGCAAGGCATCAAGAACCTGGACGTCGAGATCAAGGGTCCAGGCCCCGGTCGCGAGTCTTCCGTTCGCGCACTGGCTTCGCTCGGCATCCGTATCAATTCGATTTCGGATGTGACTCCTGTGCCGCACAACGGTTGCCGTCCTCAGAAGCGTCGCCGCATCTAATGACGGTGAGGGGGTGCGTAGCCCTCTCATTTGAACGCGATTGCTAAGCGCCACCCTCGTGTGGCGCTTAGTCGCCTCCAAACTTGGCATATCGCGTGCTCAGGTCAAGCTTTTGCTTGCCTGGGCTAGTTTCGTTGCTATAATCACGAGTTTTCTCCGTTCGCCAAAGTGCGCCTGTTCGGCGTGGCTGTGGCGGTTTCGTTGAAGCCCACCGTCTGAGCGAATTTCATAATACCCGCCAGACTCGCGTTGGATGCGACGGCATCTGACGTCAGATTCACATCAAGGATATACAAGTGGCACGTTACCTCGGACCCAAGGCCAAACTGGCCCGCCGCGAAGGCACCGACCTGTTTTTGAAGAGCGCCCGTCGCCCCATCAGCGACAAGGCCAAGTTCGACACCAAGCCTGGCCAGCATGGCCGTACCTCCGGTTCGCGTACCTCTGACTTCGGCGTGCAATTGCGCGAGAAGCAGAAGGTCAAGCGCATGTACGGCGTGCTGGAAAAGCAATTCCGCCGCTACTTCGCCGAAGCTGACCGTCGTAAGGGCAGCACCGGTGCCAACCTGCTGTTCCTGCTGGAATCGCGTCTGGACAACGTCGTCTACCGCATGGGTTTTGCCTCCACCCGCGCTGAAGCTCGCCAGTTGGTGGGCCACAAGGGCATCGTGGTGAACGGCCAAGTGGTGAACATTCCTTCTTACCTGGTCAAGGCCGGTGACGTGGTCGCCGTTCGCGAAAAGGCCAAGAAGCAAGTTCGCGTTCAGGAAGCATTCAAGCTGGCCGAGTCGATCGGTCTGCCCGGTTGGGTTCAAGTGGACGGCGCCAAGCTGGAAGGCGTGTTCAAGAAGACCCCCGATCGCGATGAATTCGGTTCCGACATCAACGAATCGCTGATCGTCGAATTGTATTCTCGTTGATCGGAAGACTGGCTGCGCTGCACGACTGGGTCGTGTCGCGCGGCTTTTCGTCTTTTGTTTTCAGGGCCGAAGCTTTGGCTTCGGTTAGTCCAGCAGCCTTATCGGTGTAACGAGCCGAGGGTATTGACAGGAAGACTTCATGCAAACGAATTTGCTGAAACCCAAAGCCATCCAGGTGGAACCGCTCGGCGGTCACCGCGCCAAGGTGACGCTCGAGCCTTTCGAGCGTGGCTATGGCCACACACTCGGCAACGCCCTGCGGCGCGTGCTGTTGTCCTCGATGGTGGGTTACGCTCCAACAGAAGTCACCATGGCTGGTGTGTTGCACGAGTACTCGACCATCGATGGCGTGCAAGAAGATGTCGTCCACATTCTGCTGAACTTGAAGGGTGTGGTGTTCCGCCTGCACAACCGTGACGAAGTCACTCTGGTGCTGCGTAAGGATGGCGAAGGTCCTGTGACGGCCGCTGACATCCAGACTCCTCATGACGTCGAGATCGTCAACCCCAACCACGTGATCGCCCATCTGTCGCAAGGCGGCAAGTTGGACGTTCAGATCAAGGTGGAAAAGGGTCGCGGTTACGTGCCCGGTAACGTGCGTCGTTACGGTGAAGAAAGCAGCAAGGCCATCGGCCGCATCCTACTGGATGCGTCGTTCTCGCCGGTCAAGCGCGTGAGCTACACCGTCGAAAGCGCTCGCGTTGAGCAGCGCACCGATCTGGACAAGCTGGTTGTTGAAATCGAGACCAACGGCGCCATCTCGCCCGAGGAAGCGATCCGTGCTTCGGCCAAGATCCTGGTCGAACAGCTGGCTGTGTTTGCTCAGCTGGAAGGCTCGGAAATTGCCGCTTTCGACGCCCCAGCCAAGTCTGCTCAGAACTTCGATCCGATCCTGCTGCGTCCTGTGGACGAGCTGGAGCTGACCGTGCGTTCGGCAAACTGCCTGAAGGCCGAAAACATCTACTACATCGGCGATCTGATTCAGCGTACCGAAACCGAGTTGCTTAAGACACCTAACCTGGGTCGTAAGTCGCTCAACGAAATCAAGGAAGTCTTGGCTTCGCGTGGTCTGGCTCTGGGTTCGCGCCTGGAAGCTTGGCCTCCTCAAGGTCTGGACAAGCGTTGATCTTTTGAAAGTGCATGGTCCTCTCGGGGGCCATGCGGTGCACCCGGCGGTACCTTGAAACGGCCGTCGGTTTAATAAGGAAAGGACTAGCACCATGCGTCACGGAAATGGACTCCGTAAACTGAATCGTACTTCGGCTCACCGCGCTGCCATGCTGCGCAACATGGCGAACTCGCTGATCGAGCACGAAGCCATCAAGACCACCGTGCCCAAGGCCAAGGAACTGCGTCGCGTTGTCGAGCCGCTGATCACTCTGGCTAAGGAACCCACTGTCGCCAACAAGCGTCTGGCTTTTGCTCGTCTGCGTAACCGCGACAACGTGGTCAAGCTGTTCAACGTGCTGGGCCCTCGCTTCGCGACTCGTCCCGGTGGCTACACCCGCATCCTGAAGATGGGCTTCCGCGTGGGCGACAACGCTCCGATGGCCTACATGGAGCTGGTTGAGCGCACCGAAGAGGCTGCCGAGCAAGCCGCTGAATAAATCGCCGTGAGGTGATGTGTCCTCCGGATCAAGTTCCGAGGGCATTGAAAACCCACCAAGCCTTTGGCTGGTGGGTTTTTTCATTTTCGGATCAGACCGCCTGGATGCGCACCATCGGCCGAAGTCGTTCGATGTCGGCGGTTGTGCATAGCGTGGTGCCTGGATTCAACAAGGCGGCTGTGGCTGCGGCGACGCCAAAGACGAAGGCATCTTCGGCGGCGAAGTGTTGGCTGAAGGCCCAGGTCAGGCCGGCCACAAAGCTGTCCCCGGCACCGGTGGTGGTGGCGACCGGAACGTCGATCGCCGGGGCGAACCAGGCGTGTTGATCCGAAACGAGCAAGGCGCCTTCTTCGCCGAGTGAGAGTGCGACCCAGGCGGCTTGTTGTTGGGAAATGAGTCGTCTTGCTGCCGCGATGCGAACGGCGTTTTCGGGCAGCACTTGTCCTGTCAGTTCCTCCAGTTCCCTCAGGCTGGGTTTGAAGAGGTGGACGCCTCCGGCCTGTAGGGCCAGCCGAAGAGGCGCGCCGGATGCATCCAGAACGATGCGTGTGGTCGATGCCTTGAGCGCGCAGACCACCTGGGCATAGAAGTCGTCAGGCACGCCGGGTGGCAGGCTGCCGCTCAGTACCAGATAGCCCGGGGTGGGCGAGAGGTCGGTGAGCCAAGTCAGAGCGCTTCGCCATTCCCGTTGTGTCAGATTGGGGCCAGGCAAGACGAAGCGAAACTCTTCGCCGGAGCTTTGATCGACCACGGAAAAGCTTTCTCGTGTTTCTCCGTCAATCTCGATGAGATGTTGGGGGACGCCCTCTTGCGCCAGCAGATGGCCCAGGGTGCTGCCGGAGGTGCCCCCTCCGGGGTAGGCGGCCAGACAGTCTGCGCCGAGGCGGCGCAGCACCCGAGCCACGTTGATGCCGCCACCTCCAGCATGGTGCTGGGGCGGCGCGCAACGGAGCTTGTGTGAGGGTGTCACATGGGGCGTGGACGTGGAGACGTCCAGCGCGGGGTTCATGGTGAGGGTAACGATCGCTGCCATGCTCGTTCAGGTCAATGCGCCAGAGTCAGTATAGGGCGGGGCCGCGATCGCCGGCCTTTGGTGCTGGCACTCAACCGCAAGAGCCAATGTGGCCGCAATTGGTGCAGCGCATGCATCCATCGACCTTGTGCAGTTCGTTGGCGCCACATTCCGGGCACTTCTTGCCCATGCCGAGCAGGGCTTGGCGGTTAGCCTGGTCTGCGGTTGGGGTGCTGAGGGGATCGGCCAAGAGATTGAACTGGCTGTCCCGCTGGGCCAGCCGCTCGGCGAGAACCCGTAGTGGAACCTGGTTGCCCGCGGCGTCGAGGAAGCCGCGTTTCATCAGAATCTGTTGCAAGGCATAGCCGATGGCGGCGACTTCGGAGTCGTGGAACATCGGGCGTTGGGTGCCGTCTTCCTTGACCATCACGCCGCAGCGCACTTGTCCTTTGTCCCACACCACTTCGCGCAGGCTCTCCAGCGTTTTGGCGACGGAGCCGCCTGAGCGTGCCACCGAGGACAGCAGTCGCATGGTGGAGGTGATCCATTGTTGGCCGTCGTCGCGCTGGCCCGCGGGCATGAAGAACTCGACGGGGCGTTCGATGGTGATTTCTTGTCCACCCACGACGCCGGTGACGCGCATGAAGTTGACGGTGAGGTAGACCGTCTTGTTGCCTTGGAAGGTTTGCAGAACGATCTTGGCGGTGACGCCTTCCAGATCGCCCAGGGGGCGGCTGTCGAAGAGCTTGCGCAGCGGGTCTTCGTCTGGGGTGGCATGGGCCGTTGAGGCCGGGGCATCGGCGGGTTTGTCGACGGATAGTACCGCACCGAGCACGCTATTGGGGCGGTAGGTAGCCAAGCCTTTGAGGCCGGCTTTCCAGCCTTCGAGATACAGGTCCTTGAACTCGTCGTAGGGGTAGTCGGCGGGAACGTTGACGGTCTTGGAGATGGAGGTGTCAATGAAGGGCTGGACGGCTTCCAGCATCTTCATGTGATCGAGTGCCGACATGTCGAGCGCGGTGACGAAGGCGGGCGGCAGGGCTTGCATGTCGAAGCCCATGTGGCGGTAGAGGCGCCAGGCATGGTCGGCGACTTCGTAGTAGCGATGGCCGCCGTCGGCCAAGCGCTTTTTGCGGTTGTAGCTCCAGCTGAACGCTGGCTCGATGCCGTTGCTGGCGTTGTCGGCGAAGGCCAGGGTGATGGTGCCTGTGGGGGCGATGGACAGCAGATGGCTGTTGCGCAGTCCGATGCGGGCGATGTCGTGGCGGATGTCTTCGGGCAGGCGGCGGGCGAAGCCGCCCTTGAGGAACGATTCGGCCTCGAATTTAGGGAAGGCGCCCTTTTCTTTGGCCAACTCAATGGAGGCGCGGTAGGCGGCGTTGCGCATGGCCTTGGTGATGCGAGCAGCCAGGTGGCGGCCTTCGTCGCAGTTGTAGCGAATGCCCAGCATGACCAAGGCGCTGCCCAACCCGAGGAAGCCAAGGCCCACGCGTCGCTTGGCCATGGCTTCCGCCTGTTGTTGAGGCAGGGGCCAAAAGGTCACGTCGAGCACGTTGTCGAGCATGCGGATGGCGACCTTGGCGATGTCGGCAAAGGCCTCGAAGTCGAAAGCGGCCTCGGGGGTGAAGGGTTGACGAACGAAGCGCGTGAGGTTGATGGAGCCCAGGTCGCAACAGCCGTAGTCAGGCAGGGGTTGTTCAGCGCAGGGGTTGGTGGCCTCGATGGTCTCGCAGTACCAGAGGTTGTTTTCCGCATTCATGCGGTCGATGTAGAGGATGCCTGGCTCGGCGTGATCGTAGGTCGAGCGCATGACCTGCTCCCAAAGGTCGCGCGCGGGAACGGTACGGTAGACCCACTTGCCATCGGCTCGTTGGTGAGCGCCTTGGGCGATCAGGTCGGGGTGGGGGGCGGCAGTGTGGACAAGGTCAAACGTGCCGTCGTCGATCACGGCTTGCACGAACGCATCGGTGACCCCGATGGAGATGTTGAAATTGGTGAGCGCGCCGGTGTCTTTGGCGTGGATGAAGGTTTCGATGTCGGGGTGGTCGCAGCGCAGCACGCCCATTTGTGCGCCTCTGCGGGCACCCGATGACTCGACGGTGGAGCAGGACGCGTCGAACACCTTCATGAAGGACACGGGGCCCGAGGCACGGGAATGCGTGCCGCGTACGTAGGCGCCTTCGGGGCGGATCTGGGAGAAGTCGTAGCCAACGCCCCCACCACGGCGCATGGTTTCAGCGGCTTGCGCCACCGCGGTGTAGATGCTGGGTTTGGCGCCAGTGGATTCGGTGACGGCATCGCCCACGGGCTGAACGAAGCAGTTGATGAGGGTGGCCTGGATGTCGGTGCCCGCGGCGGAGCAGATGCGTCCGGCGGGCACGAAGCCCATGGACAAGGCTCGCTGAAATTCGCTTTGCCAGTGTTCACGCTGATCCGCTGGCTCGACTTCGGCCAGCGCGCGGGCCACGCGCGCATGGATGTCGCCAATGGAGGATTCGTCGCCTTTGGCGTACTTCTCCAGCAGGACGTCAGTCGAGACTTCCTGGGGTTCCATCTTGATCAGGTTCAAGTCGGCGGGCGCGTTCATGCGGATCTCCAAGGTGCAGGGCAATCATGTGTCGAAGGTAGACAGCGATTGTGGAGAAGCAGCACCCGAGCCGCCCTGATGCAAGACAGGGATCTGCGAATTCAGGGCAGATCCAGGCCGCGGTGTTCAGTACGGATTGCTGCTGAGGGTGCCAGAAATGGCATCAACGTAGTAGGGACTGACGCCGCTCCAGTCGCTGAGATTGAATTCGGTCAGGCTGTTGTCCAGTCGGCGGATTTCCACTGTGGTGGAGGTCAAGGGCTGGCCGCTGGCGCATTGAGTGGGCGGGGTCAGGGGGCGAAGGAAGTACACAGCGCTGGGGGTGGTCGTGGACACGTTGGTGACGCGACGCGCGGTGACGGGTTGGTGCGTGCCATTGCCCTGAACCAGCAAGGCGGTCTCGACGCCCAGGCCGATGCCACGCGCGCCGTAGTTGCCCGCGGGCAGGATGCCGCCTGGGCAGCCTGTGGTGCCGCTGGGGGCGACCAGGCGAGCGACGAAGGCGATGAGCCGGCCCATGCGATCACGGCTGTCGAGATGCGAGTCGGTGATGGTGTTGGCCAGTGCCGGTGGGGCGATGAATCCGCCGCTGAGGCTCAGGGGGGCGGGGTCGAGTGTCATGTACTTGTTGAACGGATCACCCAGGGCTTGCGACGTGGTGACCGATCCGCGCAGGGCGGCGAAGTCGAATTGGCCCAGGACGGCCAGGCCGGCGCTGGTGCCGCCGACGGGCACTTGACGGGCCATCAAGGACTGCAGGGTGCGATCGAGTTCGGTGCCCTTCCAGTTCTTGATGTAGTCAGCCTGATCCCCGCCAGCGATGAAGACAGCGTGGGCCTGGCTGACCACCTGGTTGACGAACGGGTCGTTGGCTGCTGCCGTGCTGGGAATGACCAGGGTTTCGACGGAACTGAGCCCCTGGGCCGCGCCCCCAACCCAGCCGTCTGCCGGCGTGCTGCCGGTGTTGTTGGTGGCGTCGCTGTAGTAGATGTAGGGGTTGTAGGCGTCGGTGCCGGTGGCGCGGATGATCACGAAGCGCCCCCCGGTGCCGGGGCGAATGCCGGCGCGGGAAATCATCCAGCGGAAGGCTTCATCCACATCAGGCCCGCCACCCATGAGCACGAAAGACGGGGTGCTGGGCGGGGTGGCAATGGACACCGCGGCCTGCGGGTTGCCCACGTAGTCGTAGGAGTAGGGCTTCTTGCCCGCGTGCGCGACGGTCAGTGCACTGGCTAGGGCGAGACCCAAACCGAAACGGGCCAGCCCGTCCAGCCGGACCCGGCGCTGCAGTGAAACGAAGACTTGGGTGCCGAGATGCTGGGCCATGGTCGAACAGAGTTGAACGGTTGAGGACAGGGCCCCATTGAACCGCAAACCCTGTTCGCCGAGAAGCCCTGATCAGGTGGGCTCACGGGTTGGGGGTGCGATGGGGCGTCAACTCCAAGGCGCTGAGGTCGAAGCCCTGTGCGCGGGCCACGTCGAGTGCTTTGGCCTGTTGATCTGCCGGCAGCGTGGGGGCGCGTGACAGCAGCCACAGGTACTTGCGGTTGGGGTTGCCGACCACAGCCCAGCGGTATTCGGGATCCAGCCCGATGACCCAGTAATCGGCCTTGAACGGCCAGAAAAACGAGACCTTCAGCTTGGCGTTGCCGCCGCCTTCAACGGGGGTGGCTTTGCCACGGGCTTCGTCAAACCCGGTACTGGTTCGGCAGCGATTGGTGACGGCCATGCTGCCGTCTGGTTGGGGGGTGTAGAGCGCCGTGGTGTCGCCCACGCACTGGCGCTGGAAAAACATGGGCAAGTGGGCCACCTCATACCAGGTGCCGGCGTAGCGGTTCAGGTCAACGCTGGCAACGGACTGTACGGGGGCAGTGGTCTGCGGCTGGGTGGGGGTTTGGCAGCCAGTGATCAGACCGAGCAGGGGAATGCAGGACCAAAGCTTCATGACAGGTCTCCGATCAAGCGGGTTGAATAACCATTAAGTTTACAAGGAAAACCTCATCGAATAGCATTTAAACCGTGCAGTTCACCAAATGAACCAGTCGTTCGTGCCGGCTGATCCTGTTTGACCCAACCCCAATGGAGAGAGACCCATGTCTGATCTGAGCAAGCGCCGATTTCTGCAGTTGACCGCCGCGAGCGTGGCGGCGTTGACCTTGTCTGCCTGCGGAGGCGGAGACGATGACCCCCATGACGTGGTGGAGGCCATCCGGTCTGACAAGAACCTGAGCGTGCTGGCCGAGGCTCTGGATGCCGCCGGCCTGAGCGCGACCCTGCGTACAGGCGGCCCCTATACCGTCTTTGCGCCGACCAACGACGCCTTCACCGCCTTGTTGGCCGAGTTGGGGGTGAGCAAGGCGGCTTTGTTTGCCGATCGCGCGCTGCTGACCGCGGTGCTGACCTACCATGTGCTGGGTGCACGCGTGAAGGCCGCAGACATTCCCTTTGGTAAGGCGATCACCACGGTGGAAGGCGATGTCTTCAAGATCTCGTCGGGCGCCAAGCCCTTCATCACCGACGGGCGTAACCGCACCGCCAACATCACGACCACCGACCGCGACGGTGGCAATGGCGTGATCCACGTGATCGACAAGGTCATCTTGCCTGCCAACAAGGACATCGTGGCGACGGCCCAGGGTATTTCGGACTTCTCTACACTGGTCGACGCCGTCGTGGCTGCTGGCTTGGTGAGCACCTTGCAGGGCGCCGGTCCTTTCACTGTGTTTGCCCCCACCAATGCGGCGTTCTCGGCTGCGCTGACAGAGCTGAACGTTGATGCTGCCACCTTGTTTGCCGACACAACCCTGTTGGCCCGCATCCTGACCTATCACGTGGTGCCCGGCCGGGTTCTCAAGGCGGAGGTGCCTGTTGGCTCGCCGATCACCACGGCACAAGGCGACACCCTGACGGTGAATGCCAGCTTGCAAATCACCGACCAAGTGGGCCGCACTGCCAACATTTCGGCCACCGATGTGTTGACCAGCAATGGCGTGATCCACGTCATCGACAAGGTGATCTTGCCAACGGGTGTCATTGTTTGATGTAGACCCCTTCGAGTCGCGGGGAGCTTGGGTCAAAATGGACATCCATCTTGACCCATTGTTCACAGGCGGCTTGCGATGACCCTGAACTGGAAGAAATGGCTGATCCCCCTCGTGGTGTTGGGCCTGGCTGGGGCGGCGTACCAGGTGTGGCGTCCGTTGCGTGGCAACGGTGCGGTGCAGACGGTGGTCAGCGGCAACGGCCGACTCGAAGCCACGGAAGTCGATGTGGCCACCAAGGTGGCCGGACGCCTTGACGCTGTGCTGGTGGCAGAGGGCGAGTTTGTGAAGGCTGGGCAGGTATTGGCCCGCATGCAGGTGCAGAGTCTGCTGGCCCAGCGAGATGAAGCAGCGGCTCGATTGCAACAAGCGCGCGATGGTGTCAGCGGGGCCAAGGCCCAGGTGTCACTGCGTGAGAGCGACCACGAAGCGGTGCGCGCCGTGGTGGTGCAGCGGGAAAGCGATCTGGATGCCGCTCAGCGGCGATTGACCCGTTCGCAGGCGTTGGTACGAGACGGCGCGGTCACCGATCAGGTTCTGGATGACGACCGCGCCAAGGTGCGTAGTCTGGAGGCCGCCCTGGTGGCTGCCAAGGCTCAGGCGAATGCGGCAAAGGCCGCTGTCGAGGCCGCCCGCACACAGGTCAACAGCGCCGAGTCGGCGGTGAAAGCGGCCCAGGCCACCTTGGCCCGCATTGACGTGGAATTGGCCGACTGCGAGTTGAAGGCGCCCCGTGATGGGCGTGTCCAGTACCTAGTGGCTCAGCCCGGGGAGGTGCTCGGTGGCGGTGGCAAGGTGCTCAATCTGATCGACCTGGCCGACGTGTACATGACCTTCTTTCTGCCCGAGACCGTGGCCGGCAAAGTAGCGTTGGGCAGCGAGGTGCGCATCGTGCTCGACGCGGTACCGCAGTTTGCCATTCCGGCCAAGGTCTCGTTTGTGGCCAGTGCGGCGCAGTTCACCCCCAAGACGGTCGAGACCGCCAGCGAGCGTCAGAAGCTCATGTTCCGGGTCAAGGCGCGCATTGATCGTGCCTTGCTGCTCAAGCACATTGAACAGGTCAAAACCGGGCTGCCGGGTGTGGCGTGGGTGAGGTTGGACGCCAGCGCGCCCTGGCCCGCTGAGCTGCGTGCGAAGGCGACCCCGTGAGCGACACGGGCAGGCACGAGACGGGCGTACGCCCCCCTGTGGCGAGCCTGCAGAACGTGGGCTTGCGCTTTGGCACCAAGCAGGCATTGCGCGACGTGTGTCTGGACGTGCCGGCTGGTTGCATGGTGGGCCTGATTGGCCCCGATGGGGTGGGGAAGTCCAGCCTTTTGTCATTGATGGCCGGCGCCCGTGCCGTGCAGCAGGGGCGTGTGCAGGTGCTGGGGGGCGACATGGCCGATCGGACTCATCGTGCCGCTGCCTGTCCCCGTATTGCTTACATGCCGCAAGGCCTAGGCAAGAATCTGTATGCAAGTCTGTCGGTGGAAGAGAACCTGCAGTTCTTTGCGCGCCTGTTTGGCCATGACGAGGGCGAACGCCGCCGCCGCATCGACGCACTGACCCGCAGCACCGGGCTCCAAGCCTTTTTGGGTCGACCCGCGGGCAAGTTGTCGGGCGGCATGAAGCAGAAGCTGGGACTGTGCTGTGCCCTGATTCATGATCCGGATTTGCTGATCCTGGACGAACCGACCACCGGCGTCGACCCCTTGGCACGCGCACAGTTCTGGGACCTGATTGAAGCGATTCGGCGCAGCCGGACGGGCATGAGTGTGCTGGTGGCCACCGCCTACATGGACGAGGCGCGGCGCTTTGATTGGCTGGTGGCGGTCGATGAGGGCCAGGTGTTGGCCACCGGTACGCCCCAGACCTTGATGGACCATGCCGGCGTGGCCACGCTCGAGTCGGCCTTCATTGCCCTGTTGCCCGAGGCCAAGCGGCAAGGGCACCAGCCGGTGGTGATTCCGCCCCTGGCCGAGCAAGGGCATGAGGACTTCGCCATTGAGGCGCAAGATCTCACCATGCGCTTTGGCGACTTCATCGCGGTTGACCACGTCAGCTTCCGAATTCGGCGCGGGGAAATCTTCGGCTTTCTGGGGTCGAACGGCTGCGGCAAGTCGACCACCATGAAGATGCTGACCGGGCTCTTGCCGGCCACCCATGGCCAAGCCCAGCTGTTCGGTCAGAAAGTGGACCCGCATGACATGGCCACCCGCCGCCGGGTGGGCTATATGTCGCAATCGTTTTCCTTGTATGGCGAACTCACGGTACGACAGAACCTGGTGCTGCACGCGCGCTTGTTTCATGTGCCTGAGGCCATGCTGGCCGAGCGTGTGGGCGAAATGGTGCGCCGTTTCGACTTGCACGATGTGCTGGACTCCTTGCCCGAGAAACTGCCCTTGGGAATCCGGCAGCGCCTGTCGCTGGCGGTGGCCATGGTGCACAAGCCCGAGTTGCTGATTCTGGATGAGCCCACTTCGGGCGTGGACCCGATTGCGCGAGACAACTTCTGGCGTCTGATGATCGAGTTGGCGCGCCAGGACAATGTCACCATCTTCATCTCGACCCATTTCATGAATGAGGCCGAGCGCTGTGATCGCATTTCGCTGATGCATGCCGGGCGTGTGCTCGACAGCGATACCCCGGCCGCCCTGGTGGCGCGGCGCGGCGCGGCCAACCTCGAGCAGGCGTTCATGGACTACCTGCGCGAAGCCGATGGAGCCATGACCGCCGCCGCGGAGGCCGGGAGCGAGTCGACCGAGGCGGGGACGCCCGACCTGACGGGAGCCGCGGGTCGGCCTCTTTCCATTCGTGTCAGACAAAGCCTGCGCCGCATCTACAGCTACGCCTGGCGCGAGTCGCTCGAACTCAAGCGCGACCCGGTGCGTGGGGCTTTGGCGATGTTGGGCTCCTTGTTGCTGATGTTTGTGATGGGCTACGGCATCAGCATGGACGTGGAAAACCTGCGCTATGCCGTGTTGGACCGAGATCAGACACCGATGAGCGAGAACTATGCGCTTAACTTGTCGGGCTCTCGCTACTTCGTGCAGCAGCCCCCCATTGCCGACTATGTCGAGCTGGATCGACGCATGCGCAGTGGCGAGTTGTCTTTGGCCATCGAGATTCCGCCTGGTTTTGCCCGCGCGGCCGAGCGAGGGCAGCCTGTGCAGGTGGGCGCGTGGGTAGACGGGGCCATGCCTCAGCGAGCCGAAACGGTCAGTGGTTTCGTTCAGGGCATGCATCAACAATGGGTCATGCAACAGGTGCAGGCGCGCACCGGCATCACCTTGGCGGGCGCGAGCAGTGTGGAAACCCGTTATCGCTACAACCCCGATGTGAAGAGCCTGCCCGCCATGGTGCCTGCCGTCATTCCCTTGTTGTTGCTGATGCTGCCCGCCATGTTGACGGCGCTGGCCGTGGTGCGCGAAAAGGAGTTGGGTTCGATCATCAACTTCTACGTCACCCCCACCACGCGCACCGAGTTCTTGCTGGGCAAGCAACTGCCTTACGTGGGGCTGGCTTTGCTGAATTTCGGTTTGATGGCGGCGGCGGCCGTCACCGTGTTTGGCGTGCCGATCAAAGGCAGCTTTGCTGCCCTGTTGGTGGCCAGCCTTTTGTTCAGCGTGTGCTCGACCGGCATGGGGCTGTTGGCCTCGGCGCTGACCCGCAGTCAGATCGCGGCCATGTTCTTCACCATGCTGGGCACCATCATTCCTGCGGTGCAGTTCGCGGGGCTCATCAACCCCGTGTCGTCGCTGGAAGGCAGTGGGCGCTGGATTGGCGAGGTCTACCCGGCCACCTATATGTTTGCCATCAGCCGTGGCGTGTTCAGCAAGGCGCTTGATTTTGCCGATGTGCAGGCGGCCCTGTGGCCCTTGCTGGTGGCCATTCCGGTGATTTTGGGTGGGGCCATTGCCCTGCTGAGAAAGCAGGAGCGTTGAGATGATGCGCCATCTGATCAATGTCTACCGACTGGGTGTCAAGGAGTTGTGGAGCCTGTGGCGCGACCCGATGATGCTGGTGCTCATTGTGTATACCTTCACCGCAGCCATTTATGTGGCGGGCACGGCCATGCCCGAAACCCTGAACCGGGCCCCCATCGCGGTGGTGGATGAAGATGACTCGGCCCTGTCGGCGCGCATCGTGTCGGCGTTTTACCCCCCGCAGTTCACCCCGCCACAACGCATCACCCAGGCCGAGGTGGACCCGGCGCTGGATGCTGGGCGCTACACCTTTGTGCTGGTCATTCCGCCGGGCTTTCAGCGCGAAGTGCTGGCCGGTTCGCAGCCACAGGTGCAGCTCAACATCGATGCCACCCGCATGAGTCAGGCCTTTGCCGGCAACGGCGCCATTCAGCAGATCGTGCTGGGCGAGGTCAATGAATTTGTGCAGCGCTATCGGGCTGAGAGCCGTTTGCCTGTTGAAATGGCCGTGCGCATGCGCTTCAACCCCGCGCTGGAGCCCTCGTGGTTCGGCTCTTTGATGGAGGTGGTCAATAACATCACCATGTTGTCCATCATCCTCACCGGGGCGGCGCTGATTCGCGAGCGCGAACACGGCACGATCGAGCATTTGCTGGTCATGCCGGTCACTCCCACTGAAATCATGCTGGCCAAGGTCTGGTCCATGGCGGGCGTGGTCTTGCTGGCGGCCAGTGTCTCGCTGACGGTTGTCATCCAGGGCGCTTTGCGGGTGCCGATTGAGGGTTCCATCACGCTGTTTCTGGTGGGCACCACCCTGCACCTGTTTGCGACCACGGCCATGGGTATTTTCATGGCCACGGTGGCGCGCAGCATGCCGCAGTTTGGCCTGCTGCTGATGCTGACCATGATGCCGCTGGAAATGCTCTCAGGCGGCATGACCCCGCGAGAGAGCATGCCCGCCGGTGTGCGCACCTTGATGTCCTTGGCGCCCACCACGCATTTCACCGAACTGAGTCAGGCCATTCTGTACCGAGGCGCGGGGCTGGAAGTGGTGTGGACCTCGTTCGTGGCGCTGCTTCTGATTGGGGCGGTGTTGTTTGCCTTGTCTCTGGTGCGGTTCCGAAAGGCGATTGCGCAAATGGCCTGAAAGGGGCTGAACTCGGACTAGGGGCTTGTTCGGCAGTAGAAACTGCAGGACACTGCTTTGAGACTCTGAGCGGAGGGCCTATGCCAACCGGGCGTGCTCGCAGTTGTCTTTTCAACGCGCAGGAAGTGCAGCAGGTGCTGCGCAGCATGGCCGCTGATCTGGCGCCGTTGGCGGATGCCTTGGCAGCGCAACTGGTCAGCGAGCAGGGGGACTTCGATGTGGTGCTGATGCGCAAGCTGTGCGCACCGCAGCAGCCCGAACTGGCGGTGGGCGCAGTGGACGAGACAGGGGGGGGGCTTGCTTGTCGCCCTACGCGGAATCGTATGGGGCCGATGCCGCTTATCTGGCCGAGGAAAAGCCGCGGCAGATGCCGACCATGGCCCAGAGGCGGGCCCGCTACACCCGGGTGCGCGAGCCGATCGACCCCGAGGGGCGTGTCGTCATCGTGGTCGATGATGGCCTGGCCACTGGGGCCACCATGCTGTTGGCCTTGGAGGCCGTGCGCCCCTTGGCCGCCGATGTGGTCTGCCTGCAGGCACCCAAGGGGTTTGATGCCGTCGGGCAGTACTACCTGTCGTTTCCCCAAGTCGATGATGACGAGGTGGAAGCCCTGCTCAAGTCTTGATCAGGGCTTCGGCGGCAGGGTGCTGGCGTGCGCGCTCATCAAAAAGGCCTTGATCTCGGCGCCCATGCCAATGTAGATCAGGGCCCCCAGCACGATGGCTGCAATCAGCACATACAGACCCCAGGGTGTTTTCTTCTCGGCGTAGGGGTCGGTGAGCGCGCGGTCTGCTCCTTCGGGCAACTTGGCCGTTTGCGTCAGGGCGGTGCCGAATGGAATGTTGATGCGTGCGCGCGTGTTCACCGCCCAGCCGTTGGCGTCGAGGATGGGGCCCAGGTTACGGTTACGCAGCTTGAAGAAAGCCAAGGCCATGGCCGGGCCTGAAATCAGCACGATCAGTCCAATCAGGGCCAGCGGCATTTGCCAGGCCTTCAGGCCCAGAAAGCCGGTGACCACGGAGGCCAGCGCGGTGCCGATGGCGCCGATGGCCAAACCGACGGCGGCAAAAATGCCAGCGAACTTGGCTGCGTCGAACGGGGCCGGCGGCGCGGGAGGTGGGGTGCCGGCGGCAGGGGCTGCCGGCGCGGTGGCGGCCTTGTCGCCCGCTTTGGTCACGGCCTGCAGGGTCAGGTCATCCGAGGCCTTGGCTTTGGCTGCGGCGAGTTTTTGCGCTTGCTCGGCAATCAGGCGGGTCAGCTTCTTGTAGGGTGTCCAGAAAGCCTGGCGAATGCTGATGGGGTGGTCGATGATCTTGGTGATCGTGGCATCCCAGTCGCGGCCCTGGCGGTCATAGAACACGCCATTGCGGCCCACCATGAGCTGGTCAGAGTCCCCTGCGGTGAAGGCTGCGGCGATGGTCATTTTCTCGCCCGCGCGGGTGCATTCGCAATAGGCCAGATACACACCCGACAGCGAAGCCAGCGCCGCGTGGCGCCCCGCATCGAGCACCTTCACGCACAGGTCGCAACTGCGACCGTCGAGGTACAGCGTGCCGGCCTGGAAGCTGGCCTTGTCGCGGCGAGTGTAGAAGTCGGTGAAGGCCACAAAGTTGTTGGCCAGCTTGGCCAGATCGCGCGCATAGCGCACCAGGCGCTCCACGTCGCCAATCAGCGCGGCCTCGGTGGCGGCGGCTTCATCTTGCGTGATGAGGTCGGTCAAGCGGGCGCGCAGGTCGCCTTGCACCAGTGGGGCCAGGGTGTCGGCGGGTAACTGATCCAGAGGGGTAGCCGGTTGCGCGGCCAGCCAGGCTTGGTAAGCGGCAAAGCGTTGCTTGAGCAATTGCCATTCGGATTCGGTCAGCTGCTGGCGTTCGCCCAGCATGGGGCGAACGACCTGATCGTTCAAGGCCGCCACGGTCGCAGTCCAGCCCGGGTTCAGTCCTTCGCTGAGGGGCAGGGCGCCGCCTTGGCGCACGTAGGCCAGCGGCAGGGCGGCAATGTGCCCATCGGCGCTGTCGTTGAGCAATTGGCCGCCGATGGCGCGCAGGTCGTCTTCGCCGCCGTTGAGCAGGTTGGCCGCACGCGGGTCGAAGGTGGCCAGGCGGCAGCGCATGAAGAAGTCGTCGATCTTGTCTCGAACGGCGCTCAGGGCGGCAAAGGCGGGGCCAGTTTGCTCGCCCAGCGGCAGGCAGTCGGCCTGTGACTGAGGGGCTTGGCGCCAGGCGCACAGGGCGCTGCCTTCGTCGAAGAACCGATCCAGCGTGGCGCGATCAATGCCCATTTCCCCGCTGCGGTCGGCTTGCCCGCCCAATGTGCTGATGATGGTGGCCAGAGCGTCTTGTATGGCCTGATCGTGGCCGCTGGGGGTGATGACCCCATCGCCATTGAAGGCCATGCCGGCGAAGATGCGGGCGTTGTCAGCGCAATCTTCCACGCTGATGGCGGTGGCGTCGGCCTTGCCCAGGCTGCTCAGGATTTGCCGCGCGGCATTGAGCAGCAGGCGTCCTGCCTCGTGGCTGTCGTCAATGGCGGACAAAGCCAGCGGGCCTGCAGCCAGGAGCGTGTCGGGCGACTTCAGCCGTGCTTTGGCCCAGTCGATGGCAGCGATCAATTCGGGCGCCCGCACGTGGCCGTCGGCATCACTGTCGACCAGGGCCAGTGTCTGGTTGTCGAGTTCCAGCCCCTGGGTGGGGCATGACAGGGCCACCCAGAGCTTTTGATCCAGTTGCGCCAGGTTGGCTAGGTCGGCTCCGGTGTCCAGGCGGACTTGGTCAAAGCCGCCAGCACGGAAAAAACGCCAACGGTGGAGGCTCGAATTCATGGTGTCTGCTTTCAAAGCGGGTGAACGGTTTCACGCCGGGCGGC
Source organism: uncultured Aquabacterium sp. (assembly GCA_964453105.1). GTDB lineage: Bacteria > Pseudomonadota > Gammaproteobacteria > Burkholderiales > Burkholderiaceae_C > Aquabacterium. The sequence continues at coordinate 17,056 of CAYVOP010000018.1, read as the reverse complement.
GTCAATCTTTGATGATGCCACTTCTGCGGGGTTGAATCATTACAATGGCGCCCGGTGCCGGCGGACTGGGTGTTTGCCGGCCTTTGTGTTTTTTCCAGTGCATCTGGGGGATCTGTTGGAGTACCAGGCCAAGTGAGCAGTCTCAGCCGTTCCAGATTGGTTCGCCTGCTCAGTGATCTGGCCAGTGTTGAAGGCGAAGATCCCAGGCAGGACGTGGCCGAGCGCCTCAGCCATTGGCTGGACGCCGTCAGTGCTGTTCGGCTGGACGGCGCGCTGCAGTCGATTCAGGCCTATGCCCGGCAAAAGGGCGTCGCGTCGTTGGGTTGTGCGGGGCCTTTGCCGGTGGCCGAATGGGAGCAGGCCCTGCAGCGCATGCGCCTGGGTCTGATGCAAGGCTTTGGCGCGGCGGCCTTGAATCTGGCGGCTTTGCCTCATGAGGGCGAGCCCGACTATGGCCCGTACTACCAGCGCTACCTTGAGTTGCAGCGGCAGATGGAGGCTAAGGTGGCCGCGCTTCGGGCGCAGCTTCGACAAGCCTTGTCGAAGGGCTCGGTGGCCCAACGGCAGCTGGCTGCGCTGGATGCCGTGATGGAGCAGATGCTGGGGCCGCGTCAGCAAAAGCTGTGGACCTCGGTGCCGGTGTATTTGGAAAGACGTTTCGAACAGTTGCGACAGACGCGCCAGGCAGGTGGCGATGTGGGTGGCGATTCAAGTAGTTCGCCGCCAGCGTGGCAAGCCCAATTTGGCCGGCAGTGGCAAGAGTTGCTGCAGGCCGAACTTCAGGCCCGGCTGGAGCCGGTGATGGGGTTGCTGGAAGCGGCGCGTCAGGAAGTCAGGATTCAGTGATGAACCGTGTGATCTGGAAGGGCGCTCTGGCGCTTGGTCTGTTGGTGGTGTTGTGGGTGGGCAGCGGCTTCGTTGGCACCAGTTGGTTGGCCTTGGCCATGACCGTGGCCATTGGGGCCGTGTACCTGTTTGGTGCGATGGAATTGCGCCGCTTTCGTGCCGCTACCGATACATTGTCGGGCGCCCTGGCCGATGTCACCGAGCCGCTGGCTGATCTGAACCCCTGGCTGCAGAAACTGCATCCTTCTTTGCAAACGTCGGTGCGCTTGCGTATCGAAGGCGAGCGCGTGGCACTGCCCGGGCCGGCACTGACGCCTTACCTGGTGGGCCTGCTCGTCATGCTGGGCATGTTGGGTACGTTCCTGGGGATGGTGGTAACTTTCAAGGGCGCCGTGTTTGCCTTGGAAGGGTCATCTGATCTGCAGGCCATTCGGGCGGCTTTGGCTGAGCCCATCAAGGGCCTGGGCCTGTCGTTTGGCACCTCCGTGGCTGGGGTGGCCACGTCGGCCATGTTGGGCTTGATCTCCGCCATGAGCCGCCGTGACCGCATCGCGGCGGCGCGCCAGCTGGATGGCCACATTGCCACCGTGTTCAAAGGTTTTTCCTTGGTGCACCAACGCCAGGAAACCTTCAAGGCCCTGCAGGCCCAGTCGCAAGCTTTGCCCGCCGTGGTCGACAAGCTGCAAGCCATGATGGACGGGCTGGAGCGCCGCAGTGAACAGCTGGGTTCTCAGTTGCAAAACCAGCAGCAGCAATTCCACAGCGACGTGTCTCAGGCCTACGGCGACCTGGCCCGCTCCGTGCAGCAGTCCTTGCGTGACACCCTGGTGGCCACCGCTCGCGAAGCCAGCCAGAGCATCCAGCCCGCGCTGGAGTCGGCCTTGAGCCGCATTGAACAGGCTTCGCAGCAAACCCATCAGCGTGTGGTGGAGGTGGCGCAGGGGCAGTTGAGTGATCTGTCGAGCCAGTTTGCGGCCACGGCTTCCAACGTGTCGCAAGCTTGGAACCATGCGGTGCAAACTCACACCGAGGCCTCGGGCCAGCAGCTCAGCCGCATGGATCACGCTCTGCAGTCATTTGCCGAGGTGTTCGAGCAGCGCTCAGCCGCGCTGTTGCTGTCCATTCAGGAAAGCAGCCAAGCCGCCCGCGAGGCCCAGTTGCTCAGCGAGGGGCAGCGCCAGCAAGCCTGGACCCAAGCCTTGCAGGATATGTCAGCCTCTTTGGTGGGAGAGTGGCAGCGTGTGGGCACGGAAACCATGGCGCAGCAACAGGCCTTGTGCCTGCAGCTGGAAAACACGGCGGGCCAGATCACCGAACAGGCCAGCGCGCATGTGGGCCAGACCTTGGGCGAACTCGGCCGCGTGATGGACCAGTCCGAGTCGATGCTGCGCGCGCGCATGGAGGCCGAGTCGGCTTGGGTGCAGTCGCAAGGCGAGCGCATGGCCGAGTTGTCGGCGGTGTGGCGCACGGAACTGGCGGCCCTGCGTGACGAGGAGGCCGCGCGTGGCCAGGCCGCCGTAGCCCGTCTGGATGCTTTGCAAGAAGCCGTGGCTGGCCATCTGGCGCAGTTGGGGGCCTCGCTCGAAGCACCCATGAACCGCTTGCTGCAAACAGCTTCTGAGGTGCCGCAGGCTGCGGCCCAGGTCATTGCCCAGTTGCGCCAGGAAATGAGCCACCTAGCCGAGCGAGACAATCTTGCGCTGCAAGAGCGCAGCGACATGATGGTGCAAATGAACGCCCTGCTGCAGACCTTGAACCAAGCAGCCGATCAACAGCAAGCGATGATTGAATCGATGGTGTCTTCGGCTGCCGCCGCGCTCGACAAGGTGGGCTCGCAGTTGTCTGAATCCTTGGGGGATCAGGTTGGCAAGGTGGCCCAGGTTGCCGCACATCAGCAAACGATGACCGAGTCCATGGTGTCTCAGGCCGCGGCGACCTTGGATAAGGTGAGCGCTCAGATGTCTCAATCGCTGGGAGAACAGGCGAGCAAGGTCACCCAGGCGGCAGAGCATCAGCAAACGATGATCGAGTCCATGGTGTCTTCGGCTGTGGCGGTACTTGGTCAAGCCGGCACGCAGCTTTCGGAGTCGTTGAGCTCGCAGGCGGGGAAAGTGGCCGACGTGGCAGCCCATGTCAATGCCAGCGCGATTGAATTGTCGAGCCTCAGTGAGGCCTTTGGCCATGGGGTGGACCGCTTCAGCGCCACCAATGAAAAGCTGATCGACAGCCTCCATCGCATCGAAGGCAGCTTGCAACAGTCGCTCACCCGCAGTGACGAACAATTGGCCTACTACGTGGCCCAGGCGCGCGAGGTGATTGACCTGAGCATCAGCTCTCAGCAAGGCATTGTGGAAGACCTGCGTCGCTTGCACGCCCGTGAGGGGCAAGCGGACGGGGGCGCAGCATGATGGCGTTGGACGATCGCGATGATGCGATCGAGGAAACTGCGCCGGTCTGGGCCGTGTTTGGTGACCTCATGGCTGGCCTGCTGGGCGCATTCGTGCTGATTTTGGTGGGCGTGCTGATCGTGCAGATGGATCTGGTGGCCCACCTCAATGCCGAGATCGAGAAGCGACAGGCGGAAGAACAGCGGCGCATGGCCTTGGAAAAAGCCTTGGCCATCCCCCTGCAATCGGGGCGCGTCACGCTGAACAATGGCCGCATTGGCATCAGTGGCAGCGTGCTGTTTGCGGTCAGCTCCGACGAGTTGCGACCTGATGGCAGGCAGTTGCTCACGAGCCTGGTGCAGCCCTTGAAGGTGTACCTGGGCGAGCGCAATGAAATGCTGATGGTCAGCGGCTTCACCGATGACAAGCGCATGCGCGACAGCAAGAACCAGCGCTTTGCCGACAACCTGGAGCTGTCGGCCCAACGGGCGTTGACGGTTACCCGTGCCTTGATCGAAGAGGGCATGCCGCCTTCTCAGGTGTTTGCTGCGGCCTTTGGCTCCCAGCAGCCAGTGGCCTCCAACGCCGATGAGAAGGGCCGTGCGCTCAATCGCCGGGTTGAAATGGCCCCGGTGCCTCGCACAGCAGAAGCCAAGTCTGATCCGGTGGGGCAGGCTGCTTCCGCAGCATCTGGTGCGGTGTCTGCCAGTGTGTCTGCGCCGTCGGGCGGCACACGGTGATGGACTTGACATGACGGACAGCCTGACCGATTCGGATCTCCATGCACAGGTTGAGGTCCTGCATGCGCGCTTGCAATCCTGGCAGGCGACGCGGTCTCACGAGATGGCCGACACGGTTCGGGTCAAGCACATTGAGCGGCTGCTGAGTCGTTTGCATGATCAGCCTGTTGCCGTGCAGCAAGCCTTGGCTGTCAAAGTGGACAAGGCACTCGATGCCTTGGTGCAAGGCGCCATGACGGATGGGCAACGTCCGCCCCCGGCAACGACGCCTGTCTTGGCGCGCAAACCCAGCCCCTTGGCTGATTTGCCTGCCTACATCGAGAGCCGGTTGCAACAGCAACAGCCCCCCACGCAAGACCCATTCGAGTCGGACGCCGTGTCGTCGGAAATGAAAAGCGTGCGCCGGTTCAGCGAGGTCTGGTCGCGCATTGCGGCTGAAACACAAGTCAAACAAGCCGTGGGACGGGGCCCCGAGAACGCCGGGCCCTTGAATTCGCACATGCTCATGCTGCGCTCGTTGACGCTGATGAAGCACTTGTCGTCAGACTACCTGCGCCGGTTTTTGTCGGAAATGGATACGCTGCTGTGGCTGGAGCAGTTGAACCAGAAGCACGCGCTGCCTGATCGGAAGGCCCCACGCGGGACGCGATCGCGCAAGTGAGCGGCCGAGGAGCGGCCGGGGCCGCGCCAATCAGGTACTGGGGCGTCGGTACAGCAAGACCTTCAAGGCGCGCTCGCTTGACACATCTTCAAACCCTGTGGGGTTGGGCAGACGTTGCTCGAACACCAGTTCCGGCGCTTCCGCTTGCACCACTTCCTGCAGGAACTCGGTGGTGAGTTTGGGCGAATTCAAGCAGACCAAGGCATGGCCCCCGGGGGCCAGCAAGTCGGGCAGGCGGCGCACCAAGCGGGCGTAGTCCTTGGTGGCCACAAAGCTGCCTTTCTGGTAGCTGGGCGGATCCAGAATGATCAGCCCGTAAGGGCCTTGCCGCGTGATCTTGCCCCACGAATTGAAGATGTCGTGGGCCAGGAACTGTGCGCCTTGCATCACACCATTGAGCTGATGGTTTTGCCGGCCAATGGCCAAGGCGCCCCCGCTCATGTCCACATTGATGACCTCGCGGGCGCCAGCCTGCAAGGCCACCACCGAAAACGCACAGGTGTAGGCGAACAAGTTCAACACCCGCACCCCAGGGTGAGCCGACACGTATTGCCGCACCCAACGCCGGCCTTCGGCCATGTCCAGGAACAGCCCATGGTTGTAGCCCTTGAGCAGGTGCACGCGGTACTGGCTGCCGAGTTCGCTGACCACATGGGGTTCGGGCACGGTGCCGGCCATCACCTCGGTATGGGCATGCACTTCCTGCCGCGTCTGGAATACCCAGTTGAACGGTTGCCCTGGCGCCAAGGCTTCCCAGCGAGCCTGCAGCGCGTGGCCAATGCGTTGAACCTCGTCGGGCTCTACCGCCTGGTAACTGGTCAGCACCCAAACGGGCGGGTAGGCATCCAGCGTCCAGTGCTCGCAGCCTGGGTACAGCCCGCCGCGGCCATGGAAGACCCGGCATGCGCCATTTGGCAAGGACATCGATTCAATCGCGTGGAGCAGAGCTTGCATGGGTGGGGGCGTTTTTTCTTTAGACTGGGCGAAACGAGCTAGAGGGAGCCCATCTTGAAACCATCCGCTTTTCTTTTCGCCTGCCTGGCTGCGACGCTGGCGGTGACTGGTTGTTCGACCGAGCAACTGTACGGTGCCGGGCGCAATGCCCAGCGGGCCGAGTGCATGCGCCAACCCGATAGCCTGCAACGCGACCGGTGTTTGCAGGATGCCGGCATGTCACATGACACCTATCAGCGCGAAAAAGAGGCTGCGGGCAAGTGAGTGGTTGCCGGCGGGCGCATGTCAACCGCGCGCGGCCGTCACGATCACTTCGATCTTCCAGTCTGGGTTGACCAGGGGCGCCTGAAACGTGGCGCGAGGCGGGGCTGTGACCCCCGCAAACCAGGCTTCCCACACGGTGTTCATCACCGCGACGTCACGGATGTCTTTCACGATGACCTGGGCCATCAGGATGCGTCCGCGATCGCTGCCTGCTTCTTGCAACAGGGCGCCAATCTGGTCCAGCACCTGCTGAGTTTGGCCCGCCATATCGGCTGAAGCGTCGGTGGGGACCTGGCCCGCCAGGTAAACGACGGGGCCATAGGCAGCCGCATCGCTGTAGCGTGGCGTGGGGTTCAGGTAGCGAACGGTGGAAGCTGTGGAATCGGACATGATCTGAAGGGGGCAAGGCGCCCGACGCGGATGAGCTCAGGATTATGGTTGGCAATGCTCGCCAGTTGACCTGAATGTGTTTACGATGAAGCCTCACCATACAAACCAGTGGGGTGCAACATGGACTTTGCGGGCAAAGGGCAACCGCTGACCGAGGCCAGTTTGCAGTCGGCTTTGGCGGTTCTGGGCATGGATGGCGCGGCAGACATGCCTGTGCTGTGGTCGGTGCTGACGGTGGAAAGCCGAGGATTCGGCTTCCTGCCAGACCGACGTCCCAAAATCTTGTTCGAGCGCCACGTGTTCTACCGTGAAACCGATGGACGGTTTGCGTCGAGCGCCCCCGATCTTTGCGCTAAATCGGGGGGAGGCTATGTGGGCGGTGCGGCTGAATACGACCGGCTGGCGCGGGCTGTGGGTCTGTGCCGCGCAGCCGGGTTGGGCGATGAGCCCGCCTTGCGCAGTGCCAGTTGGGGCTTGGGGCAGGTCATGGGCTTCAACGCCGTCTCTGCTGGGTTCAAGCATGCCCAAGACATGGTGACGCAAATGTGCCAGTCCGAGTCTGCGCAATTGGCGGGGATGGTGGGTTTCATGCGCAGCGAGGGTTTGGACGCCAAATTGCGAGCGCGCAACTGGGCCGGGTTTGCGCGTGGCTACAACGGCCCCACGTATTGGAAGAACCAGTACGACGTCAAGCTCAAGGAAGCGTATGACAAGTTTGCCTCTGGGGTCAGTCGTGATTTGAGGGCGCGCGCTGCGCAAGGCGCCTTGCAGTATCTGGGTTACCGACCAGGTGAGCCGGATGGGGTGGTGGGGCAGAACACGCGCAAGGCCATCGTGGCCTTCCGGCGCGATGCCAATATGGGCTCCAGTGGTGAGCTGGATGCCGCTGTGTTCGATGCGATCATGATCAAGGCGGGGTTGGCCTGAGCCCCTTGGCCGGGGCATGCGTTTCCCTTTTGGGTTGTCTTGTTCTAGCATGGAGGTGCTAAACGCAAGCGAACGATGCGTGCTGAATACAAAGACAAGCAGCAGGGGAGGCTGCTCGCATGACGATCCCATTCAACGAGGGTGACATCGATTACCGAGCCATTGTGGCGGGGGCTGCCTGGGCTCTTTTTGATCTTGAATGGTGAACTGACCATCGTGGGGGTGAGCGACGCCTATGCGCGGGCCACCTTGACTCGGCGCGAAGACATTGTGGGCAAACCCATTTTTGAGGTGTTTCCCGATAATCCGGACGACCCAGCGGCCGATGGGGTGCGCAACCTCCATGTGTCATTGAAGCGGGCGCTGGCGTCCGGGAAACCGGACACTATGGCGGTTCAGAAATACGATATACGCAAGGCGGAACAAGATGGCGGGGGCTTTGAGGAACGGTATTGGTCGCCGGTCAATTCGCCTGTTCTGGATGAGTCGGGGCGTGTCACCTACATCATCCACAAAGCCGAAGATGTCACCGAGTTCATTCGGCTCAAACAGACGGGGCGGGACCCTGTGCACGCCAGCCCGGACTTGAGTGAGCAGTTGAATGCCAAAGAAGCCGAGATCTATGAGCGTTCGCGCGAAGTTGCTGCCGCCAGTGCCTTGCTGAAGACCACGAATCAGGCCTTAGCCGAGGCCAAAGCCGCAGCGGAGTCCGCCAATTTAGCCAAGAGTGCTTTTCTGGCCACCATGAGCCATGAAATCCGAACGACCATGAATGGGGTGCTGGGCATGGCCAGTTTGCTGCGACGCAGTCCGCTGGATGTCAGGTAGAAGAGCTATCTCGACAAGATTCAGACCTCGGGCGAGCATTTGCTGGCCATCATCAATGACATTCTGGACTTCTCGAAAATCGAAGCGGGCAAGGTTCAGCTTGCTTCTGAAGACTTCAGTCTGGCATGCCTCATCAACGAGGCTTGGGCGCTGATTGGCGAGCGTCTCAAAGCCAAAGGCCTGGCGCAGAAAACCCTGTGCAAAGACCCTGGTCTGATTTTGTGTGGAGACAAAACCCGCATTGAGCAAGCCCGGGTGAACTTCATGGGCAATGCTGTGAAGTTCACAGAGAAGGGGGGCGTCACCCTCAGTTGCCAGGTGGTGGAAGAAACGGCGGCGAACTACCTGATGCGTTTCGAAGTCACTGACACGGGCATCGGGATGACGCAAGCGCAGCAGGTTCGGGTGTTCAATGCCTTTGAGCAGGCCGACAGCAGCACCAGCCGCAAATACCAAGGCACCGGGCTGGGGTTGGCCATTACCCGGCGCATTGCCGAGTTGATGGGGGGAGAAACCGGTGTCAGGAGTGAGCCAGGGTTGGGCAGCACCTTCTGGTTCACTTGCCGGTTGGCCAAGGGGCAAAAAGCCAGGCCAGCGCCCGCGCCAGTCAGTGAAGCCGCCGAGGTGGTGCTGGCGCGCGACTACCGTGGTAGGCGGGTTTTGGTGGCGGACGATGAGCCCGTCAACCGAGAAATCATCGGCTACCTGCTGACAGAGGTGGGCTTTGAGGTTGACATGGCCGTGAATGGCAAAGAGGTGCTGCGCAAAGTGCAGCAAGCGCATTTGATCATCATCGCTTTGACGGCGAACGCCTTCGACGATGACCGTGTCAGGTGTTTGGCCGCCGGGATGAACGATTTCATTGCCAAGCCCTTCAACCCCGCAAGTACTTTCGAAAAGTTGTTGCGCTGGCTTGGCGGCGCCAGATCGCCGGCCCTTCAGGGAATCGGCTGATTAATCAGTGATTTGCACGCCCTGCCCAAAGGCCACACGGCCTTTGATTTCTTGCGCGGCTTCCGTGGGCTCAGGGTAGAACCACACGGCGTCGGGTTTCAGGTCACCGTTGACCAGCAGGCTCATGTAGTGGGCCTGGCCTTTCCAGAGGCAACTGGTTCGGTGGTTGCTGAAGGTCACGAACTCCCTCTTGAGCGCATGCTCGGGGAAATAGTGGTTGCCTTCAATGGTGACGATGTCATCGCTTTCGGCAATGGTCGTGCCGTTCCAGATGGCTTTCATGGCTGCCTTTGTGAATCGGTGTTGGGCGAGCATCATCGCAGATCTTGATTTCACCCTGTCTGATTTACTGAGCCCTGTTCGAGGGGGTGACTCAGTCAAACCTCAGGCACAAAATTGCCCTCGTTCATTTCATGTGTGATCCAGATGTCTTGGATTCCATTGCTGTTCTTCGGAGGGGTAATGAGTACGAATCAGCACATCAAGCATCGACTGCACTGGCTTTCAGCGCTTTGCCTCGCATCCATCGTTGCAGGGTGTGGTGGTGGCGGAGGCGATGCAAATGAATCCCCTCCGGCCGATACGGCCCCGCAAAACGCCGGGCAAAACGTCTCTGCGCCCACCATCACCACGCAGCCCCAAGCCACGACGGTGCTGGATGGTCAGGCCGCAACGTTCTCTGTGGTGGCCGACGGAACCGCCCCCCTGTCTTACCAGTGGCATCGAAATGGGCTGCCCATCAGTGGGGCAACCGGCTCGACTTTCACGCTCTCTCCTGCAACCCTGGCCGACAACGGCTCCGTCATCAGCGTTTCGATCACCAACGCCGCAGGCACGGTGACCAGTGTGAATGTGGTGCTAGGTGTGAATCTGCCTGTGCCAGACACCGTTCCTGATCGACTGGCGGCCGCCAGCACGCATACGCTTGCCCTTCGCTCTGATGGAACCTTGATCGGGTGGGGCGGGAACGGTTGGGGGCAGTTGGGCGCCGGTGACCTCGTCGCGGGCACATTCGCGCGATCGATCTCGGGCAGCGCAGCCGTTGCGGTGGTGGCGGGAGACGATGGGGGCGCTCTGCGAACCGCGGCGGGAACCGTGGAGGCCTGGGGCATCAACCGTGGAGGGTGGATGGGGGCCGACAACCCATCTGGTGGCGCAGTCACCAAGGGCAGCGCCATTGCGGTGACTTGGTCTCGCCCGGTTCTCGACATCGCCATCGGCATAGACAATTTCGACCAGCAAGATTTTCTGTTTGCCGTGCTGGACGACGGCACAGTGTGGCACTACCCCGGAACCAGTGTCACAACAGGTGGCACGGTTCGCTATGGCGCTTCCAAAGTCGCCAAGCTCGATGGTGCAGTCAAGCTCGCAACAGGGCCTGGCCGACGCATGCTCGTGATCCGATCTGATGGGTCTGTGTGGCGGCTGGAGTTCACCACCAGCATCCCCGCTGGCACCTATGTTGCCTCGGCGGTTCAGGTGCCGGGGCTGGCCGATGTCAAGTCAGTCGCATGCGGACTGGATCACTGCTTGGCCTTGCTGCAAGATGGCACATTGAAGGCTTGGGGTGAAGGTCGGTATGGTCAGCTGGGCCAAGGCACTGCAGTCAGCAGCGAAACCACGCCTGTGAATGTGGTGGGACTGACCGGCGTCACCCACATTGCGGTGACCAGCAACTACGGCGCTTCCTTCGCTCGCACTTCAGACGGCAAGCTCTGGAGTTGGGGCAACGGCAACCTCAGTGCCCGTCCTGGTGTTGGGTTCAGTCCGCCCCCCAATGCATCTGTGCCGACAGAGGTCACCAGTCTGGCCAGTGCGCGCGAGGTCGTCTGCTCGGCTGTGCACTGTGCGGCTCGGTTGGCCGATGGCAGTGTCTGGAGTTGGGGGGATGACACCTTCCAGCAACTCGGGCGCGGTGTGCCGCAGTTCCCGGTCTGGGCGCAGGTGCCCGTCAAGGCCACGGGAATCAATTTGAATTGATCAGAACCGAGGCCCGAGCCCGACAGGGCTGCCGCTTCTTGAATGGGCGATATGTGCCGCCCAATGTGTACTGATCCTGGCGGTGAACCGCTTCGGCGTGACCATGACGCCGAAGCTTGTCTGTCATGGATCAGTAGTTGCGACGAGGCGGTGTGGGGCCGCCGGAGCGTGGTTCCAGGTGACGGAAAGTGATGCGGCCCTTGGTCAGGTCGTAGGGCGACAGTTCCAGCGACACCTTGTCGCCTGCCAGGATGCGGATGTGGTGCTTGCGCATTTTGCCGCCGGTGTAGGCGATCAGGCTGTGACCGTTTTCCAGGGTGACGCGGAAGCGCGAGTCGGGCAGCACTTCTTCCACTTGTCCGCGCATTTCAATGAGTTCTTCTTTAGCCATGGTATCTCCAGGGAGGGCGGCCTGGCCTGAAGTTCAGGCGGACTGCGGATGATTGAAAAACAAAAAAGGCTCCCGTTTCCGAGAGCCTTCTTCTTGTTTGGTTGCGGGGGCCGGATTTGAACCAACGACCTTTGGGTTATGAGCCCAACGAGCTACCAGACTGCTCCACCCCGCGCCAGATGCGGTAATCCGGATGATGCGGTGCATCAGTGCCGGAAGGAAAAAGATCATCTCGGAAGAGACCTTTTTCTGATTTTTGGTTGCGGGGGCTGGATTTGAACCAACGACCTTTGGGTTATGAGCCCAACGAGCTACCAGACTGCTCCACCCCGCGTCAGAGACATAGATTGTGACACGAAACGGTGCAGGCCGTCTAGTCCTGAGTGACTATTTGTTTGAGACGGGGCTGAAACAGGGGCAGAAACCGAGTGGCGGGCGGCTTTCGTGTCCAATATGGGGCATGGATACCGCCCACGACACCGACCAGCGCCTGATGGATCTGGAGATCAAGGCCAGCTTTCTGGAAGACCTGGTTGAAAGCCTCAACCAGGTTGTGATTCGCCAGCAGCAGCAAATCGACTTGCTGGTGCGCGAGGTCAAGGCCTTGCGCGACCAGGTGCCCGAGCCCGATCAGGCAACTTTCCGCAGTCTGCGCGACGAGTTGCCTCCGCACTATTGAGCGGGATCTTGATCGGCGTGGGCAGACGGCGCCACCGCAGTGCCGCAGGCCGAGCAAAAGCGTGCCGTGACCGCCAACTTGTGGCCGCATGCAGAACAAAAGCGGGTGGCCGAGGCAGCCTGGGCGGTTGACGCCTCGTCAGCGCGGTGGCTTTCGCTGCTGATTTGCCCTGGGTGCGGCGGTGCCCCCAGTTGAAGGCTGGCGTCAGCTTGGGGGGCAGCTTGTGCCAAAACCTGTTCTGCCTGGCCCAATGCACTGAGGCGGGCATGGTCTTCCGCCGAGGTGGGGGCCAGCAACACGCTTTGCGCGCGGCCGAATTCACACAGGTGGTCAGCCAAGGCTTGGGCTTCGGGCTCGGTTGAGAACAGGGCCGTGACCTGGCGTGGCGCATCTTTACCAAAGGCCACACTTTCCACTCGGGCGCGCCACACGCGCAGGGTCATGGCTTCTACTCGGGTGACCTGGTTTTCTGTTTGCAGTCGCGAGCTCAACATATTGTTGCCGGTGCCCACCTTGGCGCGCTGGAAGGTGCCCGATACCTCCACCCACTGCACGATGGAAGCAAAGTCAAACCGGCCCCACAGTTCGTGTGCTGCGCGTTGGCAGAACACGGCCACCAGGATCAGGATGGTGGCGGTGCCGGCGCTGCTGTAGTGGTTGACGGCAGCCAGGCGGCCATCAAAGTTCCACACAAAGGACAGCACCAGCCCCAGGGCGATGGCGATCAGGCCTGTGGCGTACAGATCGAGGGCGGTGATCCAGCGGTGCCGGGGCGACTGCCAGGCCGCCTGGATGTTGGGTGCGGTGCTCGATTGAATCGGCATGGGTTGGGACTCTTCCAGAAACTCGCCCTGGAAGGGGCCGGTGGGCAGGTCGTGGGCAATGTGGGGTTCGACGCGGATGTAGCGACGATTGGGGATTTTTTCGGTCCACTGCTCTTGCAGTTGGCGGTCCAGCTCGTCCATTAACTGATTGGGCGGGCAGTTGATCGACAAGCGGCGCTGCACACTGCTGGTTTGCGTGCGGGGTGGGCTTTCAACCTGGTGCAAGATGGCCATGACCACGAGTACGGCCGCCATCAGGCCCGTGATCAGCAGTACCAGGGTTTGCGTGGTCAGCGACAAGCCTGCCAGCGAGGGCAAGGCTGGCCCCAGCAGGCCAATGGCCACGGGGCCTAGCAGGGCGCCAGCCACCAAGGCCACCACGCTTTGCACATTCAGTGTGGCGGTCTGGTTCGACAGCAAGGGGCGGAACAGGTACGCCGCAGCGAAACCAAAGTAGATCAGGCTGAGCCAGGGGCGCAGGCTGGGTTGGCGCACCAGGGCTGAGGCCACCGCGAAGCTCAGCAGGGTGATCAGCATGGCCCCGAGGTTGAAGAAGTGCGTGCGCGCCAGGGCTTGCAAGCGCATGGGGGCGGTGATGAGGTGCGGCACCCAGTGGTAGAGCAGGCCGTTGAGTGGGCCTTGCGGTTCGGGGTAGGCCAGCACGCCTTGCTTCAGCATGTCCTTGATGTGCTCCGCATCGGCTCCCGTGCCTTCGCTGCCGTTGGGCAGTTCGCGCACCACCGAGGTGTGCCCGTTGGGTGTCACAAATGACAAGGACGCGGGGCGACCCCGGCCAAAAAAGAAGCGCAACCGAGAGGCCACGGCCGACGCTGCGGTCAAGCCGGCGAGCAGCAGGCCGATGCCGATGACCACCGGAATCAGGCCGGTGATGGCCTCGTTTTCGAGCCAGGCCTGGCGGCCCTTCCATAAGCAGAACAAGGCGCCAATGATCAGCAGCACGCTGCATACGGCCAGCAGCTGGTTCTGAACGCGGTAAGGGTTGGGCAACTCAAGCTGTTTGCCTTCCGAGCTGTAGTCGTAACTCATGGTTCCGAGGGGTTTGCGTGCGATCAAGAAAAGCCGATCCTAACGCTGTGGCATGTCGCATTCGTCATATCCTGTCGGCATGATCAGTCAATTGAATGATTTTTGGGTGCCCGATGACGTCCTACACGAATCTGACCTTTGATGAAATCGAGGTGGGGGCCACCTTGAGCGTGCAGCACACCGTGACGCGTGATGAGGTGAACCTGCTCTCGTTGGTCTCGGGCGATGCAGCCACGTTCGCCGCCGATGAGCCCTCGCGCCAGGCCTGCGACAGCTGGTGCGAAGGCGTAGGGGCTGAGGCCCTGATCCACGGCTTGCTCAAGCGGCGATTGCCGGGGCCGGGCACGCGCATCCTGGCCCACGAACTGCAGTACGACCACACGGTACAAGTGGGCGAGTCATTGGACGCGACCATTCGTGTGGTTGACAAGCAGCCGCCCAACCGATTGGTGTTCGAGTGCGAGGTGTTGCGAGAAGGCGATCGTGTTCTGTCGGGTCGGGTGACTGTGGCTGCACCGCTTCAGCACATGACAGTCAGTCAGGTGGAAACACCTGCGGTCATGCTGCGCCGAAACGACGTGTTCGGCAAATTGCTGCGGGCCTGCGAAGCCGCCGCACCGGTGCCGTGTGCGGTGGTGCATCCGTGTGATCGCGACTCGCTTATGGGCGCCATTGAAGCCGCCCGCCAAGGCTTGATTGACCCCATTTTGGTGGGGCCGCAAGCGCGCATTCAGGCGGTGGCCGACCAAGAGGGCGTGGACCTGAGCTCCTATCGCATCTTGTCGACCGAGCACAGCCATGCTGCGGCCGAGCAAGCGGTGGCCCTGGCTCGCTCAGGCGAAGTGCAGGCCTTGATGAAGGGCAGCTTGCACACCGATGAATTGATGGCTGAGGTGGTCGCGGGTAGCACGGGTTTGCGCACCTCGCGCCGGGTCAGCCATGTGTTTGTGATGGATGTGCCTGCCTACCCGCGCATGCTGCTGGTGACCGATGCGGCCATCAACATTGCGCCCGGCATTCGCGACAAGATGGACATTGTGCAAAACGCGATTGACCTGGCGCACGTGCTGGGGGTGCCCAACCCCAAGGTGGCGGTGCTGGCGGCGGTGGAAACCGTCAACCCTGAGATGCCCGCCACCATCGATGCCGCTATGCTGTGCAAGATGGCAGACCGTGGGCAGATTACCGGCGGCCTGGTCGACGGCCCGCTGGCGTTTGACAATGCGGTGAGCCCCGAGGCTGCGCAGACCAAGCACATCGTCTCCACCGTGGCGGGGCAGGCTGACATCCTCATGGTGCCCAATCTGGAGGCCGGCAACATGGTGGCCAAGCAGTTGCAGTATCTGGCCGGCGCGGACAGCGCTGGCATTGTGCTGGGTGCGCGCGTGCCCATTGTGCTGACCAGCCGGGCCGATTCGGTGCGCAGCCGCCTGGCTTCGGCGGCGGTGCTGAAATTGCTGGCCATGGCGCAGTCGGGCAAAAGCTCGAAACAGGGTGACAAGGGGCAGGCATGACCGACGCGATTGCCGTGCTGAACGCGGGCTCGTCCAGCCTGAAGTTCTCGCTGTTCACCGCGCGCATTTTTCGGCCCCTTTTGCACGGGCAGTTTGAAGGGCTGGGCGCACGGCCGCACCTGGTGGTCAAGAACAAGCAAGGTCAGACCTTGCTGGAACAAAGCTGGGACGACAGCGCGGCGTTCGACCACGAGGCCGCCTTGAGTCATTTGCTGTCCGTGATGCCCGAATTCCTGCAGCGGGTGCAGGTGGTGGCAGTGGGGCACCGCATCGTGCACGGCGGGGTGCATTTCCACGAGCCTGTGGTGTTGACGCCTGCGGTGGTGGACGAGTTGGCCAAGCTGGTGCCCCTAGCGCCCTTACACCAGCCGCACAACCTGGCCCCGGTGCGCGCGCTGATGAAGCTGGCGCCCGAGGTGCCGCAAGTGGGGTGTTTCGACACCGCCTTTCACGCCACCAACCCCAGCCTGTCGCAGCGGTTCGCCCTGCCGCGCGAACTGCACGATGCCGGGGTGCAGCGCTACGGCTTTCACGGCTTGTCGTACGAGTTCATCGCCTCGCGCTTGCGGCTGGTGGACCCGGTGGCCGCCAAGGGGCGCACGGTGGTCTTGCACTTGGGCAATGGGGCGAGCATGTGCGCTTTGCAGCAGGGGTGCAGCGTGGCCAGCACCATGGGCTTCACGGCCCTGGATGGCCTGATGATGGGCACCCGGTGCGGCACCATCGACCCCGGCGTGCTGCTGTGGCTGATGGACGAGCGCGGCATGAATGCCCGCCAGATCGAGTCGCTGCTTTACAAACAATCAGGCCTGCAAGGCGTGTCGGGACTGTCGTCTGATATGCGCACCTTGTTGGCCAGTGACGACCCGCGAGCGGCGCAGGCCGTCGATTTGTACCTGTACCGCATTGCGCGTGAGTTGGGTTCTCTGGTGGCCGCCCTGCAGGGGCTCGACGCCTTGGTGTTCACGGCGGGCATTGGCGAGCATGCCGCGCAGATTCGCTCCCGCGTGTGCCGTGATGCGGCCTGGCTGGGCGTGGCGCTGGACGAATCGGCCAACGACGACCGGCCGCTGGCCGCCGGGCAGGCGCACCGCATCAGCCGGCCAGACAGTCGGGTCGCGGTCTGGGTCATTCCCACCAACGAAGAGCTGATGATCGCTCGCCACACCCGTGAGCGGGTGCCCGATTTCCGGCAAAAGGGCAGTGAGCGCCTGGCCCCTCAGGGTCTACAATCGAAGGTTCGATAAGCACTGCACGGGCAGCGCACCCTTTGAGAAGGATTCCCCCATGTCGATGGACGATCGCGACGGCAAAATCTGGATGGACGGCAAGATGGTGGAGTGGCGCGATGCCAAGATCCACGTGCTGACCCACACACTGCACTATGGCTGCGGCGCTTTTGAAGGCGTACGCGCGTACAACACCGTCAACGGTCCGGCCATCTTCCGCCTCAAGGAACACACCGAGCGCCTGTTCAACAGCGCCAAGATTCTGCGCATGCCCATGCCTTTCAGCATGGAAGAAGTCATGCAGGCGCAACTCGACGTGGTCAAGGCCAACAACCTGGAAAGCTGCTACCTGCGTCCGCTGGTGTGGCTGGGCTCCGAAAAAATGGGCGTGAGCCCCAAGGGCGCCAAGGTGCACGTCATGGTCGCGGCCTGGGCCTGGGG
>CAYVOP010000017.1:0-34820 GCA_964453105.1 uncultured Aquabacterium sp. | reverse complement strand
TGGCCATCTCGCTCTTGTTGCCGGTGGTCAGCACGATGGCGCCGGTCTTGTTGGACAAGGCCATGAGCAAGGTGCCACGAATGCGCGCCTGAATGTTTTCTTCTGTGGTGTCAGGCTGACGGCCCACGAACAGCGGCGCCAAGGCCGCATTGAACTGGTCGAACATCGGGGCAATCGAGATTTCGTCGTGTTGCACCCCGAGGCGGTCGGCCATGTCGCGGGCATCGATCCAGGAGATGTCGGCTGTGTAGGGTGACGGCATCATCACGGTGCGCACCTTGCTGGCCCCAAGGGCATCAACTGCAATGGCCAGTACCAAGGCTGAGTCAATGCCGCCCGACAGGCCAATGATGGCGCCCGGAAAACCGTTCTTGCCAATGTAATCACGCACGCCACACACCAGGGCAGCCCAGATCTCACCCTCATGGCTGGGGGGGGCGGCCAACTCTCCACTGACGCCGCCTTGTGGCTCAAGCCGCAGGCGCAGCGTGGCCACTTCAAAGCTGGGCGCGCGTGCCGCCACCTGCCCTTGCGCGTCAACAGCAAACGAGGCGCCGTCGAATACCACCTCGTCTTGTCCACCCACCAAGTGGGCGTATACCAATGGCACGCCCAAACTGCGGGCGCGTTGAGCCATGCGCTCCTCACGCTCAGCCCGCTTGCCTGCGTGAAAGGGGGAGGCATTGAGCACCACAAATGCTTGGGCGCCCAGGGCTTGCGCCGCCTGAGCGGGCTCGTCAAACCAGGCGTCTTCACACACCAGCAGGCCCACTTTCCAGCCCATGACGTCTACCACCACGGGGCCCAGGCCAGCCTCGCGACCGCCAATGAAGTAGCGCCGCTCGTCAAACACCTGATAGTTAGGCAATTCACGCTTGGCATAGGTGGCCACCACCCGCCCGGCCCGCAGCAAGCTGGCCGCGTTCAAGCGGCGCGGCACAGACCAGGAACGGGTTCGGAGGTCTTCGCCCGGCCCCATTTCAGGATGACCGATCACAAGATGCAGATCAGTCAGATCAGCCAGGTCTTGGGCTACCTGGCGCAAGGTCTGTTCGCAGGCTTGCATGAAGGCGGGGCGCAGCAGCAAGTCTTCGGGCGGGTAACCGCATAGCGCCATTTCGGGCGTTACCACCAGGCGTGCGCCATCAGCGTAAGCCTGGCGCGCTGCAGTGACGATGCTGCGGGCATTGCCAGCCAGATCACCAATGGTGGGATTGAATTGCAGCACGGCCACTTCCAGAACAGAAGCGGCTGCAACAGACGACAAAGGGCTCATGAGCAAATTCGAATCAATACGGATGCAAGTGCGCATGGTAGCGGGCCTGGGCCGCATTTCGCCAGACGAAGCCATATTCACAGCTCGTTACAGCCGTCACCACTTTTCAGCCCCATCGGTATAAAGTTCGCCTCAGGGGTGTCCGAAAAAGGTGTGAACTGCACTTTTTTATGCCTGGGGTGATCATGTCCTCTGCTTTGATGTTCAAGAGGGCGCGCACTCTGATACGTCGCGTGCCCATGGCTGCCTGGCCGATGTTGCTGGCAACTGGCATGCTGCTCGGTCTGGTGCTGACGTCTTCCTCGCACGTATTGCTGCACTGGCTGGGCTTGGCCGTGCTGGCCACCACATCCGGAACCCCTCTGTGGTTCATGAACCGCTGGCGACGCCACGTGCGTGTGGCCGAGTCCGCCCAATCGACCTGGCAGGCACTGCTGGATGGCAGCCAGGACGCCGTGATGGTGGTGCGCGTTCGCCGCGACGACATGGGCAAACGCCTGGGCTATGAAGTGACCCGAGCCAATCAGCAAGCACAACAGTGGTTTGCGCAAGGGGATCAGAGTCTCGTTGGCAAGGATTTGGCTGAGTTGTTTCCCCAGCCGCAATATTCGCTGTTCTTCCAGCGCCTGAACCGCGCGCGCAAAACCCGGACGGCCATTGCCGAAGAACACCTGTACGCGCCACTGCATTTGGCTGAGTCAGGACGGGCCCCTGCATGGCTGCACCATCAGATGATCCCGATTCCCGAAGGGGTTGCCCTGGTATCGCGCGACACCACGGCTGCGCACCAGGCCCTGCAGGACATCAAGCAGCAGGAAGTGTTTTATCGCACCCTGGTGGACAGCCTGCCCATTGCCGTGACGGCCAAGAGCGTGCGGCCGGAAAGTCAGGACCAGATTCTGGTTTGGAACAGGGCGGCATCTGACACCCTGCATCTGCCTGTCGAGGGTGTACTGGGCAAGACCACGCACGAGGTCATGCCCGACGAACTGGCCACCCGCAACGAGCAGCAAGATGCTTTGCTGCAGCAAAACCCCACCCTGCACCACTTCCAGAGCGTGCCCATGCGCACGCCTAAGGGTGAGCGCCTGTTTGACGTCATCAAGTCTCCGGTGCGAGGCGCCGATGGGCAGATCGACCACATCCTGACCATCACCCGAGACATGACCGAGCACCGCCTGGCCGCCGACAAATGGCGCCTGGCCAGCCGAGTCATGGAAGAAACCGGTGATGCCATTGTGATCAGCGACGCGTTGGACCGCATCCTGATGGTCAACCCCGCTTTCTGCCGACTCAGTGGCATGAGCCCCAGCGAAGTAACTGGGCGCAATGCCGAGCTGATCGGACTGATGCCGCTGCGCGAAAGCCATCTGCAAGGCATTGACCTGGCGCTGAAAACCAATCAACGCTGGGCGGGAGATACGCAGCAGATCACACAAAGCGGCGACACGCTCGACATCCTCATGCGGGTCAGTACCTTGCGCAACGACGCCGGGCGAATCGTGCAGCACATCCGCGTCATGCAAGACGTGAGCGTGGCCAAAGCCCGCGAGCGTGAGCACGTGGAGCAAACTCGTCACGACGCGCTGACGGGCTTGCCCAATACCAAGGCCTTCGAAGAGCGGCTGGATCAGGCCGTGGAACGGGCCCGCCGCAGCAAGCAGACCTTGGCCGTGCTGTATGTGGATCTGGACGGATTCACGGGGGTCAATGAACGGCATGGCCGCGAAGCGGGAGACCGCCTGCTGGTGGAGGCCGCCAATCGCCTGCGTGCTTTCATCCGCACGACCGATACGGTTTGCCGGCTCGCAGGGGATGAGTTCACACTGATTCTGGAAGAAGCCGGGCAGCTGGATGAGGTCGAACGCATCTGCGGGCGCGTGGTGGATGGCCTGAGCCTGCCTTTTGATCTGGGCGACAACGCCGTAGCGATCAGCGCAAGCGTGGGCGTGGCATTGTGGGAAGCCCGGGAAACGGCCAGTTCGCTGTGTGTGCGTGCAGACAAGGCCATGCACGCCGCCAAGCGCGCCGGCAAAGACCGCTATGCCTTTGCCGCGCAAGGTGGCACGCTGGACCTGCTGCTGACCCCAAAAGCGCTGGACGCAGCCTGATAGACCAGTTAGTGTCCCCTGAGCCCCCTTGATCAAGGGGCGCACCACCCCGGTGCAAAACCACACACAGGACACGTGTACTGGTATAAACCACGAAAATTCACCTGGCACGTTTCGTGACGGTGTCACATCACTATTTTTCACTTCACGCAACGCATGTCCCACGCTAGCCGTTCCTCCGCCCCCAAGCCTCGTGTCGTCATCATTGGATGTGGTTTCGGAGGCCTTGAAGCGGCCAAAGCCCTGTCGCATGCGCCAGTGGAAATCGTGGTCATTGACCGCACCAACCATCACCTGTTCCAGCCCCTGCTCTACCAGGTGGCCACAGCCGGTCTGCCGGCGCCTGCGATTGCGGGCCCGATTCGCCACATCCTGCGCAAGCAAATTGCCCGCGGCAACCTGACGGTGCTAATGGGGGAAGTGACGTCGATCGACGCCGCCTCCAGCTGCATCGTCATTGACGGTGGCGAACACATTCACTACGACCACCTGATCGTGGCCGCAGGCGCCACCCACTCTTATTTCGGGCGTGATGACTGGGCCAAGTACGCGCCTGGCTTGAAGACTCTGGGCGATGCCTTCACCATTCGCCGCCGCGTGCTGACTGCCTTTGAGCAAGCCGAACGCGAAACCGACCCAGCCAAGCGCGAGCCCTGGCTCACTTTCGCGATCGTGGGCGCAGGCCCCACGGGGGTCGAAATGGCCGGCACCCTGGCCGAAATTGCCCAGCAGACCCTGCGTTCGGAATTCCGCCGCATTGACTCGCGCCGCGCCCGCGTGATCCTGCTGGAAGGCGCTGGCCGCGTGCTGGGCACCTTCCCTGATGACATGTCGCAACGCGCCAAGGAACAACTGGGCGAGCTGGGCGCGGAAGTGCTGACTGGGGCCAAGGTCACCAACATCACGGCATTCGGCATTCACTACGACACCATGGAGCCCGGCCCCGACGGCACGCCACAACCGGTGTCCCATTTCCTGCCCAGCCGTACTGTGGTGTGGGCCGCTGGCGTGGCCGCTTCGCCGTTGGGACGCGCACTGTCCAAGAGCACACGCTGCCAACTGGACCGCGCCGGGCGCGTGGTGGTGCAGCCAGATCTGACCATTCCCGACCACTCCAACATCTACGTGGTGGGCGATCTGGCCAGCGCCAAGAGCTATCTCGACCCAGACAACCCCACCATGGTTCCCGGTGTGAGCCCCGGCGCCAAACAAATGGGACGCAAAGCGGCGTTCAACATCATGCGCCGCCTGCAAGGCAAGGAAGCCCAAGCGTTCCGCTACTTTGATTACGGCAACTTGGCCACCATCGGCAAGCGTGCCGCCGTGGCCGTGCTCGATTTGCCTTTCATCAACAAGCGGGTGAAGTTCAGCGGCTTCTCAGCCTGGCTGTTCTGGCTGTTTGTGCACGTTTACTTCCTAATCGGCTTCCGTAACCGCACCGTGGTCTTGATGGACTGGGCCTGGGCCTATTTCACCTCGCAGCGCCACGCCCGCGTGTTCCCCGACCCGCACGCACTGGAGCCGAATGCGATGGTGGTGCGCGTAACGCCACCGTCCACGCCACCCGTGAGCGTGTCCGCAGCCACCCGGTCCGCTACGGCGCCCAATCAGGCCGTCGCGTCTGCCCCAGGCAGCAACGGCGCAACAGGGGGGCAGGCCGCACCGGCCCAATAACACGACAGCCTCCCTCGCCGGCGGCAGGTAACCGGCGAACATGGCAACATGGGAGCGTGTTCGTTCTCCCATGCTTGCCCGTCCATGCCCGCACTGCCCGCACTCGTTCCTGCCCGACTCCAGAATCTGCGCGCCCACATGGCTGCGCAAGGCTGGCAAGCTGTTCTGATTCCCAGCAGCGACCCCCATCTGTCCGAATACCTGCCCGCGCACTGGCAAGGCCGTGAATGGTTCAGCGGGTTCACCGGCTCATCGGGGACCCTGATCGTGGCCGCCAACCGGGCTGCGCTGTTTACCGACAGTCGCTACTGGGAACAAGCCGAGGCGGAACTGTCCGACACCCCAGTGGATCTGTTCAAGCTGGAAGGCCCTGCCATTCCAGCCTATGTGCATTGGCTGCGCCTGCAAGCCAGCGCAGGCCAGTTGGCTGTCGATGGCGCGGTGCTGGGCCTGGCCCAGACCCAGCAGTTGCAACAAGCCCTGTCAGCCGCCCAATGGACCCTGGTAGCCACAGAAGACCCGCTGGCCGCGGTATGGGCCGAACGCCCCGCGCTACCTTCGGCCACGGTGTTCGAGCACGTGGCCCCCTACGCCGCCACCCCGCGCACCGAAAAGCTCGCAGCCTTAAGGCAAGCCATGCAAGACACGAGTGCCACACATCATTGGATCGCCACCCTGGACGATCTGGCCTGGTTGCTCAATCTGCGTGGTGCCGATGTGGACTACAACCCGGTGTTCCTGGGGCATGCCCTGATCGGACTGGATCAAGCCACCTTGTTCGTAGGCGCAGGCAAGGTGCCCGCCGCCTTGCAAGAGGCGTTGCAGCGCGATGGCATTCAAATTCAACCCTATGAGCAAGCACTGCCGGCGTTGAAGACGCTGCCATCCCAGGCCTGTTTGCTGATCGATCCGAAACGCATCACCTGGGGCCTGCGCCAGGCGGTGCCTGAATCGGTCAGCGTGATCGAAGCCATCAACCCCACAACCTTGGCCAAATCGTGCAAGACCGATGCGGAGGCCGGCTTCATTCGCGAAGCCATGGCGCACGATGGCGCGGCCATGGCCGAGTTTTATGCCTGGTTCGAACTCGCCTTGGGCCGCGAATTCATCTCGGAAATCACGGTGGATGAAAAGCTCACCGCCGCACGCGAACGCCAACCCGGCTACGTGTCTTTGAGCTTTCCCACCATTGCGGGCTTCAATGCGAATGGGGCCTTGCCGCATTACCGCGCCACACCGCAAGCACACGCCATCATCAGCACAGCTGAGGGCCTGACCGCACAGGGCCTGCTGCTGATCGACTCTGGCGCTCAGTATCTGGGTGGCACCACCGACATCACCCGCGTGTGGGCCATTGGCGAACCCAGCGCCCAGCAAAAGCGCGACTTCACGCTCGTACTGAAAGGCACGCTGGGCTTGTCGCGCATGCGATTCCCGCGCGGCACCCTGGCCCCGATGCTAGACGCCATTGCCCGCGCACCCTTGTGGGAACAGGGGCTGGATTTTGGCCATGGCACCGGCCACGGTGTGGGCTACTTCCTCAACGTTCACGAAGGGCCGCAATCGATCTCCAAAGCCATTCCCGACCTGAACATGGCCATGCAACCCGGCATGATCACGTCCATCGAACCCGGCTTGTATCGCCCTGCGCAATGGGGTATTCGCATTGAAAACCTTGTGCTCAATGTGGTCACGCCGCCAGCCGTGCCAGACGCCCAACCCGGCACGCCCGAATACGGCGAGTACCTGGCGTTCGAAACCCTGAGTTTGTGCCCCATCGACACCCGGTGCATCGACCTCTCCTTGCTGCGCACCGATGAGATTGCGTGGCTCAACGCGTATCACGCCGAGGTGTGGCGTCGTGTCGGCCCCTTGGTGCAAGGCGACGCTCGCGACTGGCTGCAAAAGCGCACAAACCCGATTTGATGCCGCCGCATTTTGGCCATTTTTTTGGATGACGAGACATTCGTCACGAATCCCTGATCGCCCCCCCGCAATCAGGCGGCTAGTCCAAAACAGGCCTGCCGGGTACAGTTGATTCCAGTCTCACTGACCCGGTGCCCAGCTTCCCGAACCGGTGTTCAGCAGCAGTTACGGGATGCAGCAGGAGTCCACCATGAACGAAGACAACAGCGCCGATCTGGCCCGTAAGCAGTTCATGGACATGCAGGCCATGCTGATCAAGCTGCGTGATGGTTTGCTGAACTTGAGCGCATCGCTGCAAGAGTTGGCCATGGTGTCGGACGACGAAGCCATGAAACAGGCCGGCATGGAAACCGAAGCCTTGATGGCGCGTCTGCGTGGTTGATCAGAAGCTGTAACTCAGCCCCACTTCTGACAGCCATTCCCCGTTTTTCTCTTTTGAGTCAAACGGGAAGGCCCGACGGTAGAGCAACTCGTACTTCAAGCCCAATTTTTCTGTGAGTTTGTTTCTCACACCCAGGGTCAGCGTGGTGTAAGACTCGCGACTGCTCCACTCGTTGACCCAGTTGAGTTTCACCTGCACCGTCTCGCTCGCGGTCCATTTCCCCTTGATGGACGCGATGTACAGGATCTCAGAGACTTCACCGCCGCCAGCCAGCGTGGCCTCGCGATAACCACTACCCAGTTCCAGGCTGTACTCCAGCGCCGTGCTGGAACCGAACTTGCGCCCCGCCCCTGAGCGAACCGATTGGGCTTTCTGATAGAAACCGAATCGGTCGTGCCGCATGCGCGGTGACAGGTACAGGTAGTACGGCGTATCGGCCAAAAAATACTTGTATTTCAGAATCGCGTCGTACTTGTCGGTGTTGACCTCCAGCGGCGTACCTTTGATCTGGATGTATTCGCGATCGAATCTAAATTCGCCGTCGAGTTCGCTGGAGGGCAGCGGCAGGGTCAGGTCAGACGACAGGGAGATTTCACGCGTGGTGTAGGCGGCCTGTGTGAAGGCATAGTGGCCATCCACATCACCCGACCAGACAAACATTTCGCCACGCGCACCCACACCACCGAATAGGCCGACGAGCCCCAACAGCCCAGCCAGTCCATGCCTTGCCCTGGTTCGGGCCTGCCACTTCAAGTCCATCCGTTCAACCGATTCGATCCAAAGCGCCGATTGTCTCAGTTCAGGGTGCATGGCCCAGCAACCAGGCCTGGCGCATCAGGCGCCCACACTCCACGGAGCGAACAGCCGGTTTGCTATCAGGATCGCCGCTGAGCACACCCGACCGTTCTTCACGGGCCACGATGCCGTAGAACTGGCGCCCTGCATCGATCCAAGGATAGAAGCCAAACGCCCCCGGGCTACTGAATGCGCCATCGCCCACGGCGGGGTCGTCTTCTACCCAGTGGCCCAGAGAGTAATGCCACGACTCGGTCACTGGAATCGGCGTTTTGAGGGCTTCGCCCGGACACGATCGAGGTTGTGTACAAACCGGATGGCTACCCAGCAGCCCCCCGATTTTGAGATCGCCCGACAGCATCGCTCGCAAAAAGCGGCCATAGTCGCTGGCATTGCTTTGCGCCCCGCCGGCCAGTTGCGGCTGGCTGTAAACCAGGTCCCAGCCCTGCCCTGCTTTGCCCAGACCGCGCAAGATGGCTTGCGAAAGGCCCTGGTTGTCGAGCGCCCCCAGGCCCATCAAAGCCGCATGTTGCTGCATGTGGCCACCGTTGTACAAAAAGCGACCGATGGAGTCCGTGTCTTGCGCCCCTCGTCGGTTGAGCATGCTGGTGCGGCATTCTTCAACCGTTTGGCCCTGGCGACACATGTGAAAGCGCGTGTAGCCGCTCTGAAAATTCAGGTAGCGGATGTCGTCTTGGGTGAGGGCCCCGCCCCGCTGCTCGGCCACATAGGCGCCATAGATCCACTTCGAGGCTGAGGCAATCTGGAGCCGGGTCTGGGCATCAGGCGCCTTGCGCCCGGCCTGGCCGCTGGCCAACACACGCCGCCCATCGCCAATTTCCCAATAGAAGGGTTGCGCCACCTGGCATTGCGGCGCATTGTTGGCCATAGCCTGAGCTGCGCGAACGCGTTCAGGCAATCCGGGTTCGATCGGCGAGGCCGCGTAACTCACGCCAAGGCAAGCCCAGGAAGCGATCGATACGAAGGTCAGCTTGGCAATCTGGTTCGACATGGCGCCATCCTTGGGCGAGTGAAGTCTGAGCGTTATACAACGCCCAAGCCCCCGCTTCGGATGACGCCGTTCGTGACACCTAGCGCTGTCTCAGCGCCGCATCATGCGGCCAAGGGCTGCTGACTCAAGCGCGAGCGCAAAATGTGCGCCGCCTTGACCATGTGCGCCAGGGCTGCCTCGGTTTCAGGCCAACCACGGGTCTTGAGCCCACAGTCAGGGTTCACCCACAGGCGTTCAACGGGAATGACCTGGCAGGCACGCTCCAGCAGATGCAGCATGGCATCGACCGAGGGCACGCGTGGCGAGTGAATGTCATACACACCGGGCCCGATTTCATTGGGGTAGGCGAAGCGGCCAAAGCCATCCAGTAACTCCATGGCCGAGCGCGAAGTTTCAATGGTGATCACATCGGCATCCATCGCGGCAATGGCCGGCAAAATGTCATTGAACTCGGAATAGCACATGTGGGTGTGAATCTGGGTGTCGTTGCGCACACCGGCGGCCGAGATGCGGAAGGTCTGCACAGCCCAGTCCAGGTATTGTTGCCACTGGCTGTGCAGCAAAGGCAAACCTTCGCGGAAGGCAGGCTCGTCAATCTGCACCACGCGAATGCCGGCCTTTTCCAAGTCTTGCACTTCTTCGCGAATGGCCAGGGCCAGTTGAAGCGCCGTTGTCGAACGTGGCTGGTCATCGCGCACAAAAGACCACTGCAGCATGGTGACCGGGCCTGTGAGCATGCCCTTCATGGGGCGGTCGGTGAGCGACTGGGCATAGCGGGTGGTTTCCACCGTGATGGCTTCAGGGCGGAAGATGTCGCCATAAATAATGGGTGGCTTGACGCAGCGCGACCCGTAGCTTTGCACCCATCCGTTTTCGGTGAAGGCGTAACCCCACAGATACTCTGCAAAGTACTCGACCATGTCGTTGCGTTCGGCTTCGCCATGCACCAGCACATCCAGTCCCAACTCTTCCTGTTTGCGCACAGCCAAGGCAATTTCATCGCGCATGCGCTGCAGGTAGTCGAAGGCACTGAGTTCACCACGGCGGAATGCCGCACGGGCCTGACGAATGGCCGGCGTTTGGGGGAAAGAGCCAATCGTGGTGGTGGGCAGCAGCGGCAGTTGCAGGGCTTCTTTCTGGATGCGAGCGCGGTGGGCGTAGTGGCTGGGGCGCTCGGCCATGGCTGGGTTGATTTGAGCCAGGCGTTTTTGCACGGTGGGGTGATGCACCCGCCCCGATTGACGTCGGGACTGCAATGCGGCAAAGGCCTCGTTGAATGCGCCTGCAACAGACTCGACACCCTGATTGAACGCCTTGCCCAGGATGGCTACCTCTTGCACCTTTTCTTGCGCAAAGGACAGCCACGACTTGATCTCGGCATCCAACCGAACTTCTGATGCCAAGCTGACCGGCACGTGCAGCAAGGAACACGATGAGGCCACCCACAAGCGATCCCCTAGCTGGCGAAAAGCCTTGTCCAGCTTGGCAAGGCTGGCTTGCAGGTCATTGCGCCAGATATTGCGTCCGTCAACCACCCCGGCAGACAGCACGGCCTGCGCCGGCAACAAGTTCAGCCATTCGTCCAATTGCTCGGGGGCTCGGACCAGATCCAGATGGAAACCGGCCACGGGCAAACGAGACATCAGCCGAGCATGGTGTTGCGTGGTTTCAAAGTAGCTGGCCAGCAAGAGCTTGACGCCGCAGCCCTGCAAGTCGGCGTAAGCTGATTCAAAGGCAGCCAGCCAATTGGTTTCCAGCTCCAGCGACAGAATGGGTTCGTCGATCTGTACCCACTCCACCCCCTTGGCCTTCAGGGCCCCCAGCAAACGCACGTAGGCCCGCACCAACTGAGGCAACAGGCTCAGGCGATCAAAGGCCGCGCCATGCGACTTGGCCAGATACAGGAAAGTCACCGGGCCGGTCAGCACCACCTTGACGGGCAAGCCCAATGCCTGCGCTTCGTCTACGTCATCAAGCAACCAGGTCACGCCGCCATCGAAACGGGTCTGCGGGCCCACTTCGGGAACCAGGTAGTGGTAGTTGGTGTCGAGCCACTTGGTCATTTCCATGGCGGGCTGTTGGGCGTTGCCTCGCGCCAGCTCGAAGTACTGCGCCAAGGACAAGGTTTCAGGTGCAAAACCGAACCGCGCAGGCAGGCAACCCAAGGTAGCGCACAAGTTGAGGATGTGGTCATACCAGGCGAAGTCGCCCACGGTGACCCAACTCAGGCCCGCCTCGCTTTGCACACGCCAGTGGCGTTCACGCAGTTGCCGCCCGGTCTCTTGCAGGGCTTCCTGGCGAGCCGGCCGATCAGCTGGGGCCGCTTGCCAGAAGGCTTCCAATGCGCGCTTGAGTTCACGTTGCGCGCCCACGCGGGGAAAGCCAAGAATGTGTGTCTGAGTCATGGTCAGAGGCTCCGTGTCAGTAGTCAGTCATGAATGGCACGGAGTGTGGCGATGCCATTAAAATGAAACAAGCGACATTTTTTCAACCATCCATGAATTTCATTCATGCTTGATATTCGCCACTTGCGCTCTCTGCTGGCCATTGCCGAATCGGGCAAACTGGCCACCGCTGCCGAGCGGGTTCACTTGAGCCAGTCGGCCTTGTCTCATCAGATCAAGGCACTGGAAACGCACTACGACCTGGTTCTGTTCGAACGCAGCAAGAGCGGCATGCACTTCACCCCGGCTGGCGAGCGGCTGCTGAACCTGGCTCGCACGGTGTTGCCACAAATCCATGACGCCGAGCGTGACCTGACTCGCATGAAAGGCGACACGCGAGGCGAGTTGCGCATCGCGCTGGAATGCCATACCTGCTTCGACTGGCTGATGCCGGTGATGGACGAGTTCCGTCGTCGTTGGCCTGAGGTCGAGGTCGATCTGGTGGCAGGTTTTCATGCCGACCCACTGAACCTGCTGGAGCGGCGCCGGGCGGACTTGGTGATCGGGGCTCGCCCCTCGCCGCCCGGCTCCTGGCATGTCGCGCCCCTATTCCGGTTCGAGATTCTGGCCGTGCTGCCCAACGAGCATCGTTTGCGTAACAAGCGCCGGCTTGAAGCGCAGGACTTTGTGGGTGAGACCCTGATCACCTACCCGGTTCCGGAAGAGCGCATTGACCTGATTCGTCAGGTGCTGACGCCGGCTGGCATTGAGCTACCCCGGCGCAAAGCCGAGTTGACCGTGGCTGTGCTGCAGTTGGTGGCAAGCCGACGTGGCGTGGCGGCCTTGCCAAACTGGGGCGTCAAAAGCTACGTCGACCATGACTACGTGCTGGCCAAACGCATTGGTGCGCGAGGCCTGTGGAGCGAGCTGTACGCGATTTCCTCCAAAGCACTGGCAAGCCGCCCTTATCTGGCTGACTTCATTCGAATCGTGCGCGACATCTGCGCTTCGCAACTGGATGGCATCCAACTGCTGCCTGACAAAACGCCTCAAGTTGGTGCGAATCAATCCGAATAAGTCTGCAGGTCACGGCCCGCCAGGGTTGATGCGTGGCCCTTTGCATCTCGGAGCCACCATGTCTCAAGTTTCTACTTCCGGATCGATTCAACGTCGGATCATTCTCGTACTGACCTCGGTTTTGTTGCTCGCCAGCATTGGGTCGGCCATCGGCATCTGGTCCTTGTCGCACATCAGCGACAAAACCCGAGCCATGACACAGGATTCACTGACAACCGAGCGACTGGCCACTGACTGGTTCCGTAATCTATCGGTCAATGCAGCGCGCACCAAGGCTGCGGCCATGACCCAGGACCCCGCTGTGGCCAAGCTCTTTTCTGACGAAGCAGCGGCCACCTCCAAGGTGTCCAGCGAAATTCAAAAGCAATTGGAACCGCTGTTGGCCAGTGCTCGCGAAAAAGAACTCTTCGAGCAAATTGGCGAAGCCCGCAAAGACATGCTGCGCACTCGCGCCGCCGTGTTCGACGCCAAAAAGGCTGGCAACACGGCGGTTGCCGAGCAAGCTCTGCAAAACGAGTTTCTGCCCGCTACTGCCAAGCTGCAAGACTTGGTTCAGCAACTGGTCAAGCGCCAACGCGACGACATTGACCAGCAAGCCTTGTCGATTCAATCGGCCAACAGCACGGGCCGCACAGCCCTGATCGTGTTCGGCCTGTTTGCCTTGTGCGCGGGCGCAGCCCTGACTTTGTGGCTGTCACGTACCTTGACCCAGCCCCTGTCCAAGGCTGTGGAAGTCAGTGACCGCATTGCTGCGCTGGACTTGAGCGAGCA
Source organism: uncultured Aquabacterium sp. (assembly GCA_964453105.1). Taxonomy (GTDB): domain Bacteria; phylum Pseudomonadota; class Gammaproteobacteria; order Burkholderiales; family Burkholderiaceae_C; genus Aquabacterium. The sequence continues at coordinate 21,412 of CAYVOP010000017.1, read as the reverse complement.
GATTGACGCGCATGACAAGGATGAGACCGGCCACTTGCTGCTGTCATTGAAGTCGATGCAGGACTCGTTGAAGTCGCTGGTGGCCGAAGTGCGTAACTCGACCGACAGCATGAAGGTGGCCTCGGTTGAAATCGCCACTGGCAACTCCGACCTGTCGAGCCGGACCGAGCAGACCGCCAGCAACCTGCAGCAAACCGCCAGCTCCATGGAGCATCTGACAGGTACTGTGCGTCAGACCGCCGAAGCCGCTCGCGTAGCGAACCAATTGGCCGCCTCGGCCCACGATGCCGCCAGTCGCGGGGGCGAAGTGGTGTCGCATGTGGTGGCCACGATGGACGAGATCAACCAAAGCTCGCGCAAGATTTCCGACATCATCGGTGTGATCGATGGCATTGCCTTCCAGACCAACATCTTGGCCTTGAATGCCGCTGTGGAAGCCGCCCGCGCTGGCGAACAAGGCCGTGGCTTTGCCGTGGTGGCTGGCGAGGTTCGCTCGCTGGCACAACGCAGCGCCAACGCTGCCAAGGAAATCAAAACCCTGATTGGCGCCAGCGTGGACAAGGTGGAAACCGGTTCACGCCTGGTGCAAGAGGCAGGCACCTCGATGAGCGCCATTGTGCAGAGCGTGCAGCAGGTCAATGACATCATTGGCGAGATCACGGCTGCCACGGCGGAACAGTCTGACGGCATTGGCCAGATCAATACGGCTGTCACGCAACTGGATCAGATGACGCAACAGAATGCGGCCCTGGTGGAACAAAGTGCGGCCGCTGCCGAGAGCATGCGCGATCAGGCTCAGCGCCTGGCTGACAAGGTGGCCGCATTCAAGCTGCATCGCGGCTGATTGCCATCACGGCAGCCAGAGCTTGCGCCACCCTTCCAGGCCCAGCTTGCGCAGGGTGGCCATATTGGTTTCATAGATGTCTTCGGCATTGGGAAATGCCGCCACGGCCCGCTCGATGCTGCTTTCGCGCAGCAGGTGCAGCGTGGGGTAAGGTGACCGGTTGGTGTAGTTTTCGATGTCGTCGTCCTCGGTGCCATCAAACTGGTACTGAGGATGGAAGCTCGCCACCTGCAACTCGCCTTCCAACTCCATTTCATCGATCACGGCGTCCACCACATCCAGGAAGGCGTTGTAGTCGTCGAAGTCTTGCAGCACCAGCGGGTGAATGAGCAAGATGGTGTCGATTTCTTCGGGGTCGGCATCGCGCAGCAGGCTCAGCTCGGTCACCAGGTGCTCGACCAGTTGCTCAGGCGTGGCCGCATCAGACACCACATAGCGAATTTGCTCCTTCACATGCACCGACTTGGCAAACGGGCACAGGTTGAGGCCAATAACGGCACGGGTCAGCCAGTCGCGTGTCTGGCCAATGATGGAGTCTGAGTCGATGGTCATGCCGGCATTGTCTCAGCTTGACTGTGCTTGTCCAGACTGTTCGCTCCATCCGATTGGCGAGCCCTGGCTGCTGGCGCCATGCTGCTGGCGGTACCCCGCCGGGCTCAGTCCAGTCACCTTTTTAAATACGCGGCCAAATGCCACACGGTCCTGGTAGCCCACGCGCTCGGCCACGTCTTCGATGGGCAATCGGCTGGTTTCGAGCAAATCCTTGCTGCGGTCAATGCGCACGGCCTGCTGGTACTGAATGGGCGTCAGCCCCGTGGCGGCCAGAAAGCGCCTCTGCAAGGTGCGCACACTGGTGTGCAGGCGCTCGGCCAGTTGCTCCAGCAAAACGGGCTCGGCATGGTGATCGGCAATATAGGCTTCGATCTGGTGGATTCCGGCATCGCCGTGCCGGCGCCAGCCTTGGGGTGGCGTGTACCAGGTTTGCGGGCCATGCCGCAGATCGGTCACCAACAGTCGCGCCAGGTTGCGAGCCACATCGCGCCCGGCCAGCAACTGAACCACATACAGGCAGACATCGACAGCCGCCAACGACCCACCTGAGCAAACCACTTCAGCCTGATGGGTGAGGTTCTGGCTGGCTTGCACGCGCACCTGTGGGTAGCGCGCCTGAAAGCCGTTGGCCAGCATCCAATGAGTGGTGGCGGCTTTGCCGTCCAGCCGTCCGCTGGCTGCCAGCAAATAGGCGCCGGTACACAGCGTTGCCACCAGAATGCACGGGTCGAGTCGCGCCAGCGCCGCAATGGTTTGCGCCTGCTCTGCCACGGCCTCGGGCCCATTGAGCCACAAGGAGGGAATGAGCACCACATCCACCCCCAACAGGCCATCCAGTCCGGCATCCACCCGCAAGTCGCCGTCGGGGTGTGGCACGGGCAAACCGTCCTGGCTGACGCGAACCAGATCGAACTGATGTGCCACCCCTAGTTGATTGGCCATGCGAAAGGCATCCAGCACGAGGCCATAGCTGGCCAGGCTGTGCTGCCGGCAGATCAACACACCAACGCGATGTCGGTGGGCACGCTTACTGTCCATATTGGCATCAAATATGTCTATTGCGACAATTTTAGGCGTGTGTGACCTTGGCCACAATGGGCTGCATGAACACCTCTCACACTCCCACGCTGATCCTTCACCACTACAACGAGTCGCCGTATGCGGAAAAGATCCGGGCCATACTGGGCTACAAGGGCTTGGCCTGGCAATCGGTGGTGGTGCCGATGATGATGCCCAAGCCTGACATGACGGCCCTAACGGGCGGCTATAGAAAAGTGCCGGTGCTGCAGATCGGCGCCGATGTTTACTGCGACACCCGCCTGATTGCACGTGTGCTGGACAAGCTGACCCCGGCCCAACCCGTGATGACCGAAGCCGGCTGGAGCGAGGTGATTGCCCACTGGGTCGACGTGAACTTCTTCGGCAAAGCCGTGGCCCACACGTTCAGCCAGATCGTGGATTTTCTCAGCGATGAATTCCTGGCCGACCGGGCCGCCCTCAGTGGCATGACCGGCATGAGCCGAGAGGCCGTAAAGCGTTCAGGGCCTCAAACCCGCCAGGCGTTGGAGTGCGAGCTGGCCTGGGTGGAACAAGGCTTGAAGCAGTCGCAGCCGTTCATCGGCGGCGCGACGCCGAGCCATGGTGACTTTGCGCTGTACTGCGCCTTGTGGTTCGTGAAGGTCAGCAGATTGGATCTGAGTGCCTACCCCGCCACCCTGGCCTGGATGAAACGCATCAAAGCTTTCGGGCAAGGCATCCGCAGCGAATTGGCCGCGCAGATGGCGTTAGACGCGGCCCGAGACGCCGAACCTGCGCCCTTGGACTACGAAGCACTGACCGTCGTTGACCCCAGTGGCTTACAAGTGGGCCAACGCGTAGCGGTTCGCCCCGAAGTCATGGGGCAAGAATGCGTGGAAGGCGAATTGATTGGCTTGAACGCAACGCAACTGACGCTGCGTCTTCAAAGCGAGCGATGCGGCACAGTGCACGTGCATTTCCCGCGCACGGGCTATCGCGTCAAGCCACTGACCAATGCCAGCTGAATCAGGCCATTTCCTGGAACATGCGCTTGCGCTGTTCCAGGGTGGGAATGGGCGCCCGCAATACCTGGCGCTCTTGACGGCCACCGACGCGGTGCAGCGCCGACAACCCGAAAAATGCGGCCACCGTACACAGCGACACACCCATCCAGGGCTGACCGATCAAAAATGCGGAGGCTGCTGCCACGCCAGCAACGGAGCTGGCCAGACGTTTGAACTGTTTGGACGATCTCATGAAGGGGTCTCAAGTCAAACAACGTGACATTTATGACAGTTTGAGCCCCACCCGAATAGGGGGATTGCCCGACGACGGGGAAACCATGAGTCCGTTATGGTGCATGGATTGATCCCGCCATTCATGCAGGTTCCCCATGTGCACCATCTGCGGCTGCGAGTCTGCCGAACATCATCACCCCCCCCACCCGGCCGGTACAGGCTTGCACACCCGGGTGCTGCAACTCGAACACGACATCCTGGCCGGCAACAACCATGTGGCGGCCCACGTTCGTGAGCATCTTCAGGCACAGCACACACTGGCCTTGAATCTGGTGTCTAGCCCTGGCTCGGGCAAGACCACCTTGCTGGTGGAAACCGTGACCCGGCTGCAAGGCCGCCGCCCAGTGGCGGTGATCGAAGGCGATCAACAAACCAGCCTGGACGCCGAACGCATTCGCGCCACCGGCGTGCCCGCAGTTCAGGTCAACACCGGCAAGGGCTGCCACCTGGACGCCCGCATGGTGCACGACGCCCTGCACGATCTGCCCGCCCTGCCCCACGGCGTGTTGCTGATCGAAAACGTGGGCAACCTGGTGTGCCCCGCAGGGTTCGATCTGGGCGAAACCGCGAAGGTGCTGGTGTATTCGGTAACGGAAGGAGAAGACAAGCCTCTGAAGTACCCCGACATGTTCCAGGCCGCGCGGCTGGTGCTGTTGTCGAAATGCGACCTGCTGCCGCATTTGCGTTTTGACCTGGATCGGGCCATGCAATACATCCATCAAGTCAACCCGCAGGCGCAAATTCTGCAGGTGTCCGCCACCAGTGGCGAAGGCCTGAATGCCTGGTTGGAATGGATCGAACAGCGGTGCGCCTCGACCTGATCCTGCATGGCCTGGTGCAAGGGGTGGGCTGCCGCCCCTGGCTGTACCAACAGGCCACCCAGCGCGCACTGAGTGGTTGGGTTCGCAACACCCCGCAAGGCGTGGCGTTGCGTCTGGAAGGGCCTGAGGCCGCGATCGACTCGCTGGTCAGCCGCCTGTCGCTCATGCCTTTTCCGGCCCGCGTGGATCGCGTCGACTCGCTGCCTCTGCCCGCGCCAGACTGGCCCCCCATTGCCGCTGGCGTCTTTCAAATTCTGGACAGCGTTGCCAGCGATTCGGCGGCAGACCTTGGCACCCACATCGGCACCGACCTGGCCACCTGCCCGCGCTGCTTGAGCGAGCTGTTTGATCCGCGCAACCGGCGCTGGCGCCACCCCTTCATTCACTGCCCACAATGCGGACCACGCCATACCGTGGTCCGAGCCCTGCCTTTCGACCGCGCCCACACCAGTCTGGCCCTGTTTGAGGTGTGCCGGCAATGCGAGCAAGAGCTTCATGCCCCCAGCAGCCATCGCTTTCACGACCAGACCAACTGCTGCCCCCACTGCGGCCCCAGCCTGAGCCTGTGGCACCGCGATGGCACCTTGTTGAGTGACACTGCTTCAGGCGCGGACCCGATCGCCCAAACGCTGGCGCTGCTGCAAGCTGGGCAGATCGTGGCCATCAAAGGCATAGGCGGTTTTCATCTGTGCTGCAATGCGCACGATGCCAACGCCGTGGCACGCCTGCGGCAACGCAAAGGCCGGCCCAGCAAACCGCTGGCGGTCATGGCAGCCAATCTGGCATCGCTGGCGCCGTGGGCCACCATTGCCCCTCAAGAGGCGGCTTGGCTGACACAAGCAGCTCGACCCATCGTTTTGTTGCGGCAAACCACCCAAGCCCAACGCGAGTTACCCGGCATTGCCCCTGGCTTGGCAACCCTCGGCGCCATGCTGCCCTATGCACCCGTGCAATATCTGCTGTTTCACGAGGCTGCCCAACGCCCTGCCGGTACCGCTTGGCTGGATGAGCCCCAAGACCTGCTATTGGTGATGACCAGCGCGAATGCCTCTGGCTCACCGCTGGTCATCGACAACCACGAAGCATGGCAACAATTGTCCCCGCTGGCCGACGCCCTGCTGCTGCATGACCGTGACATCTTGCACCGCGCTGACGACTCTGTGTTGCGGGTGCGCCCCGATGGCAGCGCCTGCTGGATCCGTCGAGGACGTGGTTACGCACCCGAACCCATGTTGTGGGGCCCAACCCAGCATGCCACGCATGTCATGGCCAGCGGTGGCGACCTGAAGGCCACGCTGTGCCAGGTTCGCGCTACCCCGCAAGGGCAAATGGAAGCCTTGGTCTCACCCCATATTGGGGACCTGGACGGCGCAGCGTGCCGGCACGTTTACCGCGATCAAGCCCATGCGCTTGCGCAAACGCTGATGAGTCCAGGCGCCACCAGCGGGGCCCATCGCCACGTTGTCGCCTGCGACCTGCACCCAGACTTTTTCAGCCACCGCACCGCCGTTGAGTTGGCCGAGGCCCACGGCGCCACTTTGATTCCCGTTCAACATCACCATGCCCATGTGGCTGCGGTGCTGGCGGAACGAGCCGCGCAGGGCCATGACCTAGGGCCAGTGATCGCCCTGGCGCTGGACGGCTTCGGCCTGGGCACTGACGGCCAGCCTTGGGGAGGCGAATTGCTGAGGGTGGACGGAGCCGAATGCGTTCGCCTGGGGCATTTGCGCCCCCTGCCTTTGCCCGGCGGCGAAAAAGCAGCGCGGGAGCCCTGGCGCCTGGCCGCATCGGTCTTGCATGAACTGGGGCGCACCGACGAGATTTCGTTGCGCTGGCCCGAACAAGCCCAGGCCAGGGCCCTGCAAAGCTGGCTACAACAACAAGGGCATCGCCACACCCCGGGCACCAGCAGCCTGGGCCGGCTCTTTGACGCGGCTGCGGCCTTGCTGGGCTTGGCCACCTTGTCCGACCACGAAGCCCATGCGGCCATGCTGCTAGAAGCCAGCGCCACCTCTGCCTGGCCTGTTTCTGGCTTTTCGCCAAATTCAATCGTCGCATCCAACCTCGGCGAATGGGACTGGCGCCCCATGATGCAGTCGCTCATCCAAGCCTCAAACACCGAACAGGGGCGGCATCAGGCCGCCGCGCGCTTTCATGCCGATCTCGCTCACGGCCTGGCGCAATGGGCGAGCCAAGCCTGCCTGAAGCAGGGGCTGAACACCGTGGTGCTGACAGGCGGCTGTCTGGTCAACCGATTGCTGGACGATCTTCTGACCGAATTGATCCAGACACAAGGCCTGCAAGTCTGGCGAGCCTCACAATACCCCTGTGGCGATGGCGGTCTGTCTCTGGGGCAGGCCTGGGTCGCCTTGCAAACCCCATTGCCCTCACCCGCTTGCTGACGCCATGTGCCTTGCCCTGCCCGCCCGCGTGATTGATGTCGACGCCACAGGCCATGGTCATGTGGATCTGGCTGGTGTGCGCAAACACATCTCCATGGCGCTGCTGGATGAGGTCCAGCCGGGTGACTATGTGATCGTGCATGTGGGCTATGCCCTGACCAAACTGGACCCCGACGAAGCGGAAGCCACCTTGGCGCTGTTTGCCCGCATGGGGGAACAGGCTGCACCATGAAATACATCAGCGAATTTCGTGACCCGGTGCTGGCACACCAACTGGCGCAAGCCATTGCCGCCGCCGTGCAACCAGGGCGAACCTACCGGTTCATGGAGTTTTGTGGCGGTCACACCCATGCCCTGGCTCGCTATGGCGTGCTCGATTTGCTGCCCAGTCGCATCCACATGATTCATGGCCCAGGCTGCCCGGTGTGCGTCTTGCCGATTGGCCGCATCGACCAGGCCATTGCCGTGGCCCGACGGCCCGGCGTGATCTTGGCCAGCTATGGCGACACCTTGCGTGTACCCGCTTCCGGTCAAACCAGTTTGCTGAAGGCCCGAGCGCTGGGCGCCGACGTGCGCGTGGTCTATTCGGTAGACGACGCCCTGAACCTGGCACGGCAGCATCCCGATCGGGACGTGGTGTTCCTGGCCATTGGCTTCGAGACCACCACGCCCCCTACTGCCGTGGCGGTGCTGACCGCCCAACGCGAGGGCCTTCACAACTTCAGCGTGTTGTGCAACCACGTGCTCACCCCGGCGGCCATGCACGCCATCTTGAACCAGGCCGAGCCCGTGGCGCTGGATGGCCTGGTGGGGCCCGCCCACGTGTCCACCATCATTGGCACCCAGGCTTATGAGCCATTCCCCGCCCAATATGGTCTGCCCGTGGTCATCGCCGGGTTCGAACCGCTGGACATCATGCAAGCCATCCTGATGCTGGTACATCAGGTCAACAACGGGCGAGCGGAAGTGGAAAACGAATTCACCCGAGCGGTGAACCGACAAGGCAATCTGCGAGCGCAAGCCCTGGTCGACGAGGTGATGACCCTGCGCGAGGCATTCGAATGGCGCGGTCTCGGCAGCATGCCGCACAGCGCCCTGCGCCTGAAAGAGGCCTTTGCCGCATTCGATGCCGAATGCAAGTTTGGCGTGCCCGCCCACACCGTGGCCGACCACCCTCAGTGCCTGTGCGGCCCCATTTTGCAGGGCCACCGCCAGCCGCAAGAATGCAAGCTGTTCGCCACCGTGTGCACCCCAGAACACCCCCAGGGAGCCTGCATGGTCAGTTCGGAAGGCGCCTGTGCTGCCCACTACCACTATGGCCGGCACCGGCAAGCCGCATGACCACCGCCCGACACTATCTGCGCCCGCTAGACAAGAAGCACGGCCGCATCGACATGAGCCATGGCGCAGGTGGCCGCGCCACCTATCAACTGATCCACGACATTTTCCGGCCCGCGTTTGAACGCACCTGGCCCGCCGGGTGGCAAGACACGGGAGACGACGGCGCGGTGCTGACCGGCGCCTTGCAACCTCCGGCTGGACACGATCTGGTCATGGCGACCGACGCCCACGTGGTGGCCCCACTGTTCTTCCCTGGCAGCGACATAGGGCAATTGGCTGTGAACGGCACAGTCAATGACCTGGCCATGATGGGCGCACAGCCCGCCAGCCTGACGGCAACCTTCGTGCTGGAAGAAGGGCTGCCCCTGGCTGAGTTGCAGCGCATCGCGCAATCGATGGCCAACGCGGCGTATCAGGCTGGTGTCGCCATCGTGGCGGGCGACACCAAAGTGGTGGAGCGAGGCAAAGGCGATGGCGTGTACATCAGCACCAGTGGCCTGGGCTGGCGGCCCTGCGGCCTGCGATTGTCTGGCTCGCAAGCCCAGCCGGGCGATGCCATCTTGCTGTCGGGCCCCGTGGGTGACCATGGGCTGGCCGTGCTCAGCCAACGGCAGGGCTTGCAATTCGACTCTCCCATCGTGTCAGACTGCGCACCGCTGCATTCACTGGCCGCAGCCCTGATCGAATCAGGCGCCGCCATCCGCGTTCTGCGCGACCCCACGCGAGGCGGCGTGGCCACCAGTCTCAATGAAATCGCCAGTGCATCCGGGGTGGGTATGAAGCTCGATGAAGCCCAGATTCCGGTCAACACCGCCGTGCAAGGAGCCTGTGAGCTACTTGGGCTGGATCCACTGTACATCGCCAACGAGGGCAAGCTGCTGCTCATCTGCGCCGACGCCGATGCCGAGCGCCTGCTCGCCGTCATGCATGCGCACCCCCTGGGTCAGCAGGCCTGCCGTATCGGCGCGGTCACACAAGACCCCCATTGTTTCGTGCAAATGCGCACCCGCTTCGGCGGCTGGCGTATGCTGGACTGGTTGAATGGTGAACCCCTGCCCCGAATCTGCTGAAACAGGAGCCGCATCATGGCCATCGCACATGCAGCATCAGGTGACTTGATCCATGCCCAGCCTCTGGGTGCTCGCCTGTCGGAAGTTCAAAGCCATGCCCTACTCAAAAGCCATCAGCTGGAACTGATCCGTCTGGTGTTGCCTGCCGGCAAGGGCATGAAACAGCATCAGGTCAGCGGAGAGATCACCCTGCAGTGCATCGAAGGCGTCATCGAACTGTCAACCCATGACAAGACACTGAGCCTGAGAGCTGGCGACCTGGTTTTTCTGGCCGGCAATGAACCCCACGGCCTCCATGCGCTGGAAGATGCCTCGGCCCTGTTAACCATCAGCCTGACACCGTGATCGCCAAGCGCATCTTGCCCCCACCCAGCACGCTGGACCCCATTCTGGCCTCCTATGTGCCTGGCCCAGGTGCCTTGCTGCAGGTCTTGCGACAGATCCAGGCCCGCTTTCATCACATTCCGGCCTGGGCCATCGACACCCTGGCCACGCAATGGCAATTGAGCTATGCCGCCATTCGCAGCGTGATCGGTTTCTATCACTTCCTCAGTTTTGAACACCGAGGGCAATACACCGTTTACCTCAGCGACAGCGTCACCGATCGCATGCTGGGCAGCGAAGCGCTGCTGCAACGCCTGTGCGAACGCCTTCAAATCGAGCCAGGCCAGACACGCCCCGATCTGCGCGTGTCGGTACACCGCACTTCCTGCACCGGCCTGTGCGACCAGGGCCCTGCCGGGCTCATCAATGGCCGACCACTCACCCAACTCACACCTCGCCGCATTGACGAGATCGCGACGCTGATTGAAACGGCTTCGCCCTTGGACGACTGGCCGGTTGACTTCTTTGCCGTCCACAACCCGGTTGGCCGACACGACCTCACGTTGAGCCACCCCATTGCGCCCGGCACGGCCATCAGCCAGGCCTTGCAACTGGGGCCTGAAGGCGTCATCAGCGCCCTGAAACAAGCGGGCCTGCGTGGCCGTGGGGGCGCTGGCTTTGCCACCTGGCAAAAGTGGGAGGCCTGCCGCGAGGCGCCCGGGCCGCGAGCCATTACCTGCAATGCCGATGAAGGCGAGCCCGGTACATTCAAGGACCGCATGCTGCTGATGCAGTGGGCCCATGAGGTGATCGAAGGCATGACCCTGGCTGGGCTCACCGTGGGGGCACAACAGGGCTTTCTGTACCTGCGCGGCGAGTACGAGTTCATCGCCCCCCATCTGCTGGAGGTTCTGGCACAGCGCCGACAAACCGGTTGGCTGGGCCGCGACATCGGCGGGTCTGAACTTGCGTTTGACATTGAATTGCACCTGGGCGCCGGCGCCTACGTGTGCGGCGAAGAAACCGCCCTGATCGAATCGGTGGAAGGCAAGCGAGGCATTCCCCGCACGCGCCCCCCCTTCCCGGTGGACCGTGGCTATCTGGGCCTTCCCACCGTGAACAACAACGTCGAAACCTTTGTGCAGGTCGCGCAGATTGCCTTGCACGGCGGGGATTGGTTTGCCGCCCATGGCACCGAGCACTCCAGGGGCACACGCATCCTCAGCATTGCCGGCGACGTGGCCCGAGCCGGCCTGTACGAAATCCCCTGGGGCCTGACCGTGGCCGAGGTGCTGGCTGACTGTGGCGCATCCGATGTGCAAGCCGTGCTGGTGGGCGGCCCATCGGGCAAGCTGATTGACGCTGGCCAATTGCACCGCCGAATCAGCTTCGAAGACCTGCCCACTGGCGGCGCCTTCACCGTGTTCAACACCCAGCGAGACATGCTGGAGGTGGCCCGCCAATACACCCATTTCTTCGCCCACGAATCGTGTGGCTTCTGCACGCCATGCCGAGTCGGCTGCGGCCAACTGGTGGACACGGCCGACCGCCTGGTCAACGGTCACGCCAGCGAAATCGATGTGCAACGGCTGAAGGAAACAGGCGACCTCATGCACCGTGCCAGCCACTGCGGTTTGGGGCAGACCGCCGCCCACCCTTTGCTGGATGTGCTCGCCCACTTCCCCGAACTGGTTCAAGCACGCCTGGTGCCGGCACAGCAAGCCTTCGACCTGGAAGCCGCCGTGGTCAACATGCACACCCTGACACCCCAGACCGAGCCCCATGTCTGAGCCCCTCACCTTCACCCTCGATGGCCAGGCCATTTCCTTCACGCCAGGGCAAACCGTGATGCAGGCGGCCACCGCGGCAGGCACCTACATTCCCCACCTGTGCCACCACGCCGATTTCGACCCCATTGGCAGTTGCAAGGTCTGCAGCGTGCACGTCAACGGCCGGCTGATGGCCTCATGCACCTTGCCCGCCAGCGCCGGCATGGTGGTCGAATCGGAAACGACTGAGTTGCAGACCGACCGCAAACGCCTGGTTCAGATGCTGTTTGTGGAAGGCAACCACCACTGCCCCTTTTGCGAGAAAAGCGGCAACTGCCACCTGCAGGCGCTGGGCTACCACCTGGGCATGCAAGACACCCATTTCATGCACGAATACCCGCACCACGCGGTCGATGCGTCGCACCCCGAAGTCTGGCTGGACCGCAGCCGCTGCGTGCTGTGTGAGCTGTGCGTGCGGGCCAGCCGCGAAGTCGATGGCAAGAACGTGTTCGCCATCGGTGGGAGAGGCCTGAAAACCGAACTGCTGGTCAACAGCCCCAGTGGCTTGCTGAAAGACAGCGCCATTGCCCCCACCGATCGGGCCATGTCCATCTGCCCCGTGGGGGCCTTGATGCCCAAGCGGCAAGGCTTCATCATCCCCATTGGCCAGCGGCCCTACGATCAGGCCGACATCGCCCAGCACCCGGAGGACACATGAGCGTGCCTCGCCCCAAACTGACCATCGCCACCTGCTCGCTGGCGGGCTGCTTCGGGTGCCACATGTCTTTTCTGGACGTGGACGAGGCCCTGGCTGACCTGATCGACCACATCGAGTTCGACCGCAGCCCGCTGACCGACATCAAGCACGTCAACCCACAAGGTGTTGACATCGGGCTCATAGAAGGCGGGCTGTGCAATGCCGAGAATGTGGAGGTGCTGCGCGAATTCCGAGCCCGCTGCAAGGTACTGGTGGCCGTAGGCGCCTGCGCCATGTACGGGGGTGTGCCCGCCCTGCGCAATGGCATCCCCGTGTCTGAACTGGTGGCCGAGGCTTACCTGGGCTCAGACCTGCTCAACCCTCAGGTGCCCCAAGACCCTGAACTGCCGCCTCTGCTGCAAAAAGTCTTGCCACTGCACGAGGTGGTGCCCGTGGATTACACCCTGGCAGGCTGCCCGCCACCGGCTGCGGCCTTCAAGGAACTCATCATGGCGCAGCTGGAGAACCGCGCGCCTGAACTGCCGCCACAAGCCCGACGTTTTGACTGATGGTTGACCTCTGACACCCATGCCTCATCCACTTGAAACCGCCGCGCACCCAGAAGGTCTCGAACGCGTTGTGATCGAGCCGGTCAGCCGCGTGGAAGGCCACGGCAAGGTCACCCTGCTGCTCGACGAGCACCGTCGCGTTCAACAAGCCCGCTTGCACATTGTTGAATTCCGAGGCTTCGAACGCTTCATTCAGGGCCGCCCTTACTGGGAAGTGCCCACCCTGGTTCAACGCCTGTGCGGCATCTGCCCGGTCAGCCACCTGATGGCGGCCAGCAAGGCTTGCGACCCCTTTGTCATCGGCTCGGCACGCATTCCCCCCGCAGCAGAAAAGCTGCGCCGACTGCTGCATGCCGCACAGGTGCTGCAATCGCATGCCCTGCACTTCTTCCATCTGGCCTCGCCCGACTTGCTCTTTGGCTTTGACGATGCCGTGCCCCACCGCAACATCGTGGGTGTGCTGCAAGACGAACGCGAACTGGGCTTGCAGGGCATTCGCATCCGCAAATTCGGGCAGGAGGTCATTCGCATCCTGACCGGCAAGCGAGTACACGGCACAGGCTCTGTGCCCGGTGGGTTCAACCGCCCTTTGTCGGTGGCTGATCGCGATGCCTTGTTGCATGAAGTGCCGCAGATCATCGACTGGAGTGCTGCAGCCCTGAACCTGGCGCGAGACCTGTTCCTGGCCAACCACGCCGCCCACAGCACGTTTGCTGAATTCCCCTCGCTGTTCATGTCACTGGTGCGGCCCGACGGTGCGGCCGACTTGTATGACGGTGCCCTGCGCGTGAGCGACGCGGCTGGGCTGCGCGTGTTCGACCAGATCGATGTGCACACCTACCCCCAATTGCTGGTCGAGGAAGTCAAACCCTGGACCTACATGAAGTTCCCGCACCTTCGGGCGCTGGGTCCCGATCAGGGCTGGTACCGCGTCGGCCCGCTGGCTCGCATCAACAACGCCAGCTACCTCGACACCCCACGCGCTGAAGCCGCCCGCGAGGAATTCAAAGCCTGGAACCATGGCAAGCCGGTGACGGCCTCGCTGGCCCAGCACTGGGCACGCATGATCGACATGCTGCACTGCGCCGAAACCATCGAGCGGCTGCTCAACGAGCCCAACATCACCAGCACCGATTTGATGGGCAAGCTGCCTGCTGGGCAAGCCGTCTTGCGCGAAGGCATCGGCGTGATCGAAGCCCCACGCGGCACCTTGATCCACCACTACCGAATCGACGAAAACGACCTCATCAGCTACGCCAACCTCATCGTATCGACCACGCACAACAACACTGCCATGAACGAAGCCGTGCGCAGCGTGGCGGCGCAGTATTTCGATGGCCGGGCGTTGACAGAAGGCTTGCTCAATCACATTGAGGTGGCGATCCGGGCTTACGACCCCTGCCTGTCTTGCGCCACCCATGCCATAGGCAAAATGCCCCTGCGAGTGGAGCTGCTCGACGCTCAGGGGCAGACTGTGGACCTGCTGCTCAAACACGAAGATGGGCAGATCGAACACCAGGGGCCGGCATGAAGCCCATTCTGGTTCTGGCCATTGGCAACCCCAGCCGAGGCGACGATGCCTTGGGCCCTCTGCTGGCCGAACGACTGATGCAATGGCTTCAGCGTCGCCCCGCTTCGGTGCAACTCGCCGTCGAAATCATCTGCGAACAGCAACTGATGGTGGAGCATGTGGACGACCTGCGAGACCGCCCCTGCGTGTTGATCATCGATGCCGCCGCCAGTGGTGCGCCAGGAGCCCTGATCCAGACCGTGCAAGCCTTGCCTGCCCCTCCAGCTGTTCAAAGCCACCAATGCCCGCCCCCCGCTTTGCTGGCGCTGTACCAGCACCTGATGCAAAGCCCGCCGCCGCCATGCAGCGTGCTGTCGATCAAAGGCGAAGGCTTCGAGTTGGGGGCACCGCTGTCAGCCGACGCGCGCCAGGCCTTGCGAACCGCTTGGGATTTGATGCAGGCCTGGCTGGATGAAGCCTTGCACGCCCATGCATGAAGCATCCCTGGCCATGGAGATCGTGCTGACGCTAGAAGCCCATGCCGATCAGCTCGAACGCATCACGGCCATCACGTTGGACATCGGCAGCCTGAGTTGTGTGGAGCCACAAGCCTTGCGCACTGCGCTGGAAACCGCACTGACAGGCACATTGGCAGACGGCGCTGTCATCCACATGGCGCAGCAGGCCGCTTTGGCCCATTGTCAGGATTGCGGCACGCAATGGTCGCCACCGGACCGAATCGAGCCCTGTCCGCAATGTGGGTCGTTTCGCAAAACCTGGCTGGCTGGGCAGGACATGAAGATTCGCGCGATTGAGGGCTGGGCGCGCCCCGCTGCAACGAGCTGACGCAATGCTGCGTCGCAGCATTTTTACGGCATTTTTATGCCCGTCGTGCCAGAATTTTCAACAACAAGATGCCCCGCCCTCTAAGCTGAAGGCATCAGGGCTTTCGCTTCTTTGTATGCACGACGCTTCGGCCTTTCCTGTTGCTCACGCCGCCCCCGCCCCCAGGGCGGGCCACGTCAAGGCTGTGGCTGCTTGCGGCCTGACCACCGCACTGACCTGGCCCATTCACGATATCCTCGACCCAGTCAACACCGTCATGCTGTTCCTCTTGACGGTGGTGCTGGTGGCAACCCGCTGGGGGCGCGGGCCAGCTGTGCTGGCATCGTTCCTCAGCGTAGGCCTGTTTGATTTCTTCTACGTCCCCCCACGGTGGTCATTCGCCGTCAGCGACATTCAATACCTGTTGACCTTCGCGGTCATGCTCACGGTGGCCCTCATCATTGGCCATCTGACCATCGGCTTGAGGCAGCGTGCCGACGAGGCCAGTGCTTCAGCAGAGCGCTCGCAAGCGCTCTACACACTGGCCAGCCACCTCTCTGGCGCCATGTCAATAGAAAACGTTCGGCAACATGGTGCTGACTTCGCTGCCACGCAACTGCATGCCGAGCTGTCGATTTGGATTTGTGCGCCCGACAACAGCCTCGTTCCAGCCACCCCTGACGATGCGGCACTGCCGCGCCAAGCCGGCCCCGATCTGCTCCGCGTGATGCACATGGTTCACCACGATTGCAAGGGGGTGGCATCGCATCAGATTTCAGACAGCGGCAAGCTCATCATTGCCCTGCCCTTGACGGGTTCGACTCGATCCAGAGGCGTCTTGCTACTGAGCCCCCTGCGTGAAAATGACCCCACGCTTGACCACCAACGCCCTTTGCTGGACGCGGTGACTTCCTTGGTGGCTACCGCCATTGAGCGTCTGCACTTTGTCGAAGTGGCGCACCTCAGCCAGCTAGAAGCCAATGGCGAACGCCTTCGTAACTCCATATTGGCCGCACTGTCGCACGACATTCGCACCCCCTTGACCGCCCTGTACGGCCTGGCCGACACGCTGACACTGATCCAGCCGCCCTTGCCCGATCGTGCGCAGGAAATGAGCAACGCCATTCGCGACCAAGCGATGCGTCTGAACCGCATGGTGTCCAACCTGCTGGACATGGCGCGCTTGCAAAGTGAAAAAGACGCCGGACGGCTGCCCCTTCGGCTGGAATGGCAACCCATTGAAGAAGTGATCGGCGCCAGCATTCAAATGCTGGGAACAGGATTACAAGGCCATGCTGTGCAAGTTCACCTCCCGTCAGACTTGCCTCTGGTTCACATTGACGCGGTGCTGATGGAACGAGTCTTCGGCAACCTCATTGAGAACGCTGCCAAATACAGTCCCAACGGATCGATCATCCAGATCAGCGCCGAAGTCAGCGGCACGCACCTTGACGTGCGTGTCAGCAACGAGGGCTCAGGCTTCCCACCCGACAAGCTTCAAGACGTGTTTAACCTGTTTGAGCGAGGCATGCCCGAGTCAACTGTGCCGGGCGTGGGTCTGGGGCTCGCCATATGCCGGGCCATCGTAGAAGCCCATGGTGGCCACATTGAGGCCTGCAACCCACCCGCAGGCGGCTCGCTTGTGCGCTTCGGTCTTCCGTTGGGCTCCCCACCCACCTTCGAGCCGGAATGGGATGGGGAGCCACAAACATGAACGCCCCCACCGTACTATTAGTGGAAGACGACCCCCTCATTCGTCGCTTTGTACGCACCGCACTGGAAAGCGACCACTACAAAGTGGTCGAGTCAGAGTCCATGCGACAAGGCTTGGTCGAGGCCGGCACACGCAAGCCAGACATGGTCATCCTGGATTTGGGGCTGCCAGATGGTGATGGTCGCAGGTTTGTTCAAGACTTGCGCACCTGGTCCAGCATGCCTGTTCTGATCCTGTCGGCTCGCTCCACCGAAACCGACAAGATCGATGCGCTTGATGCCGGGGCCGACGACTACCTCACCAAGCCTTTTGCCGTGGGCGAATTGCTGGCGCGGGTGAGGGCCATGCTTCGCCGCAGCCGCAAAGGAACTGACATTGAGCAGCCCTGCCATCGGTTTGGCGAAGTCGACATCGACCTAGTCTCCCGTCAGGTCAAGCGAAACGGCCAGCTGGTTCACCTGACCCCGATCGAGTACCGTCTGCTGTGCGTGCTCCTGGCCCACGCCGGCAAAGTCATGACGCACCGACAACTGCTCCGCGAAGTCTGGGGGCCATCCCATTCAGAGAGCAACCACTATTTGAGGATCTACGTCGGGCATCTGCGCCAGAAGCTCGAACACGATCCCGCCCAGCCTCGCCACTTCCTGACCGAAGTGGGCGTGGGCTATCGATTTCAGCTTGGAGTATGAAAGCCATGTCTCAACCTTCGACCGATTCCCATGGTCACGGCAAGTCCAGCCTGGGCGCCCTCACGCTTGCGGCGTTGGGCATTGTGTTTGGCGACATTGGCACCAGCCCACTGTATGCGTTCAAAGAAGCCTTCAATGGCCCCCATGCGCTGGCCCTGTCGCCCGAAAACGTGCTGGCCACCCTGTCGGCCCTGCTCTGGGCCGTGTTCATCATCGTGTCAATCAAGTACGTGTGGATTGTGCTGAAGTACGACAATGACGGCGAAGGTGGCGTGCTGGCACTGACCGCGCTGGCCCACCGGCTGGCCCACGACGCACCAAGACGTTCTGTACTGGTCGTGGGCGCAGGCGTATTTGCTGCAGCGCTGTTTTATGGCGATGCCATCATCACACCGGCCATCTCCGTCCTGTCTGCCGTGGAGGGCATCAGCGTGGCCACGCCGCGGTTTGAGCACTTCATCGAACCGATCACCATTGGCATCTTGATCGGGTTGTTCCTCATCCAAAAGCAAGGCACAGGCAGTGTGGGCAAATGGTTTGGTCCGGTGACGGTCATCTGGTTCGCCGCCCTGGGCGCATTGGGTGTTCACAGCATTGCACAAACCCCCATGGTGCTGCAGGCCATCAACCCCATGCATGCCCTGCAATTCACTCTGGACCACCCTGGCGCCGCCTTCTTGCTGCTGTCGGCTGTGTTCCTGGCCATGACGGGTGGGGAGGCGCTTTACGCCGACATGGGCCATTTCGGCGCAAAAGCTGTTCGCCTGGGCTGGTATGGACTGGTCTTTCCCTGCCTGATCTTGAACTACTTTGGCCAAGGCGCCCTGGTGCTGCGCGACGCCAGCGCCGCCGCCAACCCCTTCTTCATGCTGGCACCGCAGTGGCTCCTGATTCCCCTGGTGGGCTTGGCTACCGCCGCCACCGTCATCGCTTCGCAGGCCACCATTTCTGGCGCCTATTCAATGACCTTGCAGGCCAGCCGCCTGGGCTACCTGCCACGCGTGCGCATCCTGCACACCTCAGATCAGGAACGCGGACAAATTTATGTACCCAGCGTGAACTGGATGATGTTGCTGGCCGTCATCGCACTGGTGCTGTCGTTCAAAACTTCTGGTGCCCTGGCTGCTGCATATGGCATTGCCGTCTCGGGCACCATGATCATTACCACCCTGCTGACCGCCTTCGTCACCCGCATCAGCCCCCGCCCTTGGAGACGCACCATCCTGGTCGCACTAGGCGGGTTTGCCTTGCTGGAACTAGGCTTCTTTGCCTCGAACCTGAGCAAGCTAGGGGAAGGCGGATGGTTCCCGCTGACCTTGGGCGCCGGCATTTTCCTGATGCTGACCACTTGGAAAAAGGGCAGCAGCCTGGTCGCAGACCAACGCCGTCAGATCGACATTCCCATGAACGACTTCGTTCACAGCCCCCGCCCGGATGTGCCGTATGTGGAGGGCACAGCGGTCTATCTGACCTCCGACCCCACCATCGTCCCCAGCGCGTTGTTCCACAATTTGAAGCACTACAAGGTCATGCACAAGCAGACCGTTTTCTTGCACGTGCTCAATGACAACGCGCCTTACGTGAGTACCTCAGAGCGCTTGGTTGTGGAAGAGTTAGGGCCAGGTCTGTACACCGTCACGGTGCGATTCGGTTTCAGAGAGGAGCCCGACATTCCTGAAGCCCTGAGTACACAAGCGCACCCCGGGTTAGACCTGGAACCCATGCGCACCACCTACTTCGTCGCTAGAGCAACCGTGGTGGACGGACCAGGCAGCTTGCCTGCCTGGCAATGCGGCCTATATGGCTGGATGACGCGTCAGGCAGAAGGTGCTGCGACCTATTACCGGCTGCCAGCCAACCAAGTGGTGGAGTTGGGGACCCAAGTAATGCTGTGACCGCATAAGCGAGGGCGCACCAGCGCCCTGCCCATTCACTGCATCAACTTGAACTCTTCAAAGGCCACCCGCTTAATGCGTGCTTTGACCTGCTGTTCATTGAGATAGTCGTTAACCGATTCCTTCACCGTGGCGCCAAATTGCATGATGCGATCAGCGCCTCGGGCATCGCTACTGTCCAGGGTTGAACCCGCTTCGGCCACGAGAGACTTGAAGGCCGGTTCATAAGGCTTCAGCACATCCAGATCATCCTGATTCTTCAACATCAGATTGACCTTGACCGTCAGAATTCGCCCGTCTGCGGTCTGCGCCGTCACCGGACTGACACCCAGCCAGGTTGGCACGGGGCGCTTGGGCTCCTCCGGCTGGGAAGCCAGGCGGTTGTAAGCCCAGGCACTCAACAAGGCCACCACCGTGACCAAGCCAATGAGAATGGCCAGCTTGAGTTCGCCGCCTGAAGCTCGCGGACTGCTGGTCGCGGTTGCCATATCTGAAATCTCCTGTCTGAACCAAGCTGAAGTTACTACAGCCACCCGCCGTCAATGCCTCGAATTAGGGGCCGAGGCGTCAGGAAATCACGAGGGGCGTCAAACAGGAAACAAAAGTGTGAAAAAAGCCCGCACAGGTGTTCTGCGGGCTGGGCGTCACAGCACCGTGCGCACGGCACGGATGCGCAAGGCCGCACCAGGCATCACGGGCACCACCATGCCCACCAGCGTCAGCCCTCTGGCTTCGTGGTTCAAATGCGCCCCCAGGCCGAATTCGGTGTCGTCGTCTTCATGGCAGGTGTAGTCAACGGGCACCGTGCGCGCACCCGGCACCCAGCCCAACGCCACCGGCACGTCGAGCACCAC
Source organism: uncultured Aquabacterium sp. (assembly GCA_964453105.1). Classification (GTDB taxonomy): domain Bacteria; phylum Pseudomonadota; class Gammaproteobacteria; order Burkholderiales; family Burkholderiaceae_C; genus Aquabacterium. Next base: position 1,221 of record CAYVOP010000017.1, on the reverse strand, counting down.
ATCGCGGGCCAACTGCACCTGCCAGGCGTCCGCGTCAATCAACTCGCGCTGCGCGTCATTGGCGGCTTCATCGGACCGCTGCATCAGTTCGATGGTGCCGGCATTCAGGCGCAAATGGCCCACCAGACCAAAGGGCACCTCTTGAGCCTGCAGGCGTACCAACCATGGCTGCTGGAACGCATTGGGCAACAAAATTTGCCCGCCTTCCTGAACATGCTCCGACTCGATGGCCGACTCAGGGAGGGAAGCCACGGTGACCAAAAAGTGCCACTGCGGCCAGTTGACCGCAGCCCCCTGCAGGGCCGCAGGCGGGTCCGAATCCAGCAACAAGGCCAGCGGCACATAGACCTCGGTGCCCATCGGGGCCAGCCGCATGTCGCTGATCACGCAACGAACCTGGTCACCCGAGGCCGTGTCAGCCATTGCGCAAGGGTCTGTCACCACTTCGAACACCAGAGGGTGTTGGCACCATTGCGTCAACTGGCGCACCAGCCCGTCTACATCAGACAGGCCGCCCCAGGGCATGGACAGGCGCAAAACGCCCCATCGCGTCAGAGCCACCAGCTCACGCGCATCAACAGGTTCACTCAACAGGCGGGCGCCCATCATCAGTACCCCGCCGTTTCAGAAAAACAGATCATCGCCATACGTGCTCGCCGCTTCGCAGGTAATCGGCCTGGAAAGCGGATGATTCGAAATTGGCGCGAGTGTGCGACGGGGTAAAAGAAAGGCCAAGTTCGCTTGCATTGTTTTACCAATTTTGCGAAGACTTGGCCTGGTGCACAGTTGTCCTGTGCGTGAACTGTGCTTGGCAAAACGCCAAGCTGTCCGAAAAACTCAATCCTTGAACACAGGTGTTTGCTTGGTCATGCCTGCCATCATGGCTGCGTTAAGGTCGTTGGACATCAACATGGCTGCGTTCCAGGTGGCAATGTAGTTCAACCCATCGGCCACGGAGTGGTCACGCGAGTAGTTGAGCATTTCCTTGGTGCCGCGGATCGACAGGGGCGACTTGGCAGCAATCTGGGCGGCAATTTCACGCACGCCGGCTTGCAAGGCTTCGCGGGTGTCGTACACGCGGTTGACCAGGCCGATGGTCTGCGCCTCGGCGGCCTCGACCTTGCGGCCGGTGTAGGCCATTTCACGCACGATGCCCTGGTTGCCAATCAGCTTGGGCAGACGCTGCAAGGTGCCCACGTCGGCCACCATGCCGATGTCGAT
>CAYVOP010000016.1:0-35296 GCA_964453105.1 uncultured Aquabacterium sp. | reverse complement strand
GCGGTGGGCAGCACGATGTCGGAGTACAGACAGGTGGTGCTCATGCGGAAGTCGAGCGTGACCAACAGGTCCAGCTTGCCTTCGGGCGCCTGGGTATGCCATTCCACTTCCTGGGGCTTGGCATCGTTGGGACCCAGGTCCTTGCCTTGCACGCCGTGGGTGGTACCCAGCAGGTGCTTGAGGAAGTACTCGTGGCCCTTGCCCGATGAACCCAGGATGTTGGATCGCCACACGAACATGTTGCGCGGCCAGTTCAGGGGATTATCCGGATCTTCACATGACAGCTTCAGGCTGCCGTCCTTCAGTGCGGCAACGGTGTAGTCCTTGGCATCCAGACCCTTTTGTGCAGCGGCCTTCGCCACTTCCAGGGGATTGGTTTGCAGCTGCGGGGCAGAAGGCAACCAGCCCATGCGTTCAGCACGCACGTTGTAGTCGATCATGCTGCCACCGAACTTGGCCTTGTCAGCCAGAGGCGAGAGCACTTCGTTGACACCCAGCTTTTCATAACGCCATTGATCGGTGTGGGCGTAGAAGAAGCTGGTGGAGTTTTGCTGACGCGAAGGACGAACCCAGTCGGCTGCGAAAGCGAGCGGAGCCCAACCCGTTTGTGGACGCAGCTTTTCCTGGCCCACATAGTGAGCCCACCCGCCACCGGACTGCCCGACGCAACCGCACATCATCAGCATGTTGATGATGCCGCGATAGTTCATGTCGCAGTGGTACCAGTGGTTCATCGCAGCACCGATGATGACCATGGAGCGACCCTTGGTCTTGTCGGCGTTGTCGGCGAACTGGCGAGCCACGGTGAGCACCTGCTCGCGAGGGGCACCGGTGATCTGCTCTTGCCAAGCGGGGGTGTAGGGCACGTTGTCGTCGTACGACTTGGCACCGTCATCCACCAGTTGACCTTGGGCATTCTTCAGGCCACGGAACACGCCGTAGCTGGCCACTTGCAGGTCGAACACGGTGGCGACCCAGACTTGCTTGGACTGACCGTCCTTCTGGATGGTCAGGCGCTGCATGGGCACGTTGCGCAGCAGCACATCGCCTTGCTTGTTCGACGGGAAGTTCGGGGTGTCGATGCCACCGAAGTAGGGGAAAGCGACCTTATTGACTTCAGAAGCGGCCACTTCGGCCTTGCTGGCGTCTTCCAGCACCGACAGCTTGAGACTGACGTCGGCGTTGTTCAAGCCTTCCTTGGTCTCCAGGTTCCACTTGCCCTCGTCGGAACGGCCCTCAGCCCCCCAACGGAAGCCAATCGAACCATTGGGCACGACGACGCTGCCGTCGGCGTTGTAGGCCAGAGTCTTCCATTCGGTGTTGGTGCCTTGGGCCAGATCACCCACCATGTCGCTGGCGCGCAGGTAACGGCCGGGAACCAGCGCCTTGCCTGCAGGGGTGTCTTGCTCTTCGAGCATGACCAGCATGGGCAGGTCGGTGTAGCGGCGCGCGTAGTCGTCGAAATAGGCGCTGCGCTTGTCGAAGTAGAACTCCTTAAGGATCACATGACCCATGGCCATGGCCACCGCCGCATCGGTACCCTGCTTGGGGTGCATCCAGATGTCGGCCAGCTTGGCCACTTCGGAGTAGTCAGGCGTGACGGCGACCGTCTTGGTCCCCTTGTAACGGGCTTCGGTGAAGAAGTGGGCGTCGGGGGTTCGTGTCTGAGGCACGTTCGAGCCCCAGGCGATGATGAAGTTGGAGTTGTACCAGTCGGCCGATTCGGCCACGTCAGTTTGCTCACCCCAGATTTGCGGGCTGGATGGCGGCAAGTCGCAGTACCAGTCGTAGAACGACATGCACACGCCACCGATCAAGCTCAGGTAGCGGCTGCCTGCAGCGTAGCTGATCATGGACATCGCAGGGATCGGCGAGAAGCCGATGATGCGGTCTGGACCGTATTGCTTGATGGTGTAGACGTTGGACGCTGCAATGATTTCGTTGACTTCGTCCCAGCTGGAACGCACGAAACCACCCAGACCACGTTCCTTTTGCCAGGAACGACGGGTGTCGGGGTTGCTCATCAGGGTGGCCCAGGCGTCGACCGGCGACTTGGCGACCTTGCGCGCAGCGCGCCAGTGCTTGAGCAACTCACCGCGTACCATGGGGTGCTTGACGCGGTTGGCGCTGTACAGATACCAGGAGTAGCTGGCACCACGGGCGCAACCACGGGGTTCGTGGTTGGGCAAGTCATCGCGAGTACGGGGGTAATCGGTCTGCTGGGTTTCCCAGGTGACGATGCCACCCTTGACGTAGACCTTCCACGAGCAAGAGCCCGTGCAGTTCACGCCGTGAGTCGAGCGCACGATCTTGTCGTGCTGCCAGCGGTTGCGATAGGCGTCTTCCCAGGTGCGGTCTTCGCCGTTGGTGACGCCGTGACCATTCGCAAACGACTCTTTCGGTTGCGAGAAGAAGGTCAAACGGTCAAGAAAGTGACTCATGTTGTTTTCCTTGGGATAAATGGAGAGCCCTGTGGGCAATCATCTCGAAAGCAGCGACCAAGCGCCATACCCCGCAATAGCTACTCCCATCAGCAAGTTCAGCGGGCGGGTGCGCTCGTTGGCTTGCGGAATGAAGAGCGCATCGATGCGCATGGCTTCGGTCAGCGGGTGGCGCACGAAGGTGGCCACCACCAGGGTGACGCCGTAAGCCACGGCGCCGGCATTGACGAGGATGTCCACAGCACTACTCCTTCAGAGCTATATCAGGCGGCTTGACCCAGGTCGATGCGCTTCATGCGGTCTTTCTCAGAGTCGGACAACTTGTCCCACCAGGTGCCACCGGCATTGCCGTAGTCAAATCGCTCGGCGCCGTTGCGGGTGTAGTACCACCAGTTGATGAACAGCGAGTAAACGTAGAACACGGCTGTGCCAATGAAGAAGGCATTGACTGTACCGGTCTTGTCGATGGAAGTGGCGATCAGCGAGTTCCAGACAAAGGGGCCAAATGCAGCCCAGGCACCAGTCCAACCCAACATTTGCGCGCCCTTGGCAGGCGAGTAAGCAAACACGATGGGGTATTGGCGGAAGGTGGCGGCGTTGTTGATGCCAGACATCAGGAAGATCCACAGCATGCCCCACAGGAAGCCACCGAACTGATCCATGCTAGTCGGGGTCAAGTAACCACCCATCACCAGGAACACCACACCACCGATCTGACCGATGGTCGTCCACTGCATGCCCTTAGAGCCGCCAATCTTGTCGAAGAAGCCGCCCATCAACATACGGACCAGACCACCCAACAGGGGGCCGATGTAGGCGTATTGCAGCGGATCAGGCGCACCATCAAAACCACCGTACAGGGTCTTGATCAGCATCGGGAAGGCGGCCGAGAAGCCCGAGAACGACCCGAAGGAGCAGATGTAGGTCATCGTGCAGTTCCAGGTGTGGACACGGGCACGGTTACGGCTGCTCAGGATTTCAAACTGGCCCATGAAGCCACGCGAAGGCATTTGCAAGCTACGCAGGAACACCACCGACAAAATGGTGGCCAAGACCAGGAAAGGCACCCACACGAAGGCCGCGTTTTGCAACCACATGGGCTTCTTGATCACGTTACGCAAGGCCACATCGGTGATGGCACCCGCTTCGTTGCGCTTGACTTCCACGTCCATGCCCTTGGTGGGGTGCACGGCGGTGATCACGCCATTGGCATCCTTTTCAACATCAGCCTTGATCAGCTTGACCTTGTCGGTCTCGACCAGCTTGACATCGGTGATGACACCGTTGGCATCGCGGATGATCTGCACAGCATCGGCGTATTCGGCCTTGGCTACGCTCACGTCCTTGACGATCTTGCCTTCCTTGACGACCGTCAGCGCGCCTTTAATGGGCTCACCCTTGGTGAAGACCTGGGGGCCACCAGCGGTTGCGCCCAGCGCGGCCAGACCGATGATCCAGGGCGCCACGAACTGCACCGCAGACACGCCAAAGTTGCCCAGGCCCGCTTGCACGCCCATCGCCAGACCTTGCAGGCGCTTGGGGAAGAAGATCGAGGTCGAGGGCATGAAGGACGAGAAATCGCCCCCGCCCATACCGCACAAGAACCCGATGATCATGAACGTAGTCCAGGGCGTGTTGAGGTCTTGCACCGCATAGCCCAACCAGATCATGGGAATGACCTTGATGATGGTCGAGATGCTGACCACCGGCCGAGTGCCGAGCACTGGAATGAAGTTGGAGTGAATCAGGCGCAAGATGCCCGATGCCAAACCGGGAATGGCCGCCAGCCAGAACAGCTCTGACGTGGTGAATTTGAAGCCGATGGCGGGCATGCGCACGACGACGGCGCTCATGACGAACCAGGTGGCAAACGAAAAGATGAGTGAGAAGGTCGTGACGCCGCAAGTGCGCCAGGCCAGCGCACTGCCTTGTTCACGCCAGAAGGTCGGATCTTCTGGCTTCCAGTTTTGGATCTTGGCCATGGTAATTCCTTGGTGAAAACAAAAAGCCCGGGCCAATTGCGGTGGGCCGGGCTTGAGAAATCGAGCTCAGTGCTTGAAGGACTGGCTGAAGGGGGCCGCAGGAGCGTTCTCGCCCATGACTTCGGTCTGCCGCACTTCGGTCCAGTACATCCAGATCAGCGACACCCAGACCACGCCGTAGAGCAGAATGAAAGCGCTGGAGCGCACACCGGTCAGGTCCAGCAGATAGCCGAACATGATGGGCAAGATGAAGCCACCCAAGCCACCAGCCAGACCGACGATGCCGGAGATGGTGCCGATGTTGTCTGGGTAGTCATTGCTGATGTACTTGAACACCGAGGCCTTGCCGAAGGCCATGGCCACGCCCAGCACACCCATGATGGCGGTGAACCAGTACACGTTCAGACCGACGTGATAAGTCTGGGGACCATTGATGGTTTGAATCGTGAAATCTGTTTGGGGATAGCTCAGCAAGAAGGTACAGATCCAGCAGGCCCACATCACCCACCAGGTCACCTTGTGCGCGCCGTGCTTGTCGGACAAGTAGCCCCCGATCGCGCGCAACACGCCACCCGGCAACGAGAAGCAAGCGGCCAACAGCGCCGCGACACGGATGTCCAGGCCGTACTCACCCACGTAGTACTGCACCATCCACAGTGCCAGGCCCACATAGCCACCGAACACGATAGAGTAGTACTGACAGTACTTCAGCACCTTGGGGTCCTTCAGGGCCTTGAGCTGCGCCATGAAGCCGCCCTTCTTGGCGGGCACCAAGTGCTTCGGATCGTGCGCACTGCCGAACCAGAAGATGATGGCGGTGCCCAACATGATGGCTGCGTATACCTTGGGCACCATAGCCCAGCCTGCAGCCACGAGGATCACGGGCGCCACAAACTTGTTGACGGCCGCGCCGGAGTTACCAGCACCGAACACCCCCATGGCAAAGCCTTGCTGACTCTTGGGGAACCAGCGAGCCACATAGGGCGTGCCCACCGAAAACGAACCGCCTGCCAGGCCGACGAACAAGCCCAGGACCAGGAAGTGCCAGTACTCGGTCGCGTAGCTCATCATGAAGATGGCCGGCACGCACAGCAGCATGACGGTGAACAGCACGATGCGACCACCGAAACGATCGGTCCAGATGCCCAGCGGTACCCGAACCAGCGAGCCAGTCAGCACCGGCGTGGCGGTGAGCAGCCCGAACTGCGTGGCCGTGAGGCCCAGTTGCTTTTTGAGGGGGATGCCGATGACGCCGAACATCATCCACACCATGAAGCACACCGTGAATGCGAGCGTGCTGACGATCAGAACAGATAAGGCCTTGCCTCGATTACCAGTAGACATGGAAGTTCTCCTTTTCCATGTCTTGGAGTGTGGTTATTTGCAGCCTCGGCAACCATCCTCCTCAAGGGAGTACCCCGATCGGCAGAAGAACGATGCCTCGTTGTTTGCGTACTAATCCCATCGTTCTGAAGGAGTAGGCCACCTACCGCTCTTGCGCCAGATCAAGGCCCGGTTTTCGCCAGATCGTATGCTGCTGCCCCGGCGAGTTGCGTGGCGCTCGTGGCGTCAGCCCATCCCCCTCCCAAGGCCTTGTACAGCAGCACCGTGTAGGTTTCCACGCTGGTGCGGGCCTGAATGGCCTCATCTTCTTTTTGCAGGGCTTGGGCCTGCGCCTCCAGCGCGACCTGCAACAACTCCTGACCAGACTGGAACAAAGCCATCTTGCGCTGCGCGATTTGCCCAGCCAATTGAGATGCTTGCTGCACGCGCTGCGCCTTGTCTTCAAACGCGCGGCGTGCGGCGTAGACGTTTTCCACATCTTCCAAGGCGCCCAGCACCGTTTGCTCATACTGAATGGCCAGGCCCTGCAGTTGGGCTTCCTGGGCTGCAATGTGTTGACGAATGCGGCCCGCTTCGAAAATGGGCAGGCGCATGCCAACGCCCAGCATCTGCGTGCCGAAGTTGTGCCCGGCTTCATGGTCGGGATGCAGGCGGCCGGCCGAGGCGCCCAAACCCAGATAGAACTTGGGGAAGAGCTCGGCCTTGGCCGAGCCCACCTTGGCCACTTGCGACAACACCTTGCGGGCCATGCCCCGCACATCGGGCCGGCGCGCCAACACCTCGCCCGGCAAGACGGCGGGCAGCGGCGGCATGACGCTGCCCTTCACAGCCAAGGCCGGAAAGACGGGCAAAGCCGGCAGCGCCTGGGGTGCGCGCCCCATCAACACCGCGATGCGCCGCACATGGCTGGCAATGAGGGCCTTGAGGGGTTCGATCTGGGCTTGTGCCGCCCGCCACTGCATTTCGGCGCGATCCACCTCGCCCGCGTCGGCGTGGCCTGCCTTGAAACGCCCTTGGGCATAAAGATGGCCTCGTTCGGCCACCTGCACCGCCTGTTGCAGCACGGCCAAGCGGCGCTCACCGCCACGGGCCTCGAAATAGCGTGTCGCGATGTCGGCGGCCACCAGCAGTTGTGCGCCGTGCTGCTGCTCTTGCGCGCCATAGATCAGTTGCTGGACCATGTCGGCATCGGCATGACGGGCGCCAAACAGGTCCAGCTCCCAGGTCGCCATCAGGGAGCCTGCGGTGGTGTTGCCCAGGGGCATGCGCAGGTCTTGCGACACTGGGGGCAAGCCAATGGTGATGGGAATGGGCAAGGGCAGAGACACCTCGGGCTTCACGTTCACCGGCAAATGCGAGGTCTGGCGTGCCCGCGAAGCCCCGGCCATGCCTTCCACGGTGGGGAAGAAGGCCGACTCGGCCATGCCATGAAAAGCCCGCGCCTCCTGAATGCGCGCCAGTGCGATTTTCACGTCGGCGTTGTGCTGCAAGCCCTCTTCGATGAAGGCGGTGAGCACCGGGTCGTTCAAGGCTTGCCACCAGCGGGCCAGATCGGTGCCACGCGAGGCTGGCGTGTCGACTGCGTCGAAGTGGTCGGGCAGTTGCAGGCTGCTGGGCGGCATCTCGACCCGCACGGTGGAGCAGGCGCCCAAGGCCATCACGGCAGCCCAGACCCCGCTGAGTACGCCCAGGCGCCTGATCCGACTACAGATTGGCGAACCGGCACTTCGACCTACGACCTGGGTCGGCTTGTTCAATGTGCTGCGCATGGCCGCACCTCCTTTGACTTCAACCCTGGCGGGCCAACATGGTTCGAAAGCGCAGCAAGGCCAGCGCCAGAAAGGCCGCCCCAATGCCACCGACCGCCAGCATTTGGGGCCACACGATGGCGGCGTCTGCAGCCCGGTACAAGATGCCCTGGGCCAACTTCACGTAATGGGTCGACGGCGACAGCTGCATGAGGTACTGCAGCCAATGCGGCATGTTTTCAGCCGGGGTGGCCGAACCCGACAGGAGGTACATGACCACGAAGACCGGAACGGCCAGCAAACCGAACTGCGGCATGGACGAGGCCACGGTGGCCAACAAGATGCCCAGGGCGGTGAGAGAGAACAGGTACAGGCCAGTGCCCACCAGGAACAAGCCCACCGAGCCCTCCACCGGCACGGCCAGCAAGCCTTTGACAATGGCCAGCACCGAGACCGCCACCGCCACCAGGATGACCAAGCCATTGGCCAGGATCTTGGCCACGGCAATTTCGCTGGGCCGCACAGGCATGACGAGCAGGTGCTCGATGGTGCCCTTTTCTCGCTCGCGAATGACGGCCGCCCCCACCAGCACCACCGACAACACCGTGACGTTGTTGATGAGCTGCATGACCGAGGTGAACCAGCTCGTGGTGGTGTTGGGGTTGAACAGCACATGCACCACAGGGCGCGTGGGCAAGCGTTCGTCAATCCCTTTGGCCTTGAATTCGTCCAGTGTTTCGCGCAGCACGATTTCGGTCAGATAGGCCACGCCCAGCTGGCCTTGCGCCATGGCGGTGGCATCCACCCACAGCTGAATGGCCGTGGGCCGCTGGGCCTGCACGTCGGCCTCGAAGTGCTCAGGAATATCGAGCACGAACAGGTAGCGCCCTTCGTCCATGGCTGCTTGTGCGGCGTCGCGATCCAGATCCACTGGCTCCTGGAAAAGCGGTGGTTGAATCGCCGACCGGATGCGCTGTGACAAAGTGGAATGGTCGCCATCGAGAATACCCACGGCCACATGGCTGACGTCGGCCTTGGCCCCCAGGGCGACCACATACACCGCCACGGTGAAGGAGATGAGGATGGCCCCCATCATCGTGCGGTCGCGCAACACGCAGCGCAGCTCTTTGAGGCTGAGGTGCAGCACATTGAACCACCAGGTCTGCATGTCAACGCTCCTGTTTGGCAACCAGCAAGCGCGCCGCGCCCAGGTACACCATGGCAAAGGCCAGCATGGCCAGACAGGCCGGCCCCAACTGCGCCCACTGCAAGCCCCAGCCCTTGGTGAACACCCCCAGGCTGACTTTCTGGAACCACGAGGCAGGAAAGCCCACGGCAATCCAGTAGTTGCCGCCCTGCAAGGTGGAAATCGGGCTGAGCAGGCCTGAGAAGTTGGTGGTCAGAATCACGCACAAGATGGCGGTAAGAAACTGAGCGGCCACCTGGGTTTGCACAAAGGCCGAGATCAGCAAGCCAAACGCGGTGATGGCGCAGGCATAAGCCAAGGCCCCCAGCGTCAGCGCCAGCAGGCTGCCCTTCAAGGGCACACCAAACACCCCCACGAGCACGCCCACCAGACTGATATAGCTCAGCACACTCAAGCCCACATAGGGCAGTTGCTTGCCCACCAGAAATTCGCCGATCGAACCGGGCGAGGCATACAGGTTGACGATGGTGCCCATTTCCTTTTCGCGCACCACGCCCAGTGCCGTGAGCATGGCGGGGATCAGCGTCAAGGCCAGCATCAGGTTGCTGGGGCCAAAGGCGAACACGCTGCGATACGACTGGTTGTAAGACAGGCGTGGCTCGACATTGACAGGCAGGGTAGGCACCTCAGCGCCTGGCGTGGTGCGGGCGAAGTTCACCGCGTGTTCAATGGCCACGGCTTTGACCGAGTTGGCCGTGTGGGCCGCACGCACCAACGAGCCCCCGTCCACAAAGAAGCCCACCTCGGGCTGGCGCCCGCCCACCAGGTCACGACCAAAGCCGGGTGGGATGTCGATGACCAGCCACGACTGCGCCGACCGCATTTGCGCATCGATCTGGCTGGCATCGTTCAAGGGGGCTTGCTCAACAAAGTGGGGCGAACCGGCAAAGTGCTCCACCAGGCGTCGGCTGTCGGTGGATTGATCGCGGTCGAGCACCGAGAAACGAATGCCTTCGACATCAAAGCTGAGCCCCCAGGTGGCCACGCACAGCACGATGATGGGCCCCAGAATGGCAAACGCCAGGCGGATGGTGTCATGCCGCAACTCCATGGCTTCGCGCTGGGCAAAGGCCCACATGCGGCTGAACCACAATGCCGCCGCGGAAGGCGGTGATGCGGCATGACAGGCTTGCCCTTGCTGGGAGGGATCGGGGTCCAGGGGATCCTGTTCGATCACTTGGTGCGGCAAGACCTCGGCCTCGCTGTCGGCTTCCAGGTAGTCGATGAAGGCCTGCTCCAGTGTTTCGCAGCCCTGTTGTTCGCACAGCTCTTGCGGTCGCCCAACGGCCAGCACACGGCCGCGGTGCATCAGGGAGATGCGGTCGCAGCGCATGGCCTCGTTCATGAAGTGGGTGGAGACGAACAGCGTGACCCCTTCTTCGCGAGACAGCCGCACCATGTGGCGCCAGAACAGGTCGCGCGCAGCCGGATCGACCCCGGACGTGGGTTCATCGAGAATCAGCACTTCGGGCTGGTGCAGACACGCCGCCGCCAGTTGCAAGCGCTGGCGAATGCCCAGCGACAAGCTGGAAGGCATGACCTCGGCCACCTCGCGCAATTCGAATCGGTCTAAGGAGGCCTCAATGGCGGGGCCCGCCACCTCGGGCGCCATGCGGTACAGGCGCGCATGCAGCTGCAGGTTCTGCCGCACGCTCAGTTCTTCGTACAGCGAGAACAGCTGCGACATGTAGCCAATGTGCAGGCGGGTGCTCAGGTCGCTGGCATCCACCGGCTGGCCCAGCAGGCGTGCCGACCCTTCGGAGATATCGAGCAAGCCCGTCAGCATCTTCATGGTCGTGGTCTTGCCGCAGCCGTTGGAGCCCAGAAAGCCGAAGATCTCTCCGCGCGGAATGGAAAAACTCACATCGCGCGCGGCCACGAAATCGCCAAATCGGCGGGTCAGGCCTTGGGCCTCCATGGCCGGTGGGCCGTCGTACACCGGCAGCGGCGGGATGACCAAGGGAGCGGCATCACCTTTGTTGGCCAACTTGACGTAAGCCTCTTCCAAGGAGGCCGAGCGCGTCTGCATCAGCACTTCCACCGTGGGGGCGCACACCAGCACCCGGCCTTCGTCCATGGCCACCAGGTGATCGAAACGCTCGGCTTCGTCCATGTAGGCAGTGGCCACCAGCACAGTCATGTGGGGACGTTCGGCCCGCAGGCTTTCCACCAGGGCCCAGAACTGCCGACGCGACAGGGGGTCCACGCCCGTGGTGGGCTCATCGAGGATGAGCAGGTCGGGGTCATGCACCAGGGCCGCGCACAGCGACACCTTCTGCTTCATGCCGCCCGACAACTTGCCCGCCGGCCGCGCATGAAAGGGGTCAAGCGCGGTGGCCTTCATCAGGCGTTGAATGCGGGCATCGCGCTCGGCGGCGGGCACCCCGAACAACCGAGCCGAAAAGTCGATGTTGTCGTACACGGACAAAGGCCGGTACAGATTGCGCCCCAGGCCTTGCGGCATGTAGGCCACGCGGGGCGCCAGAGCGCGTCGAAACGACGCCTGGCTGACATCGCCCCCCAATACCTGCAGGCGGCCCGACTGCAGCTTGCGCACCCCGGCAATCAGGGCCAGCAAGGTGGACTTGCCGACTCCATCGGGCCCGACCAAGCCCACAGTGCGCCCCATGGGCAGGCGCAGGTCCACCTGATCCAGCGCCACCTGGGCCCCGTAGTGATGCGAGACCTGCTCCACCACGACCGCGTCAGACTGCATGCTCATCTCACCACCCGGCTTCCGTGGCCGACTGCAGGCGCACAAAGCCATTGCCAGTCAGACCGGCTTTGAGCAAACCGGCGTGCGCCAGGGCGGTTTCTTCCGACAAGGCCAGCTTGACGCGGTAGCTGAGCTTTTCCCGCTCGGAGGGGGTTTCGACATGCTTGGGCGTGAACTGCGCTTCGGCCGACACGAACGACACCTTGGCCGGCAAAGGCACCTGCGGTGCGGCATCGAGCACGATGCGGGCTTCATCGCCCACCCGAACCTGACCGGCTGCGGCCGAGGGCAGGAAGATGGTCATGTGGATGTGGGTGGTGTCGAGCAAGGTGGCCACGCGACCGCCTGCGGGGATGACCGATCCGGGTTCGACCACGCGGTATTCAATGCGGCCCCCAACAGGGGCCTTCAAGGTGTGGTCGGCAATGGCCTGGGTGAGGCGCTTGATGCCCGCCTCCGCCTCTTCCTTGGCGGCCTGGGCCTCGCCCACAGCAGCCGAAGCAATGCGCACGCCGTTTTGTTCGCCGTCGCGCTGGGCTTGGCGCTTGCGCACTTCCGAATCCGACACCAGCACCTGCTTGCGCATTTCCAAGGCGTTGTCCAACTCCATCTGCGCCACATCGGTCTTGATGCGCTGCACGTTGACCTCGCCCTGGGCCCGCGCCATGGCCTGGGCCGCCCGTTGCCGCATGGCCTGCACGCCCTGCAGTTGGGCCTCATAGTCGCGTGGGTCCATCTGGGCGATCACATCACCAGCCTTGACGGTGAGGCCTTCGTCGACCGGCACGCTCAGCACCTGCCCAGCGAATTTGGTGGCGATTTCAATGCGCTGCACATCGAGGCGACCATTGCCCTTGAGCACGGTGGGCCCCGCGCCCTCAGGCCGCATGACCGACCAGGTGGCCCATGCGCCCGACACGGTCAGCCCCGACACAGCGGCTCCCAGGATGAAGCTCCGATACTTGAGCCAGTGCTTGTTCATGATCTTGTCCCTCCAGACTTCGGAAGGGATGATCAAGCGGTGCGCACACGCGCAACCTTGAACTGAGCCAGGGATGGGTTTCGGAAAACCCCTAGCTGTCGCCGCCGAAGCCTCGCTGTCGCCAGCGAAACCCCGGTGCGCATGACCGTTCGATCAGACGGGCTGACGGGCGTGTTCTTGGGCGTGCTGCTCGTTCATTTGCTGCACGTGCAGCGTCAGGTCGTTCAAGAGCGACTGCGCCTGGTCTTCGCAATAGTCCTGGTGATAGGCCTTGCGCACGCCGTGCGCCGCCAGTTGGATGTGCGTGCTGGCCTGCACGCCATGCAGGGCCAGGGAACTGGCCACGCACGACAGCTGGCAGCCATCGATCGCCACAATGGGGCGCCCGCGTTCGGCGGCGTCCAGCAACTTGCGAACCAGCGGCTTGACCTGCCCACCCACGCCGGCGATGCAGGACATCTCGGCCACGCCGTTGCGATCCAGGCGCACCGCCAGGTGGTTGGCCAACTGGGCCGCGCTGGAGCACCCGGAGCAGGCATACACCAGGGTCAGATGTTCGGTGTTTCGCGACATGAGGGCCTCCAGCCAGACAACCGTGCCGAGGGTATCGAGGCCAGGGCCCTGTGCGCCTTGGCCTGGATCAAGTACGCCAAACGAGCTATGGTCAATCTGTGCGGGCTTGCCTAAACTGCGGCCATGAACATTTCGAACTTTGATGAGTTGCTGCAGGCCGCTCGCCAGCAACCCGATGCCCAGCGCCTGTTGATGGTGTTCGTCGGTGCCCAGGCCCCTTCGCACGCCAGCGCCGCCGAACGGGCCCGCTGCGAGTCCGGCGAGGCGGGCGAATTGACCCCGCTGATGTGCGTGGACAAAACCCCCGAAGAGCTCAGCGACTTCGCCACCTTGTCAGCCGAGGCGGAGCAGTTCGGCCAGCCTTGGGCACTGCTGTTCGTGGCGGGCATGTCGGGCCAGGGCAGCCAGGCCCCCAGCACCGAGCAGGCGCAGGCCCCCTTGGAAGGCATGGTGCAGGCCATCAAGGATGGCCGCATTGATCACCTCATTCCCTTCAACCGCACGGGGCACGCTGTGCGCCTGCGGCCCATGGGGAACTGATCAACCGCCGCGGGTGGTGGCGTAAACCGCGGCCTGAACCCGCGAGGTCAGGTTCAACTTGCGCAAGATGTGCTGCACGTGAATCTTGACTGTGGTTTCGGCAATGTTGAGGGTGCGGGCAATTTCCTTGTTGCTGGCGCCCCGCGCAATTTCGCGCAAGATGTCGTGCTCGCGTGGCGACAGGCGCGACAGGGCCGCATCGCCCTGCAAGGCCGGCTCGGGCTCGACGGCTTCTGGCTGCGCCAAAACCGCTCCCTGCCCCTCGTCAGCAGAAGGCTGGGTTACCGCGCTGCGGTAGGCGGCAATGAGCTTGCTGGTCATTTCGGGCGACACCACCGACTCGCCAGTTAACACCCGCATCACGGCCTCGGCCAGGGCTTCGCCCTCGATGGTTTTGAGCAGATACCCGGCTGCGCCGCGGGCCAGCGCATTGGCCAGGTCGTTGGCATCTTCGCTGACGGTCAGCATGACCACCTTCATGGTCGGACAGGCTTCCAGCAACTGCGGCAGGGCATCAATGCCATGCACGCCGGGCAGGTGGTTGTCGAGCAGCATCACATCGGGTTGCACCGTGCGGGCGTGGCGCAGGGCTTCGCCCGCATCGGCCACATCGGCCACCACAGAAATACGCCGATCACGTGACAGCAGGGCAATCAAGCCGCGACGAAACAGGGTGTGATCGTCCACCACCATCACTCGCACAGGTAGATTCGAAGTCGTTGTTGCGTTCATGGGTTCATCCATTCATGGTCGTCACACTGGAAGTGGCTGGCAGCAGCAGCTCCACTTCGGTGCCCTGAGGGCCGGACGACACGTTTACCGTGGCCCCGATCCGGGCCGCCCGCTCGCGCATGATGCGCATGCCAACGTGGGTGTCGTCGGGCGGGCCGGACAGGGTGTCAAAGCCATGCCCATTGTCTCGCACCATCACCCGCCAGGTGGGCGCGGTCTGCACCGCCACCCACACTTCGGTCGCCTGGGCGTGCTTGCGCACATTCGACAGGGCTTCCTGAACAATGTGCAGCACTTGAATTTGCACGTCGGCCGGCAGCGGCAGGCCTTGGCCAGTGATCTGCAGGTGGCCCTTCTGCCCGGTCTGGTGTTCGAACTTCGAGAGCGTTTCGCGCAGCGCGGGTTCCAGGTCCTCGGCATCGGTGCGCACCCGGAAATGCAGCAGCAGCTCACGCACATCGCTGTAGCTTTCCTTGATGCCGGCATCGAGTTCGTTCAGGCTGGTTTGCACGGCGTTGAGGTCTTGCTGCCCCATGGCATCGCGCAACAGCTGCATCTGAATCTTCAGGAAGGCCAGCGACTGGGCAATCGAATCGTGCAGCTCTTGTGCCAGCATCTGGCGCTCGGCGGCCACGGCGGCTTCACGGTCCATCGCGGCGGCGCGCAGGCTTTCCATGGCCCCGGCCAGGTGGCTGGCCAAGGACTCAAACAGGCCGCGCTCTTCTTCCGACAGCACGGGCTCGCCACGGTAGAACAGATCGACCTCACCCAGCACGCGCTGATGCAGCCCCAAGGGCACCGACACCAAGGTGGCATAGCCAGCCCGCACGCAATGGTCGTAGCCTTTGCGTCCTGTAGCGGGGTTGACCAGGTTTTCATCGATGATGGGAATGACGCGCAGCTTGCCGGGCCGCTGACCGGCCACTACGGGGCCGCAGTGGCAATCGCCCGCATGCAGGCAATGCTCTTCCTCGACCATGACCTGGGGCAGGCAATCGCTGGCCAGCAGCACGTAACGCTCATTGGCCTCATCAGACCACCGGATGGCCACGGCATCGGCATGCGCAATGCGTCGCATCTGGCGGGCAAAACCTTGCGACAGTTCATTGAGGTTGTCGGCCCGCGCCACAAAGGCCGCCACTTCGTACAAGGCGCTGAGCCGCTGCTGGCGCAACTCCAGGCCAGCCGTTTTTTCGCGCACCTTGTCTTCCAGGCTGGCGTAAAGCGACTGCAGGTTTTCGGCCATGGCGTTGAAGCCCACGGCCAAGGCCCCGATTTCGTCAGACGAGTTGATGTGCACGCGGGTGTCAAACGCGCCTTCTTGAATGCGCCGCAAGCCGTTCTGCAAGCGGGCCACTGGCTCCAGCACCACCACGTGGCCCACATACAGCAGGGCCAGGGCGCTGAGCACCGCCAGCGCCATCATGGCCAACTGGAAGGTGTGGAGCATGGCCGTCCAGCGCGACAAATGCCGCTCGATGGCCGACACGAAGGCATCGATGCGGGCCACAAAACGGTCGACACGGGGAATGAAATCGGGCGGCACAGGCTCGCCCCGGGCCACTTGCACCACTTCATTGCGCAGGTCTTGCCAATCGACGGTGATGGCCTGAATGCGGTCGCGTGTGTCCCGGTCCCACGGCACGAACAGGGGCCGAGCAGGATCGCCCGCGCGCAACAGATCGAGTGTTTCGTCAAAAGCGGTCAGGCGGTTTTGCAAGTCAGGCAGGGCGATGCGCTGCGCGTGCAGATCCTGCTGCGACAGCATCAAGGCCAGTTGGTAGCTGCGCATGCGCATGCGCCCGGCCTCGTTCACGGCAGCCGCGCCGCCTTCGAGCTGCCAGGTCACCCACAGGGTCAGGCCAATGGAAGCCAGGGCAAGCAGCAGGAAAACCGAACCGATCGCCAAGAGCTTCGATGCCAGACCCAAGCCCTTCGATCGATCCTGCTCCCTCATCTCATCCCCCGGTTTGTGACATGAATCGAATCACCCGCTCGGGGCGCTCGTTGAATTCGTGTCGCTCGGGCTTGGCGGCAATGCCGGCCTGGATGGCGTTGATCAAATCGGCATCGCTGGCCCCTGCACGCATCAGGTGACCGAGTTCCACCCGGTCATTTTGACCCAGACAGAGGTACAGGGTGCCATCCACCCCCAGGCGCACCCGGTTGCAACTGGCGCAAAAGTGCTGCGACATGGGGGTAATGACACCCAGGCTCATGCTGCCCTGTGGCGCACGCCAGTAGCGAGCCGGCCCGGCCCCTTGGCCCAGCACTTGGGGAATGAGGCCGTGCCGGTCGGCCAGCGTCTCGCCCAACAAAGTCAAGTTCACACCTTGGGTGGCCCGGCCCGTGTCACCCACGGGCATGGGTTCGATCAGGCGCAGCACAAAGCCTTGTTCCAAGGCGAAGGCCACCATGCGCTCGACCTCGTCGACATTCACATCGGCCTGCACGACCATGTTGAGCTTGATGGGGGCGAAGCCCGCATCTTTGGCCGCACGCAGGCCATCGAGCACATCGGCCAGACAATCGCGCCCGGTGATGCGGGCAAAGCACGACGCATCCAAGGAGTCGAGGCTGATGTTGAGACGATGCACTCCCGCCGAACGCAGGTCCGCCGCATGGCGTGCCAGTTGGGTGCCATTGCTTGACAGAGACAGGTCTTTCAGCCCCGGCAACGCCGACAACTGCGAGGCCAGCGTGGTGATGCCCCGACGCAGCAGGGGCTCGCCCCCGGTCAGACGCACCTTGATGACCCCCAGCGACACGAACAAGCCCACCAGACGCGTCATTTCATCGTGGGTGAGCCAGTGCGCGGGCTCTTCAAAGCCCTTGAAGCCTTTGGGCAGGCAGTAGGTACAACGCAGGTCACAGCGATCGGTCACCGACACCCGCAAATAGTCGATGCGGCGCTGGAACGGATCAATGAGGGCAGGCATGGCAACAACACTTTTCTGGCAGTTGGCCCAATTTAGGGTCAGCCATCTGGATTGCCTATCCTTCCGTGGAACTATTGGCCGCCTTTGCCCCGGGGGGTATAACCTCAACATGGTTCTGCTGCACAGCCCCCCACCCTCATTTGACGACCCCGTGGAAATGCTCCAGGCTTGTCATGGCAAGGTGCGTCACTTTGCCGGCCTGGCCCAGAGGCTGGCCGCACACCTGAACCAGCACGGCGCCGACCGCCAGGCTCGCGAAGCGGCGCAATCGGTCTTGCGCTATTTCGATGTGGCGGCCCCCCTGCACCATGCCGATGAAGACGAGGACCTGTACCCCGCGTTGCAGGCGCTGAATGACCCAGAGTTGAATCAGGCCATTGCCAAGCTCACGGCCGAACACACCGAACTCGGCCTCTTGTGGCAGGCCGTGCGGCGTTGGCTGCTGCGCGTGCAAGAGGGCCAGGCCGAGCTCCCCCCTGCTGAATTGCCGGCATTTGCGCAGCGCTACCCCCAGCATGCCGCCGACGAGGAGGCGCTGGTGTACCCCCACGCCCAGCGTTTGCGTCCGGAATTGTTGGCTGAACTGGGAAAAAACATGGCACAAAGACGCCAAACCTGACAACTCCACGTTTTTCATCGTGAATTTCCTCTATTTGCCTGGTTCCCAAATCAGCGACAGTGCAAGCTCAGGCTCTGGTGACAGGGCCCTAAACGTGTCTGCATTCCAAATCCAAGGGATTCATCATGAGCGAACGCCCCCACATCCTGATCACCGACGATGACCCCATCATGCGGGACATGCTGGATGCCGTGCTGTCCGATGACTTCGACGTATCGGTCGCACCCGGTGGGCAGGAGTGCATCCAGATCGCGAATGAGCAGAAAATCGATCTGGTGCTGCTGGATGTGGACATGCCCAGCCCGAATGGTTACGAAACCTGTCACTACCTGAAAGAAGACCCCTCCACCGCGGAAATTCCGGTCATCTTCCTGTCAGCGCGTTCCACAATTGAAGAGCGCCTCAAAGGCTATGAAGCCGGCGGCGACGACTACCTGATCAAGCCCTACCAACCCGATGAATTAAAGGCCAAGATCAGTGTGGTACTGTGCCAGGCGCTGCGCCAGAAGGAGCTCAGCGGCCAGGTCAACGACGTGATGGACGCCGCCATGGCCTCGGCCAATATGTATGGCGAAGTCGGGGTGGTGCTGGACTTCATGAAGCAGGCCAATCTGTCGGACACCTATCAAGGGGTGGCAGATGCCTTCTTCCAGGCCTTGACCCGCTTTGAATTCGAAGGCTGCCTGCGCCTGATCGGGCACAACGGCATCATCAGCACCACTGGTGCGATGCAATGCAGCGCGCAGGAAGAGTCGATTTTGAACCATGTGCAAAAGAGCGGCAGTTCACTGGGCCTGCAGAATCTGGGCACCAACACGGTGTTCAATTACGGCAACGTGATGGTGCTGGTGCGCAATCTGCTGCCAGAAAACAGCTCGATGCACCCCGACCGCGAGGAGGCCGAACGCCACGGCCGAGCTCGCGACAACATTGCCATGCTGGCCGAAGCGGCAGCCGCCCGGGTCAAGGCCATTGATGCCGAGACCAAGGCGCTGAGCGCAGACCAGCACCAACGCCTGGTCGATCTGACCCGCGATGCGTTGCTGGATTTGAATGCGGAACAGCGCGTCCACCGCGAAAAGATCAACATGGTGTTGCGCGACATGGTGACCGACATCGACGCGCTGCTGATTTCGCTGGGCCTGACCGAATCGCAGGAAGAAACCCTGCTCGACACGATTCACCGCACGATCAAACAGACCATGGCCATTTTTGATCAGGGCGACCGCATCGAAACCCGCCTGGAGCAGGTGATTTCGAAGCTCAAAGGCGAAGCCTGAGGCCTTTAGCTCCGCAGCTGACGCTCCAATTCGCGCAAACGCCAATGGGTGCGTACGCGCGCCAGCAGCAAATCGGGACAGTAGGGCTTGCAGATGAGGTCACTGGCCCCTGCCTGCAAGCCGGCCAACTCGTCTGCATCAGACGAAAACCCGCTGATCAACAGCACCGGCACATCGGCCAAGCGTGGCTCTGCGCGCAAGCGCCTGCACAGCTCCAGGCCATCCATGCCGGGCATTTGCACATCGGTGAGCACCATGGCCACCGATTCTTCGGGGTTCAAAGCCACAGCCAGGGCCTCGTCCCCCGTGCTCACGGCTCGCACTGAATAAAAATCCTCCAACAAGGATTCCAGCAACACCAGGTTGATCGGCTCATCGTCAACGATCAACACGCTTTCTCGACTCATCCCGTAGACCTTTCCGCGCTTCCCGATGAAGCTGCCTGCCATGCCTCCAGCCGCTGCGCGAGCACCTGCATGACGCCCGCCAACCCATCGGCCAGAACCTGCGCACGCTCAAGCGCATCGGGCGCATGCTGGCGAGCGGCCATTTCGGTGTCCGCCGCCCAGACACGCAAGGGTTCAGCGCGAATGTTGCCCGCCACCCCTTTGAGGCTATGGGCCACAAACACCAGGGTGTCCCAGTCCTGCTCAGCTGCCGCCTCGCGCAAACGCACCGGCGTATTGTGATTGTGCTGCAGCACCGACTGAACGGCTCGCTGCAACAAGCCTGGCTTGCGCCCATAGAGGCCCACGAGTCCGTCCCAGTCGAGTTGGCTCAACGCAGACCCGGTCAATGTCTTGTCTCCTTCCGCTTGCTCGACGCGATCGGCCTGTACTTGCTGCGCACGTGCTGCTGCAACCTCTACCCCCGCGCGACTCAGCCCGCCACAGCGCGCCGCAAGGGTGCGAATCAGCAGCGCCTCGTCAATGGGTTTGCTGATGTGATCGACCATGCCCGCCTCCAGGCAGCGATCACGCTCTTGCTTGAACGCGTGCGCCGTCATGGCGATCACGGGCAAATGGGGCGCCATTTGCCGCAAGTGTTCGGCCGCGGTGATGCCGTCCATCACTGGCATTTGAATGTCCATCAGCACCACATCCAGTCCACCTTCACCGCGTAACTGGACCTGGTCGATCGCCTGCTGGCCGTCCTCGGCCATGAAGACCTCGGCACCCCAGTGCTGCAACATGTCTTCCAGGATCAGCCGATTGACCTCGACATCGTCCACGATGAGCGCGCGCACGCCCCGCAAGGGTTGCCCGCTCAGCTCGGGCGACTCGGCCAGCACCTGCGCTTGGGCTTCAACCATGGGCAGGGTCAGGATGAAAGTGGATCCAATGCCCGACTGGCTCTTGACGGTCAAGGCACCACCCAGCAAGCGAGCCAGGTTCGCGCTGATGGTCAGCCCCAGCCCCGTTCCACCAAACTGCCGCGTGGTGGATTTGTCTGCCTGTTCGAAGGGCTTGAATACTCTTGCAATCTGCTCTTCGCTCATGCCCAGACCGCTGTCAGACACCGCCAACCTGAGCTGTCCATCCACCTCTTCGACCAGCATGTGTACATGGCCTTTCTGGGTGAACTTCACAGCGTTGGACAGGAGGTTGACCAGTATCTGCTCCAAGCGCATGGCATCCAGCATGAGCCACTCAGGCACTGCGTCGGCGATCGCGCAGACCAGATCCAGACGCTTGGCTGCGGCCTTGTCGCGCACCATGTCCAGTGCTGCATTGACCACGGTTCGCAAACGGGTCGGACGGGCATCGATTTCAAACTTGCCCGACTCGACCTTCGAGAAGTCGAGAATGTCGTTGACCACGCCCAACAGGTGCTGCCCTGCGTCGCGAATGCGCCTGAAAAGCACCGCGCCGCTGGCATCGCTGTGGTCGCGCAGCCCGATTTGCGCGCACCCCAGCACCGCATTGAGCGGGGTACGGATTTCATGGCTCATATTGGCCAGGAACTGGGTTTTGGCAAGGCTGGCAGCCTCGGCTTCCGCTCGGGCCTGCAGAGCCTCCTGGGCCTCATGACGCTCGGTCACGTCCTGCATCACCAGGGCAAACTGCAGGGTAGCGGGCCGGTAGACAACGATGTCCAGCCAGCGATCAAAGGTACGAGAACGGCGTTCGAACTGCACGTTGCCCCGGCCCAGGGCCACGCGACCAAACTGTTTGAGCCAGACCTCCAGCTCCTGCGGCTCGATCAGGTTCAAGTCTCGAATGGTTCGACCCAGAATGGCCTTGCCAGGCCAGCCCGTGATGCGTTCAAAGGCCTCGTTGACGGCCAGGAACCGAAAATCAACCACGCGGCCAGCGTCATCCAGAATCACCTCATTGAGCGCAAAGCCAGACTGGAGGTTTTCAAACAAGCCCCGATAGCGCTGCTCGCGGTCTTTCAGGCGCGATTCGAGCAGGTGACGCTCGGTCATGTCGCGCCCCACCAAATGCACTTGCAAGTCGGCGTCACTGGCCGACTCCTGCAAGGTGCAGGTCCAGGCCATCCAGTGCTCTCGCCCCCGGCCGTCGAGCATGCGGTGTTCGGCCAAGCCCTCCACACGACGCTCGATCAGCAGGGCCACATGCTCGCGCAGCAATTCTGCTTCGGTGGCCCAGATGAGGTCATAGAAGCACCGACCCACCAGGGCCTCGGCGGGCTGCCCCAGGAACCGCGCCGCAGCCGGGTTCAGATAGCGCAAGGAGCCATCCAGGCCAATGACGGCAATCAGGTCGCTTTGCGCCTCGACCAGTTGTTTGTACTTGGCTTCGCTCACGCCCAGGGCTCGCGTGGACTTCTGCACCAGGCGCAGCGCATGCGCCCGATGCCCGATCAGAAATCCCAGCATGACCACACCGGCACTGGTCACCAAGCCACCCAAAATCAGATACAAGCGCGAGGGCCGTCGCAAATGCGTGGCCTCCCATTGGGGCAGGCTTTGAAAACGCAGGGTCCACTCCCGTTGGCCCACCACGACCGTTCGCCGCACCTCGACTGCGGGCTGGTGGTGTTCGGTGGCCTGGGGCCGTCGCACGCCGTACAAGAGCGCAGCGTCAGTCACCTCTCGGCCGTCAAAGACCTCGAACACCAGATTGGGCACATGCTGTTCCACCACCTCCATGAACTCGCCAAACAGGTAGGGGCTGAAGACCCACCCCTGAATGGCCTGCCGCCGATGTTCCAGTGTTTCATTGGGGGCACGCAGGCGATACACCGGCACGTACATGACGCTGGCGGGCTGGCGAGCTTGCGCCTCGGAGCTCTTGAGCGTGACCTCGCCAGACATGACGGGCAAACCCAGGTCGCGCGCGCGGATGAGGGCGCTGCGACGCACGGGGTCAGACATCAGATCGTAGGCCATCGCTGGACGCGAAGCTTCATCCAGCGGCACCAGGCGGGTGATGGGCGCCGTTTGCTTGTCTTGCCACTGGGCATAGCCCAAGGCCCGAACCCCGGGATAGGTTTCCGGCAGGCGCACCGCCTGCGCAAACTCCCGCCACCCGTCCTGATCCAAGTCTGGATTGCGCTGCAGCAAGGCCGCGGCGGACAAGAGCAACTGCTCATGCGCCTGGATGCGCACCAGCAACTCTTCCACCGTTTCATCGACTTCCCGATTCAGGCCGGCTTCAATGGCCTGGCTTTCGAGTTCGCTGGAGTGCTTGAACGCACTCCAGGTCACCATGCCGCCAATCAAAGCCATGACCGCACACAGGCCCCACCCCCAACCGGGAAGGGCACCCAAGGTGCGGCGCAGCAGCGCTGATAAGGCGAAAAACATCCGGGACGTCAACGTGAAAAGTCTTCACGGGTTGTCGTCACGGCAGGGTCAAACTTGAGTTTCGCCCCTTCAGGCGCCGCCCAGCACCTCGTCCAGACCGGCCGGCGCGGAGCGGTCTTCCGACTTGCATTTGACCCATTCGTAATCTGACACGTTCACATGCCGGGTTTCCAGCCAATAGCGCCAGGTTGATTTGGGCCAGATCGCGAAGTTGGTGCCTTCGGCGGTCTGATACCAGCTGCGGCAACCCGAGCTCCAGACAGTGCCTTTCAGGTGCTCGGTTACGTCCGCCAAAAAGCGCGCCTGCGCCTCAGGCTTGACGTCGAGGAAGTCAGCCCCCTGACGCTTGAGCGCCTTCATGCACTCGATGATGTACTCCACCTGGGCTTCGATCATGAAAATGATCGAGTTGTGCCCCAGCCCCGTGTGCGGCCCCACCAGCTGGTACATGTTCGGATAGTGCGCGGTGGTGATGCCCAGGTAGGACGTGGGGCTGGTTTTCCAGTCTTCCGCCAGGTTGTGGCCCTTGCGCCCCTTGAACTCGAAGTTCTTCATGTAGATGCGCGGGTCGACCACAAAGCCCGTGCCCAGGATGATGCAGTCCACCTTGCGCGCCTGGCCATCTTTCGTGACGATGCCATCCGCCGTGATCTCGCGCAGATCGTCAGTTACCAGCTCCACATTGGGCCGATTGAAGGTGGGGAACCACTTATTGGAAATGAGGATGCGCTTGCAACCCAAGGTGTAGTCGGGGGTGAGCTTCTTGACCAAGGCCGGGTCTTTCACCTGCCAGGCAATGAACTTCTTCAGGAAAAACTCGCCCACGTGGGCCAGCTTGGGGTTGAAGATGGGCCAGACGCGCGATTCGTTGGTCCAGTAGCAGCGCCAACGGTGCAAGGTGCGGGTCACCGGTAGGGCGCGAAACAGCCACTTGCTGAAAGCCGAGTAGTTGCGCTCGTCACGCGGAATGACCCACGCCGCCGTGCGCTGAAACACGTGCAACTGTTTGACCTTGGGGGCGATTTCCGGCACGTACTGAATGGCGCTGCCACCCGTGCCAATCGACGCCACCGTCTTGCCGGCGAGGTCGTAGTCATGGTCCCACTGGGCCGAGTGCATGACCTTGCCCTGGAAGTCTTTCAAGCCCTTGATATTGGGAATGGAGGGCACATGCAAAGGCCCCGAAGCCAGCACCCAGTGACGCGCCATCAACGTGTCGCCCGAAGCGGTCTTGATGACCCAACGGCCATTGGCCTCATTGAACACGGCGCTGACCACCTCCTGCCCGAACTGGATATAGGGGCGCAGACCGTATTGCTCGGTCACCTTCAAGATGTACTGCTGAATTTCCGACCACGGCGCGTAACGCTTGGTCCAGTCGGGCGAAGTGGCGAACGAATAGGAATACATATGCGACTGCACATCGCAGGCGGCACCGGGGTAGGTGTTGTCGCGCCAGGTACCGCCCACATCGTAGGCTTTCTCCAGCACCACGAAATCTTGTATGCCGGCCTCTAGCAGCTTGATCGCCATGCACAGCCCGCCAAAACCGGCGCCCGCAATGGCCACTTCCACTTGACGCACTTGGGGCGCCTGACGCGCCGAGGCGCCTGCCTTTGTTTCCTGATTCATCCGCACACCTTGTTGTTTGAGTTGAGACTTGTCTCCTGGGGTATGGGGAATGTTGCCGACGCGAAACCAAGGCGGCCATGCTAGATTCGACCAAAAATTGATTTTTTCGGCCAAACCCTTGATCTGATTCAACCATGAGCACCCGTTCCATCCTCGGACTGATCTACATGGTTCAGGGTTTACAGCAGTTGGGGGAAGATCCGGCCCCGGTTCTGGCTCGCCACGGTCTGACCATCGACAAGCTCGACCCCGGCACCCGAATCAGCCGCTCGCTGGAGCAACGCTTCTACGCCGACATGGCCGAGCACTTGCGCGACCCCATGGTCGGCCTGCGCCTGGGAGGGTTCTACGGCCTGGCGGGCTACGGGCCACTGACCATGCTGCTGATGACCTGCTCCACCGCCTTGGAGGCCTTCCAGCTAGGACAGCGCTATCAAGACCTGACCTATCTGTATGGCAAGTTGCAACTGGAGCATGGCCCCGAACTCAGCGCCCTCACGCTGACCCCCATGCCCATGCCCGCCAAAGCCTTCCGCTTTCGGGTGGATGGTGAAATTTCCGGCACTTTCAAGATGCTGCGCGACATGCAAGCCGCCATGGGCCTGGACATGCGCCCTGAACGCATCGACATGCCCTACGCCCGCCCCGATCAGGCCGCAGCGTACGAGGCCTACTTCGGCTGCCCCGTGCGGTTTGGTGAAACCCAGGGCCGCTTCTGGTTGCGCAACGAGGTGCTGCAACTGCGCCTGCCCACGGCCGACCCCACCGCCCACGCCATGTACCGGCAACTGTGCGACCAGCAACTGATTGCCCAGCAGCAAGCCGACAGCCGCCTGAGCGACCAGGTGCTCAGCCACCTGAACCTGTTTCAGGAACACACCCCCAGCGTGAATGACGTGGCCCAGGCCTTTGGCATGTCAGAGCGCAGTTTTCGCCGTACTTTGAGCGAAGAAGGCAGCAGTTATCGCGACTTGCTGGCCCAGGCACGCTACCAGAAGGCCCAACACCTGCTACGCCACACCCCACTGGCCATTGACGACATCGCCCAGCAGTTGGGCTACGCCGAAGCCGCCGCCTTCATCCACGCCTTTCGGCGCTGGGCCGGCCAATCCCCTTCCGCATTTCGAAAAACTTTGTAAACCACCGCCCCCCGAATGCGGGGCAAACCGCCTCATGTTGGGGGCGACCCGTACACACCTACCCTAGGCCCCTGGGCACAATGGCCGCCAATCTGTGAAAAAGTGAACGGGAATCCGAACATGAAACGCGCCTCCACACGCCTGGGCCAACAAACCCTGACCCTCAGCCTCCTGAGCAGCCTGGTGCTGCTCGCTGCCTGTGGCGGCGGTGGGAAGGACGAACCTGCGGCGGCCGCGCCTGCCGCCGTGCCCTCTGGCCCGGTGGAAACACCCCAGGTGCCTGACCCCACCCTGATTGATGTGACCGCCGCCGACGAACCCTACCTGGTCGCGGTGAGCAGCGTTGAGTACAAACAGGACGTCGAAGCCAAGGCCCCTACCTTCCAGCTCAACATCCTGGACGGCAAAACCCAGACCGTGGTGCACAAGATTGCCTTTGGCAAGCCCTTGACTCAGCAATGGCTGACGGTGAACAAAATCGAACGCGCCTTCAAAGAACTGGCCGATCCGGACAACGTTGCCGCCAAACTGCCAGGTAAATTTGTGGTTGAAACGGACAAGGGCCCCGCACATCTGTACTTCATCCAAGAGGGTGTCGTGCGCCACATTGACCTGAGCCGACGCGCCGAGGCCAAGCCCGTCATCACGTCCACCCAGGTGTCGAACATTGCCGACGCCTGCACCTTGGTCGAGTCCGACTCCTACCCGCTGAAACTGGATGGCTCGTCCACCGCCTTGGTCGTCACGACCGCCGGCACTGACAAGGACTGCGCCAAGACGGAAGACAACGTTCGCGTGCTGATCACCTCGGACGACGCCAGTGACACGCTCCCCCGCACCCTGGCAGCCCCTTCGGCCAAGATGGTCAAGCGGATTTACAGCGAAGGCACGCTCTCTGGCGTGCTGGTACAGGAAGCGATTCCCAAGGACGACCCCAAAGCCACGATCACTTACAGCAAGCTGTCCCTGCTGTCGCCGACGCAGGAGACCGTGCTGAAATCGCCTGTCGCGCTGCCCACGACAGACCCCAAGAACCCAATCACCAACTTCCGGGACAAAAACGCGCTAGGCACGGAACAGGGAGCCGAGTGGCTGGCTGACATGCCCAATCAAGACGGTGGTTCAGGTTACCTGCGCCTGCAGACCTTGAGCAGCTCCGTGATCTACAAGCTGGCCTGGGACGCGGGTAAACAAGCGGCAGATTTCAGCCTGGCGCAAACGCTGTCTGGCGTGCAAACCAGCGTCAAGAGCGCGAACGACGGGCTGTACACCTACTTCGCCTTCAACAACACTGCCTATCGTGGCCCCGTGGCCGGCGCCCAACCCTTTGAACCCATCAGTTTTTTGGGCGACAAACCTGAACTGGAAAACAAGGTCTCGGGCCTGAACCCGCAATACCAAACCAAGACCCACGTTATCTACACGCAAAACGACCCAGCCACATCGGGCTGGGCTGTTCCCAAGTCGAAAGCAAATGGCGCAACTTACAAGCTATTCCAAAGTGCTCCCCAACGTAGCGCGCCAATCCAGGTAGTCGGCCAGCGCGGCAACACCCTGGTAGTTTTGGCCAAGGACAGCTTCGATACCAATGGCATGGGGGTGGCCACCCTCGACATCCAGCAGCAAGCTGGAGAAAACCTGACCTTCGCGCAGGTTCACAACATCGCGCTGACCACGCCGATCTGGACCGCCACACGAGTCAATGGCCAAGCGGGAGTCGATACCCTGATCGTGCGTGCCTCAGGTGGCGGTGTTTTCAACACGGTTGACCTCGCCAACATGAAGTTGGGCATCGGTTTGGGCGAAGTCGACTCTGCATTTGCCGATGCACCGGCCACCATCACCCCTGGCAAAAACAGCTTGGCCACACTGAACAATCGGTTCGACGTCACCATGAGCTTGTATGGATACGTCACCAGCCAAGACCCTTGGCTGTACAACATCGGCGTGAAAAATTCGCTGCTGAAGATCGACACCTTCGCAGAGGACGCGGGCAACTAATCCAGCTCAGCCGCAACTTTGCGGCACACTGGCGCGATGACTTACTGCGCCATTGACTTCGGGACGTCCAATTCGGCCGTCGCCATCTCAACCGCCGCCGGCATGAAGCTGGTGCCCCTGGAAGGGGCCCATCTGACCATGCCCACGGCGGTTTTTTATTGCACCGACCGCGACGACCTGCCTCCAGGGGCTGAACCCGCCCCCGCTCAAACCGAGCCCCCGCTGCACCGCGTTTTCGGGCGTGCGGCCGTGCAAGCCTATATGGACGGCTATGGCGGCCGCCTGATGCGTTCGATGAAAAGCATTCTGGGCAGCCCTCTGGTTGACCAGACCACCGAGGTAGGCGAGGGCTACGGGGTGCCTTACCTCGACATCATCACCACCTACCTGCGCCATGTGCGCACGCACGCCCAAACCGCCGCAGGCCAGGCCCTGACCCAGGTGGTGCTGGGCCGCCCCGTTTACTTCGTCGACGAAGACCCCGAACGCGACGCCCAAGCCGAGGCCTCGCTGCGAGCGGCCGCGCAGGCCGTGGGCTTTGAAGCCATTCACTTCCAGTTCGAACCCATTGCGGCAGCGTTCGACTACGAACAGCAGGTACAAGAAGAGCAGAAGGTACTGGTGGCCGACATTGGCGGCGGCACGTCTGACTTTTCCGTGGTGCGCGTGGGCCCCGAGCGCATGAAGCGACTGGACCGCCGAGACGACATCCTCAGCCACCACGGCATTCACATTGCCGGCACCGACTTCGACCGCCACGTGTCGCTCAACAGCGTCATGCCTGTGATGGGCTACGGTGCGTTCGGGCCCAGCGTGGGCGGCGCCGAGCCCCGCCCGGTGCCCAGCCGCGTGTATTTCGACTTGTCGACCTGGCATTTGATCAACACCGTGTACCAGCCCGCCCGCGTGGCCGAACTCAAGAGCATGGCGGGCTTTTACGGCAACCCCGTGCATCACACCCGCCTGATGCGGGTGATTCACGACCGCCTGGGCCACAACCTGATCAGTCGCGCCGAACAGGCCAAGATCGACGTGGCCACCACCGGCCTGGCCTCGCTGGACCTGCACCTCGTCGAACGCGGATTGCAAGCCGCCCTGAAACAGGAAGAGGCGGCCGCCGCCCTGGCGCCCGACCTGCAACGCATTGTCGACAGCGCCCGCGAAACCGTGCAACGGGCTGGCTTGAAGCCTCAGGACATTGACGCGCTGTATTTCACCGGCGGCTCGACCGGCCTGGGTCTGCTGACTGATCAACTGGAGGCTGCCTTCCCGGAAGCCAAGGCTGTGCGGGGTGATCGCCTCGCCAGCGTGGCCACCGGTCTGGGACTGCACGCTCAACGCTTGTTTCAGGGCTGAGGGTTGCCCCGGCAGCAACTTGCTGCCTACAATACGCCCATGACGTTTGCCTCGCATCCCCACCACGCAGCCGCAGTCGCGGCCCAGCTCCTCGTGAGCCGGGTGGGCGTGTGTTCGCGCGCGGACGGATTCCGCCGGGTCGTTGCCGCACATTCCTGAGCCCGGCGACCATCTCTCACCCTTCTTTGCGCAACTTGGTCCCCGGGCAACTCCCCGCGCGAGACTCCAGCCCTGTCCGACTGACATGGCGACGCAAAGGAATGGCATGCATCCCACCTCTTCTCGCATGGTCACAACCGTGGACCATCAACGCCTGTTCGACCTCATCGACCGACTGCCTGATTCAAGCTCCGGCATTGAGGCCACGCTGGCCGACGTGCTCGATTTTGCGCACGTGATCCCGTCGCGCCTCATCGAGCCCAATGTGGTGACCATGCGGTCTCAGATCCGTCTTCTGGCGGGACCTGAGCACACGCCACTGGACCTCACCTTGAGCTACCCCGGCGACACACAAGCCCATGCGCTGTCGATTCTGTCGCCGCTGGGCGCCTCTGTGATCGGATCGCGGGTGGGCGATGAAATCTGCTGGCAGGGCTTGGACGGACGCGTCCGGCGTGCGGTACTGAGCGCCGTGCCGTTTCAACCGGAAGCGGCGGGGCTGTTTCACCTCTGACCCATGGCAGAAGCCAGGCTCACAGTTTGACCAGCCGCTCCAGCGCCTGCTGCAAGGTCGTGGCCGACTTGGCGAAACAGAAGCGAATCACACCAAAGTCGTCCCCGCCCTTGTAGAAGGCCGACACCGGAATGGCGGCCACGCCGTGTTCACGCGTGAGGCGCTCCACAAAAGATCGGTCGCCTTCGTCTGAAATGGCACCGTACTTCACGCACTGAAAATAAGTGCCCTGACAAGGCAGCAGCTCAAAGCGAGATGAGGCCAGCGCCTGACGGAAGATGTCGCGCTTGCCTTGGTACAAAGCCTTGAGTTGCTCGTACCAGCCGGGACGACGCATGAAGTCCGCCAAGGCGTATTGCGAAGGCGCGTGCACAGTGAACACAAGGAACTGGTGCACCTTGCGGAACTCGGCCATCAGCTCGCGCGGGGCCAGGCAGTAGGCCACCTTCCAGCCGGTGATGTGATAGGTCTTGCCAAAGCTGGACACCACAAACGCCCGCTCAGCCAAACCGGCGTAGCGGGTCACACTTTCATGGCGAGCCTGGTCAAACACCATGTGCTCGTAGACCTCGTCGCTCAGCAGCACGATGTCGGTGTCGCGCACCAAGGCTTCCAGTTGGCGCATGTCTTCGCCCGTCCACACCGTGCCGGTCGGGTTGTGCGGGGTGTTGAGGATGATCATGCGGGTGCGCGGCGTGATCAGGCGCGCCACCTCGGCCCAGTCGGGCCGATAGTCGGGCAGGCTGAGCCGGGCATAGACCGTTTTGCCGCCATTGAGCTCAATGGCCGGGGCGTAGCTGTCGTACACCGGCTCGAACACGATGACCTCGTCGCCCGGGCGCACCATGGCCGTGATGGCGGTGTACAGCGCCTGGGTGGCCCCCGCCGTGATGGTGATTTCGGTGTCGGGGTCATACGCCAGGCCATAGAGCGACTGCACCTTGCCCGCAATGGCCTCACGCAGCACCGGCACCCCGGCCATGGGGGCGTATTGGTTGTGGCCCGCACGGGCTTGCTCGTCCAGCAGGGCCAGCAGGTCGGCCGGGGCATCGAAATCAGGAAAGCCCTGCGACAGGTTGATCGCCCCATGCTGCTGCGCCAGCGCCGACATCACGGTGAAGATGGTGGTGCCCACCTGGGGCAAGCGCGATGAAAGGGGGCGGTTGTAGTTCGGCATGCGCAAAGCATAGCGCCTGGGCAGCAAAGTGTGCGATTGGCCCCAAATGTCAGTTAAACCTTACCTCAAAGCAGCCGATATCTGACGAACAACCACATCGATATCACCCATGAAGCAGTTTTTCAGCCAGACTCGAATCAGCCACCGCCTGGGATGGGCTTTCGGATTTGTTGTTGTCTCGGGCCTTGTCGGAAGCTTGGTTAGCCGCTCTGTCTTGCACGAAGTGTCGGGCACCACGCGAACACTCGTCGATGAGCACATGGCTGCGGTCAGTGACATCGGCCTCATCAAGGACAACTTGGGTCAAGTGGCTCGCAGCACGCGTAACCTGCTGCTGATGACGCAAGCGGCAGAGCAACAGGCCGAACGTGCCGCCATCGACCAGGCGTTGGCCCTGAATGCGCAGACCTATGCCGAACTGGAGCGCCGGGCGCTTGACACGCGTACCCGCGAATTGCTCAAGGAAGCCGAGGCCGCCCGCAAGGCATACAACACACAGCTGCAAGCTTTTCTAAGCCGCGCGGGAGGAGACCACGCCGAGGCACTTTCAAACTTGATGAACCAGGTGCGGCCCGCACAACTGACCTACATGAAGGCCACCCAGGCCTTGGCCGACAGCGAGATCAACAGCATGAAGGAAGCCGCGCGCAGCGCCTCGGACCAAGCTGACTGGGCCGCATCTCTGTCGATTGGCATCAACTTCGGCGCCGCCATGATTGCAGCCCTGCTGGCTTGGTTCATCACCCGCTCGGTCACACGCCCTCTGAGCGAGGCCGTCGCCATCGCCAACGCCGTGGCGCAAGGCGACCTGACCCGCCGCATTGACGTGCATTCGAATGATGAAATCGGCGAATTGCTAAGCGCCTTACAGCGCATGAGCCACACCCTGCAATCGTTGATCGGTCAACTCAAAGCGGCCGCCGACGAAATTGCCACCGGATCGGGCGAAATCGCCAAGGGCAATCAAGACCTGTCGCACCGCACCGAGCAGCAGGCCGCCAACTTGCAACAAACCGCCGCCTCCATGGAGCAACTGACCTCGACCGTGCGCCACAGCACCGAGGCATCGCAGCAGGCCAATCAACTGGCCAACCAGGCCTCCGCTGTGGCCGCTCGGGGTGCAGGCATGATGCAGGAGGTGGTGACCAATATGGGCGACATTGCGGCCAGTTCGCGCAAGATTGGCGACATCATCAGCGTGATTGATGGCATTGCGTTTCAGACCAACATCCTGGCCTTGAACGCCGCCGTGGAAGCCGCACGAGCAGGTGAGCAGGGCCGAGGCTTCGCCGTGGTGGCCGGAGAGGTGCGCACACTGGCGCAACGGTCGGCCAATGCGGCCAAGGAAATCAAGGCTTTGATCACAGCCAGCATGGAAAAGGTTGACAGCGGCAGCAGCCTGGTAGGCTCAGCCGGAGAGACCATTGCCGACATCGATCACCAGATCAAACAAGTGGCCAGTTTGATCAGCGAGGTCACCAGCGCCTCGGTTGAACAAAGCGGCGGCATCCAGCAAATTCACCTGGCGGTATCGGAGTTGGACAAAGTCACGCAACAGAACGCGGCCTTGGTGGAAGAGTCGGCCGCTGCGGCGGAAAGCCTCAAAGGCCAGGCCGATCAGTTGACACGCTCTGTTCAGACCTTCAGGTTGTAAGCGTGTCAGAAGGGGTTGGCTGCCGCGGCCCCAGGGTGAAGCAGAACCGCGCCCCCTCACCAGGCGCGGTATGCACCCAGATGCGGCCCTGATGCCGATCGACCACGCGTTTGACAATGCTGAGCCCCACCCCATGGCCTTCAAAATGGGCGCCATGCACGCGGCGGAAGGGCTGAAACAACTGGCTGGCTTGTTGCGGCGTCAACCCCACCCCGTTGTCACTCACAAACACCACCCATTCGCCTTGCTGAAGCTCTGCCCCCACTTCCACGTGAGGAGAGCTTCGATCGCCGCTGAACTTCAAGGCATTGCCAATCAGGTTGATGAACAGTTGCCGCAACAAATCGGCATCGGCTTGCACCTGAGGCAACCCCGTTTGCACTTGCACCACAGACCAGGCCGGGTGCAGCACCACCATGTCGCTCAACAGATGCTGCACCAATTGATTGAGATCGGTGGGGTGCAACCGCAAAGGGGCTTCACCCACACGCGCCAGAACCATCAAGGCCGACACCAGTTCAGTCGAGGCCTGAGCTTGCCGTGAGATAGCGGGCAACAGGCGCCCGACCGCATCGACATCGTTTTGCTTCAGCGCTGTTTGCGCCAAGTTGGCCAAGCTGCCAATGCCCCCTAGAGGGCCACGCAAGTCGTGTGACACGCTTCGGTTGAAGCTCTCTAGTGCGTCAACCAAGCGCTGCAGTTCGTCGGTGCGCTCGGCAACACGCCGCTCCAGCGACTCATTGAGCGCTTTGAGACTGGCCTCGGCCACCTGGCGTCCTTGCAGCTCGCTTTGAACCTGCCGGTGGGCACGCAACACGCCCGTGGTGAGGATGGTCATGCCCGTCACGGCCAACAAGGTCACGGCCACATAAGGCAGCAAGCCCGCTTCGATGCCCCCCAGCCTGGCCGCGATCACCGCCGCTGGAAACGCCAGCAAGACCAGGACCACCACACCGTGCGCGGAATGGGGCTCACGTTGGCGAGCCCGCCATGCCATCAAAGCCCAGCCCAGGATGTACACCGCATACATGGGCATGGCCACCGCCACCGGCAGACCTTTGGTCAAAATAACCACCGCCGTGGCCGCAGCCACCGCCAAGGCCACGGGTTTGATGACACGGGCCCAACGCTCGGGCAAGTGCGTATAAGAGACCATGGCCCAGGTCATGCACACGGCATGCGGGCAGATCAGGACGGCGGCCACCCAAGGCGATTGCCCCGGCACCTGAGAAATGAAGGGCGTGAGCAGAAAGCGCAGCCCCACCAAGGCAAACGCAGCGGAAAACCACCCGGCCCAGGCCAGCCTCTGAAACCGCCAGACAAAGCCATACAACAGCGCCAAGGCGCTTGTGAGCAATGTGGCGATCGCCGCATATCCGCCGTGGTCCGTCATGCAAAAGGGGACCTGAGTCCTTGCGGGTTGATTCGACCCATCCTAACAAGGAATACCAAGATCACCCTCAGGGCAACACCTCAGCGAGCCAACTCAGCGCGCATGGCGTCAATCACGGCCTTGTAGTTGGGCTGACCAAAGCCAAGCGGCTAGATCAATCGACGAAATGGCAAAAAGCGCCACAAACAGCCGCCTGCTGCTCGACCCGTACTTATCAGTACTGAACAGGCAAAGGCTACGGCCACGCTGACCCAGGTTGACGGCTCCTCGTTTCAATCCACGTCCATCATTACTGACAGGCGAAGGTACATCAACCCTTGGGGACTGATCGAACAAATGATGTTTCAATCCACGCCCGTCATTACTGACAGGCGAAGGCAGAGATGGCGCAGACTCCATGCCGTTCACAGCCGGTTTCAATCCACGCCCGTCATTACTGACAGGCGAAGGCAGGGTTGTGGCGGCATCGTTTCCAACTGCACTAGTTTCAATCCACGCCCGTCATTACTGACAGGCGAAGGTCCCCGAAGGGCTCGACCGGCGCACGAAAGAGGGGTTTCAATCCACGCCCGTCATTACTGACAGGCGAAGGTTGAGCGCAGAAAGTATCTGCAATGCCTCAGGCGGTTTCAATCCACGCCCGTCATTACTGACAGGCGAAGGCGCAGCCCGCCTAGATTTATCACTAGGACACTTTAGTTTCAATCCACGCCCGTCATTACTGACAGGCGAAGGCAGGTCGTACTCCATGCCTGACACAGACTCTTGGTGTTTCAATCCACGCCCGTCATTACTGACAGGCGAAGGGGCGTCATCACGATCTGGTTGACCTGATCGACGGGTTTCAATCCACGCCCGTCATTACTGACAGGCGAAGGGCTGCTCTTCGTAACTTGACTCCGATGACAGGTAGTTTCAATCCACGCCCGTCATTACTGACAGGCGAAGGAGCATCGTGGTCATAAATGCGCTTTCTCCAGTTTGTTTCAATCCACGCCCGTCATTACTGACAGGCGAAGGCCAATGCGAGCCAAACGATTGATTTGATTGATCATGTTTCAATCCACGCCCGTCATTACTGACAGGCGAAGGTTAGAGATCCCGCCAATGACGCTGCACAACCACCTGTTTCAATCCACGCCCGTCATTACTGACAGGCGAAGGGATGAACGTGCAGACCGATCCTGCCGCCATCAAAGTTTCAATCCACGCCCGTCATTACTGACAGGCGAAGGCATCCTGATTCAGTCAATACAAAAAACTCATCAAGTTTCAATCCACGCCCGTCATTACTGACAGGCGAAGGCACCCCATGACAACCGAAAGCATCCACGTCTGCACAGTTTCAATCCACGCCCGTCATTACTGACAGGCGAAGGGGGCTGCGGTTGGTGGG
>CAYVOP010000015.1:0-35701 GCA_964453105.1 uncultured Aquabacterium sp. | reverse complement strand
CCATGGACAAGCTGAAAGACAAGCTCAAGACCGCCGCCATCGTGCTGGCGGCGGTGGACGGCGGCAAGGTGCAGCTGGCGGCTGGCGTGACGGCCGACAGCACCGGCAAGGTCAAGGCAGGTGAGCTGGTGAACTTTGTGGCCCTGCAAGTGGGCGGCAAGGGCGGCGGCAAGCCCGATATGGCCATGGCCGGTGGTACCGATGCGGCGGCTTTGCCCGCAGCGCTGGCCAGCGTGCAAGCCTGGGTGACTGAGCGGGTTTGATCCCCTCTTTGCCTAGAATGACCTGCAATCAGGGCCCTACGGGGCCCTTTTTCATGGGCGCTTGAGTGTGAAGAAATAGCACCTTTGCGCGTTTCACTTCACGCAATTATCGATGGGCATGGACTCCTAGACTGTGGCTAACTGTCTGGAGATGCGTCCATGCCGCTGCGTTTGTCTATGCCGAAATGGCCCGCTTCGCGCAAGAAGCGTGAGCCTAACCACCTGGGGGTGGTGTTCAGCCCCGGGCGGCTGGCTGTGGCGGTGGTGCGTGAAGGGCTGCAGGGCAAGCCCATTTTGGTGGCCTACGAGTCGTTTGTAGACGACCCCAACCTGTCGGAAGTGGGCAAGTGGCTTAAGCGAGAAGGGCTGACGATTGAGTCGGTGAACTTGTCTTTGCCGGGCGACGACTACCACATGCTGTCGATGGACACCCCATCGGTGCCCGCAGCCGAGCGTGCCGATGCCATGCGCTGGCGCGTCAAAGACATGATCGATTTTCCGGTGGACGACGCTTGCGTCGATTGCCTGGTGTTGCCGTCGCCCGATGGCGAAGGCGAGGGCACGCATGCCTGGGCCGTGGTGGCCCGCCGCGAGCGTGTGGGCGAATGGATGAGCCGGGCTCGCAAGGCCCGTCTGCCCCTGGAATCGATCGACATTCCCGAACTGGCGCTGCGTAACTTGTTGGTGCTGGCGCCGCAAAATCAGGCCACGGCTTTGCTGCGTTTGAGCTCTACCGGTGGTGCTTTGATCGTGGCCTGGCGAGGCGAATTGTGTTCGTTCCGCCGTTTCAATGATCTCAACATTGCGCACTTTGCCGCGGCAGACCTGATGACCCGCCAGTCGCTGCTGGAGCGTCTGGCGCTGGAAATGCAGCGTACCGCTGATGCGTTTGAGCGTCAGTTCTACGGCACGTCGATCGAACGCGTGTGGGTGGAGCAGTCGGTGCCTGAGCTGGATTTGGTGCAGCAACTGGCGCCTCACGTCAGCATGCGCTTGCATGCCTATGAACTGGCAGAGCAGTTGGAGTTGGGGCATCGGACCACGGTCACGATGAGTCGCAGCAAGCCACCACGGCCCAGTCTGGTGGCCATTGGGGCGGCTTTGCGTCAGGTCATTGTGTCGCGTGATGGAGGCGCCGCATGACCCAGCAGATCAATCTGATCGACGAAACCCTCAAGCAAGGGCGCGACTGGGCCAATGGCGTGGTGGTGATCTCGACCTTGACCCTGGCGGCTTTGGCTGCCGGTGGACATTGGGGTTACGAGCAGTGGCTTTTGAAGCGTGCCAGTGAAGATGTGGCCGCAGCAGAGGCTGCCAAGGAAGCCAGTGGCCAGGTGATGCAGCAAGTCAGCGCGCAAGTGGCTGAATTGCAGGCGCAGTTGGATGCCGATGAACAAATTCGCAAGGCTGCCGCTGCCATGATCGACCCGCCGCGCGAAGTGGTGGCCCGTTTTGATCAGTTGGTGGGTGGCTTGTCGCCATCGATGTGGCTGCAAAGCGTGGAGTTTGCCGGCGCACGTGGTGTGCATCTCATGGTCAGTGGCTTGCGTCAGGCTGATCTGGCGCGTTACGCCGATGCCTTGAGCGCCAGCCGTGCGTTCGAGGGCTTGCCCGTGGCGATCCTCAGCGTGGAGCGCAAGCTCATGCAAGAACCTGCCTCTCAGGCTGATGACTCGGTGGTCCGCAAGTCCGTTCCGTATTACGTATTCGAACTGTCTGGGCAAGACAATGTGTTGCCCGAGGAGGCTCAGCCATGAAGCAGCGCCTCGCTCAATTGTCGCGTGAATGGCTGGCCAAGGTGCCATGGAAGCGCTGGGTTGCCCGTGTCAATGCTTTGCCCCAGCGTGATCGCATGGCCTTGTTGGCCGGTGGTCTGGCTCTGGTCGTGGGTTTTGTGTTCCAGGTGACCATGCCTGTGCATGATCGCCGTGTGGCTTTGTCGTTGTCGCAGCCTGGCATTGATCCGCTGCAGCAGCAGACCGATGCCCAGGCCTTGCAGCAAAAGCAGGCCGAATTGATGCGACTGCAGCAACAGCTGGCCAAGCGCACACCGGCACAGGCCGTATCGACCCAGGGTGGGGCACCTCGTGAGGTGTTTGCGGCTCTGCGCAAAGCCATGGCCTTGCAAGAGGTGGAAGTGGTGAGTCTGAAGGCCTTGCCTGATGAGGCGCCCATCAAGCCACCCGGCGTGGTCGCGGCAGCCAGTGCGGCAGAAGCGGTTGATGTGCCCGCCGAAGCCGCCAGCGATGCCGGCACGGCTGCGCCGCCCCCCGCGCCAGCGCCTGAACCGAAGGTGTTTCGCCATCGGGCTGAATTGCGTGTGGCGGGTTCTTTGGCCCAGGTGAACGGGGTGCTCAAGCGATTTGAGGTCGGTGGGCAGTTGATGCAGCTGGAGAAAGTGCGCTTGGTTCCCTCGGAAACCGATGTGCGCCAGGTCGAGGCCACGCTGTCTCTGATCATGATCAGTCAGGAGGCGACATGGCTGGCTATGTGATGCGGTCGCTCCGCTTGTCCTGTGTGGCCGCGGCGGTGTTGTCCACTGTTTTGTTGAGCGCTGGACCCAGCAGCTGGGCCGCTGGGCCAGCTGCGCCCTTCGTGGCGCCCATGTTGACGCCGTCTGCGGATGCGGATGGCGTTCAGGCCGGTGCTGGCGAGAACGGTCTGAACAACCCAAGTGGCTTGTCGGGTGTGCGCCTGGGCCGTCAGGTCGGTGCAGTCATCGACGGGCAATGGGTGCGCAAAGGCGGCCAGGTTCGAGGCGCCCGCCTGGTCGGCGTGCAGCGGGCCCGCGTGGTGTTGAAGCATCCCGACGGGCACCAAGAAATCATCGAAATGTATCCGCCGCAAGGCGTGCAAGCAGGGGCTTCGGCGCCTGCATCAACTGAGGCGGTCAAACCATGAAGCCGATGCAAACCCCATCCCAGACACGTCACCAGCCCTGGGGCCTGAGCCTGGTTGCTGCGGCAGCCTTGTTGCTGTCGGCTTGTGCCAGTCAGACACCCGCCCCCACGGTGACCAAGGGGGCGATTGACGAGGCCATGAAGGCGGCAACCGCGAAGCGCCCGGTGGCCAAAACGCCTGACAACGTGATGTCGGCCCTGGTGCCGCCTGCTTTGGAGCGCCCGCGTGTGGCCAAACGTGAAGCTCGGTTTGATCTGGTCTTCAACAACGCGTCGATCAATCAGGTCTTTGAAGCCATCGCCGCAGGCTCGCGCTACAGCTTTGTGGTGCAGCCCGGGTTCACCAACACCGTTGCGGTCAACCTCAAAGATGTGAGCGCCATCGAGGCGTTAGAGGTGCTGCGCGAGATTTATGGGTTCGAGTACCGGGTGTCGGGCAATCGGGTCTTTGTGGAGCCGCCCGCTTTGCAAACCCGCATTTTTCAGGTGGCCTACCCCAGCTCCAAACGCTCGGGCCGTAGCGACACCCGAGTGAGTTCGGGCTCCATCACCAACAACCTCAACAGCAGTGGTTCTGGCGGTGGCTCGGGCGGTGGCACCACCACAGCCAACGAGGGCAGTCAGGTGTCGACCTCGATTGACACCGATTTCTGGAAAGAGCTGGATGCCGCCTTGAAGGCCATTGTGGGCGACGCCGATGGGCGCCAGATTGTGCTGTCGCAGCACACCGGTGTCGTGGTGGTGCGTGGCATGCCACGCCAGTTGCGCGAGGTGGAGTCGTTCCTGAAATCGTCCAAGTTGTCGATTGAGCGCCAGGTCATGCTGGAAGCCAAGATTGTGGAAGTCACCCTCAAGGATGGCTACCAGTCGGGCATCAACTGGACGCAGCTTAACGGCGAGGGCAACCACCGCATCTCGGTGGGCAGCGACCCCAGCCGCATCTGGGTGCCGGGTAGCGTGGGGCGCCAGTATGGCGTGCCGGATGGGGGGATCAAGACGATTGTGGACCCCTCGACCACGCCTCCCACGGTTGTTCCCTCGACCATGGCCGACCTGATTGCCACGCCGCTGAGTCAGGCAACCAATGGGGTGCTGGGCTTGGCCTTCTCGACCGACAACTTCTACGGCCTGCTGAGCTTCCTGGAAACCCAGGGCACGGTGCAGGTGCTGTCGTCGCCCCGTGTGGCGGCCATCAACAACCAGAAGGCGGTACTGCGTGTGGGCACGGACGATTTCTTCGTCACCAACATTGCCACCACCACCACCACCAGTTCTACGGGCACGGTCACCACGCCCACTATCACGGCGCAGCCCTTCTTCTCGGGCATTTCGCTGGACGTGACGCCGCAGATCGACGCCGAAGGCATGGTGACCATGCACGTTCGCCCCTCGGTCAGCAGCGTGTCCGAGCGGGCCCACATCATCAACCTGGGTACCTTGGGCAGCTTCAGCCTGCCCCTGGCCTCCAGCAGCGTCAACGAAACCGACACCATCGTGCGGGTGCAAGACGGCTACATCGTGGCCATTGGCGGCCTGATGCATCAGGAGCAGGACAACACCAAGAGTCAGGTGCCTTTCCTGGGCGATCTGCCTGTGGTGGGCAATCTGTTCCGCCAGAACAACCGCAGCATGAAGAAAAGCGAGCTGGTGTTCCTGATCAAGCCCACGGTCATCAAGTCTGATGCCGATTGGCGCCAGGACCTGGCCGATGTAGGCGCGCGTCTGGAAGGCATGGCCTTGCCCTCGCACAGCGTGCGCGAGCGGGCAGGGGAGTGAAGCGGCATGTACGCAGCGCACTTCGGGCTGTTTGAGCAGCCATTCAACCTGACCCCTGATCCTGACTTCGTGTACGTGGATCAGCAGCATCAGGCTGCGCTGGATACCCTGACCCAGGCGCTGGCCTTGGGCGAAGGCTTTGTCAAAGTGACGGGCGAGGTGGGCACGGGCAAGACCTTGCTGTGTCGTCGCCTGATGGCGCATTTGCCCGCCAGCGTTGTGACGGCCTGCATTTTCAACCCCAGGTTTGACCCTGCAGGCTTGTTGCGCGAATTGGCTCAAGAGCTGGGGCAGATGCCAGCAGATCAGGACGATGAGCAAGCCCTGTACGGTCTGATCGAATCGGCTCTGGCAGACCTCGCCGCCCACGGTCATCGTGTGGTCTGCTGCATTGACGAGGCGCACGCCATGGCGCCCGCCAGCCTGGAGGCCTTGCGCCTGCTGTCGAACATCGAAACGGACAAGCGCAAGCTGATGCAGATTGTGTTGTTCGGCCAGCCGGAGCTGGACCAGCTGCTGAGCCGGCCTGAGTTGCGTTCCCTGCGCAGCCGCCTGGGGGGCGGGGTTCGCCTGGAAGGGCTGCCGCTGGCTGACTTCAGACGCTATCTGAAGCATCGCATGTCGGTAGCGGGCTGGCATGGCCCCCGCGTGTTCTCGGAAGGCGCGTGCTGGCTATTGTGGCGTTTGAGTGGCGGCGTGCCGCGGCAAGCCAATGCGCTGGCGCATCAGTGTTTGGTGCAGGCCAGTCGTCGAAGCACCCACCGCGTGTGGTTCAAAGACGCCTTGGCTGTGGGGCTGGCACGTTGGCGCCTGGTGGGCAATCCAATGCGTCCGAATCTGGCGGGCGTCTGGCAAGGAGACCGAACATGAGTGTGATCCGTTTGGCCTTGATTTCTGGCGGCATGCTGGCCTCTATGGCGGCGGGCATGGCCTTGCAGCATGCCAGCGTGCGTGCTCAGGAATGGAAACCCTCGGCCGTGGCGCAGGCTGTCGCGATTGATCGTTCTGCTCCCGCCGCAAGCGCCCAACCCGCATCGACATGGGCTGTCTGGCAAATGGACACCCGCTTGTCTTTGAACCTCATCAAGCGTGTGGCCAAGGCCGACGTTGAGGCTGATGAGCCTCCCATGCGCCTCAGCCTGTCGCCCAATCTGGACATGAGTGACGAAGCCGTGCCTGCCGGCGCGGGCGCACTCATGATCGATCCCCCTGCGGCGGGGCGTGTGCAAACCCCCGCCACACAGGCTGTGGAAGCCTATCGCCGCGCCATTGACCTGCTGGACCACGGCCGCGATGCGCAGGCCATGGATGCCCTGCAGCAGGCGCTGAAGCTCGACCCCAGTCATACCCAGGCCCGCCGTCTGGCCGTGACTCTGGCCTTTGACTTCAAGCAGCCTGAGTTGGCCGCCAACCTGATCGACGACGGCCTCAAGGCCGACCCACGTGATCAGGACTTGCAGTTTCTGCAAGCCCGTCGTCTGATGAGTGCGGGCGCGGCTGACCAAGCTTTGAACGTGCTGCAAAACCTGGAGCGCCCCACCGGCGAAGCCCTGGGCTTGAAGGCTGGCTTGCTGGCGCGAGGTGGTCAATACGCCCCGGCTGCCCAGGCCTATGAACAAGCCCTGCGCACCCGCCCAGACAACGCCACCTGGTGGCTGGGTTTGGGCGTGGCCTGGCAGGCTCAAGGGCAGGGGAGCCAAGCCAAAGAAGCTTTCTACAGAGCCTATCGACTGGGGCAGTTGAGCCCCGATGTACAGGCCTGGTTGGAACAACAATTGTGATGCGCGAGGAGCGATCGTGAACCAAGTTCGCAAATTCCGTCTCGGTGAAGTGCTGGTTCAGCAAGGCTTGCTGAGCTTGCACCAGCTGGAGCAGGCCCTGGCCGAGCAAAAGCGCACCGGGCGTAAGCTGGGGCGCGTTCTGTCTGACATGAATCTGGTGACGGATCAGGCCATCGGCCTGACGATTGCCGAGCAGATGAAGCTGCCATTTCTGGATCTGGCCCGTCGTGAGCTGAGTCCGGAACTGGTGATGCGACTGCCCGAGTCGCTCGCACGTCGACATCGAGCCTTGGTCATCGGACAGCAGGACGACGGCCTGTTGGTGGCCTTTTCTGACCCGATGGACACCTTCGCGCAAGACGAGGTGGCTCGCGCGCTGCACAGCACCATCCATCCGGTTGTGGTCACAGAAAAGTCGCTGATGGATGTGGTCGACCGCATCTACCAGCGCCGCGAGCAGGTGTCTGGCCTGGCCGACGAAGTCGCTGCCGATCTGGGGCCGGCTGTGGCCTCCCTGGACATGCTGGCCGGCACCGAAGACGCGCCGATCGTCAAGCTGATTGCGTCGATCTTTGAGACGGCGGTCGCGCAAGCGGTGTCCGACATCCACATCGAACCCCAAGAGCGCCAGACCATCATCCGTTTCCGGATCGACGGTGTGTTGCACCAGCACTCCACCTACGATCCCAAGGTCAGTACGGCCCTTATTCAGCGCCTGAAGCTGATGTCCAACCTCGACATCTCGGAAAAGCGCTTGCCCCAAGACGGGCGGTTCCAGACCGCCATCAGCAATTCCCCCATCGATATCCGTATTTCGACACTGCCCACGCAGTACGGTGAATCGGTGGTGATGCGCTTGCTCATTCAAAGCAACCAGAAAGCTTCGCTGGACGCGCTGAACATGCCGCAGGCCATCTTGTCGCGTCTCAAGCTGGCTTTGAGCGCCCCGTCGGGCCTCATCCTGGTCACGGGCCCCACTGGCTCGGGCAAGACCACCACACTGTACGCAGCCCTGGCCGAGTTGAATGACTCGGAAACCAAGATCATCACCGTGGAAGACCCGGTTGAATACCGCCTCGCGGGTCTGAACCAGGTTCAGGTTCACGACAAGATCGACCTGACCTTTGCTCG
This sequence comes from uncultured Aquabacterium sp., assembly GCA_964453105.1. Classification (GTDB taxonomy): domain Bacteria; phylum Pseudomonadota; class Gammaproteobacteria; order Burkholderiales; family Burkholderiaceae_C; genus Aquabacterium. Next base: position 27,850 of record CAYVOP010000015.1, on the reverse strand, counting down.
CGTGCTGCGCGCCTGCTTGCGGCAAGACCCGGATGTCTTGCTGGTGGGCGAAATGCGCGACCAGGAAACCGCTGAGATCGGTCTGCGGGCGGCCATGACGGGGCACTTGGTGGTGTCGACCTTGCACACCAACGATGCTGCCGGTGCGGTTCTGCGTCTGGCTGACATGGGCGTGCCGCCGTATATGTCAGCCCTGGGCTTGCGTCTGGTGCTGGCCCAGCGCCTGGTGCGGGTGGTGTGCGACAGCTGTCGCATGCCTTACGAACCCGCCGCTCACGAAATGGAATGGCTGGACAAGGACCTGGCCGAGATGCGTGGAGACGATGGCGCGCCCATGCAAAAGGGCACTTTCTTCAAGGGCGTCGGCTGCAACAACTGCCACCAGACCGGCTACCGTGGCCGCACCGGCATCTACGAAATGATCGAGATGACCCCCGAGATGACGCATGCCGCATCGCAGGGCGACCACATCACGTTCAACCAGCTTGCCCAGAAGCAATTTGCCAACTACACCCTCAAACGCGATGCGATTCGGTTGGTGTTGTCCGGCCGAACCACCGTGGCTGAGGCCATGCGTGCCAGCACACCGATCTGACCATGCCGCAATTCGCCTACTACGGCCGCAACGCCAACCGGGAGCCTGTTGAGGGGCGGATGGAGGCCGCCAGTGTGGCCAATGTGGTCGACACGCTGACTCAGACCGGCATCACGCCGGTGTCGATCACCGAGGTGCCGCAAGTTCAGCAGGCCTCGGAGGTCATCAGCCGACTGCTGGGCAGCGACAAGGTCTCGGCGCTGGAGCTGCTGATGTTCACGCGTCAGTTCTACACCCTGACCAAGGCGGGGGTGCCCATCATTCGGGCGCTGCGCAGCCTGGAGGTGTCGACCCAGCAAAAGGCCTTGAAAAAGCTCTACGCAGAGCTGGCGCAAGCGCTGGAAAGCGGGGTGGAGCTGTCGCAAGCCATGAGCCGCCGCGAGGATGTGTTTGACCCCTTCTACATTGCCATGGTGCGCATCGGTGAATCAGCCGGTCGCATGGAAGAGGTCTTCCTGGGCTTGTTCGAGCACCTTGAGTTTCAGAAGTACATCAAGGAGCAGGTGAAGTCAGCCCTGCGCTATCCCACCTTCGTGGTTCTGGCGATGGTGGTGGCCATTGCGATCATCAACATCTTCGTGATCCCGGCTTTTGCCAAGGTGTTCGAGAGCCTGCATGCCGAGCTGCCGTTGATGACGCGCATCTTGATGGCCACATCCCAGTTCACGCTGAAATGGTGGCCCGCTGTGGTCGGTGGAGCCATACTGGCATGGTTGGGCTGGCGCCAATACCTCAAGACCACCTTGGGGCGCTTGCGCTGGGACCGCACCAAATTGCGCATGCCCATCGTGGGGGATTTGGTCGAAAAAGGGGTGCTCGCGCAGGGCATGCGCAGCCTCGCCCTGGTATTCCGCAGTGGTGTCCCGGTGGTGCAAGGTTTGAGTTTGTCGGCTCAGGTCATCGACAACGCCCACATTTCACAGGCTTTGGTGGTCATGCGTTCGCAGGTCGAGCGTGGCGATTCGCTGCTCACAGCGAGCCAGCGCTCCGGCGTCTTTCCCCCTTTGGTGCTGCAAATGATCATGGTGGGTGAAGAGTCTGGCACCTTGGGTGAAATGCTGGAAGAAATTGGCCAGATGTACCAGCGCGACATGGAATACGGCCTCAAGGGCCTGTCGCAGAAGATCGAGCCGATCTTGCTGGTGCTGATGGGGGCCATGGTGCTGGTATTGGCCCTGGGCGTGTTCCTGCCCATGTGGGACCTGGGCAAAGCCGCCATCAAGTAACAAAAAAAGTGTGAATTGTTGGCGTGAAGGATTCAAGTCTTTGCGCAGTCCGTCGATAAGCGAGACAGGACAGTCATGTTCGAGGTTCGGCGTGAAGCATTCGCGTCATTGAGGCGCGACGCGCCAGAAATGGAAATATTTGCCATGAAAACCAAATTCCAACGCGGCTTCACGATGATCGAACTGATTGTGGTCATCGTCATCCTGGGTATTCTGGCCAGCGTGGCGCTGCCCCGCTTTACCAACATGCAGCGCGACGCCCGCATCGCCAAGTTGAACGCGGCCCGTGGTGCCGTGTCGGCCGCCTCGGCCATGGTGTTCGGTTCGGCGCTGACCCGTCAGGGTGTCGCTCAGCCCGCTTGCCCCGTGGCGGCAGGTCCTGGCCCGGCTAACCCCATGATCAACGCCGTCACCGGCAACGGTAACCTGTGTACCGACAAGGGCCGTGTTGCTGTGACAGCGCTGTACCCCTCGCCGACACTGAACGGCATCGTCGCCGCCGCGGGCCTGTCCCCCACCGTGGGTACACCTACTGCCGGACAGCTGCAGGCTGAGGGCTACACCGTGACCGCAGCCGGCACCACCGTGACCGTCAGCATCGTGGGTGCACCCAATGCCGCGACCTGCTTCTTCACCTACACCGCTCCGGCTGCCCTGGGCGCTGCCCCTGTGGTCAGCCAAGTCAACGCAGCCAACACTGCAGGTTGCTGATCTGAATGAAGCCATCCCGCCAGGCCGGCTTCACGCTGGTCGAACTGATCATGGTGATGGTGGTGATGGGCCTTCTGGCGGGAGTGGCCCTTCCCAGGCTGACCAACCGTCAGTCACAAGACGAAGTCGTCACCCGTGACGAACTGAAGGCCACCTTGCGTCTCGCACGCCAGGTGGCCACGTCACAAAATCAACGGGTCTGCTTCATGCGCACGCCCATTCAGTTCGTGCTGGTCTATGCCAATGCGGCTGGCGCTTGTCAGCTGCTTGGAACCCCTGTGGTCGAACCGGGCAGTGGCGGCGCAAAAGTCGTCGCTTTGCCAGCCGGTGTGGTGCTGGGTGGCGCCAACACGGTGCAGTTCAACAGCCGCGGCCAACTCGTGCCCAATGCGGTGGACCAAACCATCACCGTCGGCACAGCGGCCCCTCCGCTCACCGTCACGATCAACCGGGAAACCGGTTTTGCTTACTGATGCGGCGGGCTCATCTCAACAAACGGCGCCAGCGGGGTTTCACCCTGGTCGAGCTGCTCATCATCATCGTGGTGCTGGGCATTGCCGGGGCCACCTTGACGGTGGTGTCCACCCGCAGCGCTGAACTGTCTGCCGCCTCGTTGCGCGACCAGCAAGCCATGGCCCTGGCCAATGCCCTGCTGGAAGAAGTCAAGGCCATGCCCTTTACCTATTGCGACCCCAATGACGCCAATGCTGGCAACGCTGTCAATGCGGCGGACTGCCCTGGTCAACCTGAATTGATGGGGCCGGAGCCTGGCGAGCAGCGCTTCAGTGCCAACGCCGCCACCCGCTTTGACAACATCAACGACTACAACGGCTTCACCATTGCGGCCGGCGCTTTGCGTGATGCGGCGAACAACCTGATTCAACCGGTGTTGCCCACGGTGGCCAACTGCGGGCTGACGGTGGGCGTGGCCAATCAGGCCATGGTCAATGTGAACGCGGGTGATGCGGTGCGCATCACCGTGACCGTGCGGTGTCCTGATCTGGCCAACACGCCGCCCGTCGTTGTGGAAGCGGTGCGCGTGCGCTATGCCCCGAACCGGTTCGAATTCTGAGGGCAAGCAAGCCATGCAGCCACGACACCTTGCCTGCTCATCAGATCAACAAGGCTTCACGCTGGTCGAAATGATCATCAGCCTGGCGGTGCTGGGCTTGTTGGCGGTGGTCATGCTGCCCCTGCTGAGTTTGCCCGCGCAGTCGTACGTGGATGCCCAGCGCCGCGTGGAACTCAATGAACAGATGAGCTTGATTCGTTCCAAGCTGGCTGATGACCTGCGCTTGGCCATGCCCGGCAGCCTGCGCCGAACCTGTGTTGGCACCACGTGCTATCTGGAATATCTGGAGTTGCGTGCCTCAGCGCGCTATCGAACCACCCCGGGGGGAACCGCCTACTGCCCGGCCACCACCCCGGCGTGCCCGGCAGCAACCAATGCGAACGCGTTTGCCCCCGCCTGCGCCGTCGAGAGCTGTTTCACCACACTGGGGCCGCTGAACTTGGCGGTAGCGGGCGTGAACCCCGTGGCCAATACCGACTATGTGGCCATCATGGGCCTGGGCATCGACCCCTACAACTTCGCGGTGAACGGGTCGATGTCGCGCCTGACGGCCTGGGCGAATCGGCCCAATGACGTGGGCTTGCGATTCAACCCCACCAGCTTTCCTGCGCCACCTGCCAGCGCCGCAAAGCGCGTGTACCTGGTGGCTCAACCCGTCACCTATCAATGCAATGAAGGCACGCGCCTGCTCACAAAGCACTGGGGCTATGGCGTGTTCGCCGCTCAGCCCGTTGCATTTGGCGCCCAGAATACAGCCCGCTTGTCTGACAGCGTGACGAGGTGCCGCATCGACCTGTACACCCAGGGCCTCAAACAAGTCGCCTCGATTCGCTTGACCTTGCAGCGCACCGTCGCGGGTCAACCCACGGAGCAGGTTGAAAGCCTGATCCAGATTGGCGTGAGGGAGCCCTGAATGCAGCAGCGCGGCATGTCATCGGTCTTGCTGATTGTGATCATCGTCATGCTGGCGGGCATGACCAGCTTTGCCCTGCGCTTTGTGGCGGGCATGCAGGGCAATACCGCAGCGCAGGTGCAGGTACAGCGCGCCCAGCGGGCGGCCGAAACCGCGCTGGAGTGGCAGCGCTATCGCTTGCGCGCAGACGCCAATTGCGTAGGGCCCACCAACTTGCTGGTGCCTTTTGCCACGGGCAACGTACAAACCTCCATCACCTGTACCCGAACCCCCGCGGCAGCCCATAACGACGGCGGCACGGTATATACCTATGCCATCAACGTGACGGCGTGCTCGCCTGCTGCGGCAGGGGCGTGCCCGAACCCCGCGCGCCCAGCCAACTATGTCGAGCGGCGCCTGAGCGCGGTGGCCGCCTGCAATACGGCGAAACCAGCCGCGTGCACTTGGTGAGTGAGGGGTAACCCGAGGGTGTCGCGCCCGATGCCTTGCTGTCATCCAGCATCCTGTTTCTAATGGGGGCCAGTTTCTAAAGTAGCGACCATGGCTACAAAAATTGGCTCTGTCATGAACACCCCCAACGCAACCCAACAGCACCCGATCATTCCCCGCGAACGCCTGGATTTCGGCCTGGACGGAGACATTCCCAAATACTGGTTCGGCGGCGACCCCTTCAAAACCCGCTTTTTTGACGCCATGTCGGTCATCTTCCCCCCTGGCGAGCGGTTTTTCATGACCTCGGTGCGCGACTTCCGCGACCGCATTCGCGACCCCAAACTGCTGGCCGACATCCAGGGCTTCAACCGCCAGGAAGCCCAGCACTCCATGGTGCATAACCAGTACAACGCCCGCCTGCGTGCCCAGGGCGTGGACGTGGACGGCATGACCGCCTGGCTGGAAAACCTGCTATTTGACAAGTACCGTTCGCGTTTCAGCCGCGAATACACCCTGGCCATCACCTCGGGGCTGGAGCATTTCACCGCCATCAGCGCCCACGCCATGTTCGACAAGCGCGACATCATGGGCGATGCGCACCCCAATGTGCGCGCCATGTACGCCTGGCATGCCATCGAAGAGGTCGAACACAAGGGCGTGGCCTACGACGTGATGATCGACTACGCCCACGTGGGCTATTTCAAGCGCATCGCGGCCTTGCTGCACTGCACCTACATGTTCCCGGCGGTGGTGCATCGCTTCGTCAACCAAATGCTCAAGCACGACGGCTTCAGCTTGGCAGAGCGGCTCAAGATTTCGGCCAAGGGCTTTTGGTGGCTGCTCAAGCCCGGCGGTTTTATTGCACCAGTCATCAAGCACTACCTTCCTTATTACAAACCCAACTATCACCCCTGGCAGGAAGTCGAACAGCCGGGCTACGAAGAGTGGCTGCAAGGCTTTGCCAAGGCCCGCAACCCGGTAGAAGCCAGCGAATTCATGCGCACCGTCATGGCGCGCTGATTAATCCCAAGCGAACCTCCTCCGTCATTGGGTAGACTGCGGCACGCTCATCGTGAGCGTGCCGTATTCTTTTATGTCAGTGTCGTCGCTCGTTCAGGGGGCCGTAGGCCTGAAGCCCATTCCGCTGTTCATGTTGTCCAGCTGGATCAAAGCCGCCGCCAAATGTGGGTTCAATGTTCAGCCGCTCATCCAGCAGGCTGGAATTCAGGTCGACCTCATTCGCCTGGAAGAAGCCCGCGTCTCGCCGCTGCAGCTCATTTCCTTGCTGGAGCAAAGCGTGGCCTTGTCCCCAGACAAGCATTTCCCCTTCGTGCTGGGTGACACCTTTGCCTTCGAATCGCTTCCCGAGTTCGAAACCCTGCTCACCACCAGCCCCAGCCTGCGCGATGCCTTGCGCGTGGCCCAACTGGCGGCCAAAGTCATCTTGCCCTGGTTGCGCATCGAGTTGGTAGAGCAGGGCGACGTGGCCCGCATTCAACTCGGGTTCGAGTTGGCGTTGCCCGCGTCTATGACTGCGCGACTCCCCCTTCATTTGGTGCTGGAAGCCGCTTTGGCCAGCGTTCGCAAGTTCGGGCGCTCCCTGCAAGGGTCTGAAGAGGGATTCCTGGCAGTGGAAGTGCCGGGCGATCGGCCCAGCTATGGCGACCACTTCCAGTCATTTTTCGGTGTGCCCATTCACTTCGGGCAACCCGCCTACGCCATGCTGGTCGAGCAGCGCATGCTGGACTTGCCGCTGGAAGGCGCCTTTCCCATCTTGCACCAGCAAGCCCAATTGCTGGCCGAGCAACGGCTCGACAAGGAAGCTCGCCGCCAAGGCATGGCGTTCGAGCTGGAAGAGTGGATCAGCCGAGACCCCGGCTTGCTCGAATTTGGCATAGAAGACATGGCTGAACGCCTGGGCTTGCATCCCCGCACCTTGCAACGCCGCCTGAAAGATGAGGACGACAGCTACCTCAACGTTCAGGCCCGCATGCGCCACCGCCTGGCCTGCCAATGGCTCAGGCAAGGCACGCTGTCGATTGACGACATCAGCGCCAAGCTCGGTTTTTCTGATCGCCGAGCCTTCACAGCCGCCTTCAAACGCTGGGAAGGCGTCACCCCCAGCGCGTGGCGCGATCAAGCCTGATTCCCCTGACTCCCTGGTTGCGATAAAAAACAGGAAACGGTTGTTTCCTGTTCGATTGTGTGTTTTCGTATCGGTAATCGATTCTCGATAACCGGTAATTCGGCTTACACACCCATTTTGTCAGGTAATTCTTGGGGTGAAAATGTGTCACGGAACGGGTGTGCAGCAATGTGTCGTCGAACACGCCCCTTTTGTCCTGAAACATCTGTAACGGATTGATTCTGCGAGGCATTGCTTGTCGTGCCTTCGCCCAAGGATGGGGTGCTTATAGGGTAAGCACTTGGTCTTGTGCGTGACAGCATCCCCCTTATTGAGGTGGTTTGTTCGTGTTTTATTCCTTTTGCTCGCGTATTTCAGGACGACTGTTCAGGCCGAAAAGACTAGATTTATCACTTGAGAACGCCGAATGAATGTTTGACCGTAAACGGATGCTGTTTAAGTGATTACGCATGTTTCCTGTTTACGAGTCTGTACGACCTTCACTTGTATCGAGTGGTGCCCGTATGACGAATACTGAAATCCTGACCGCCGTCCCCCTTCCTTCGATCAGCAGCTGGACGCAAGCCGCCAACATTTGCGGTTTTGCGATCGATCCGGTCATGCGTGAAGCCGGCATTTCGGCCAAGTCGCCGACCAGCGTTTCGCCATTCGGTTTGCACAAGGCACTCCAGCTGTGTGTGGAGCGATCTACAGGTCGTTACTTCCCATTTGTGCTCGGCGAGGTATTCGTTTTTGAGGCATTCGGCGAGTTCGAGAGCTTCATCAGCTCCAGCCCGACTCTGCGCGATGCGCTGGAGGCCGCGAGCTGGGCGCATGACCTGATCGCGCCTTGGATGATGCTGCGCCTGGACGAATTCGGCACAGAAGCTCACCTGCGTGTCGAGTTGCCTTTCCCTGGCGGGCATCTGCCGCTGTTTGCGCCGGTGCGCGAAGTCATTTTGGCTGTGCTGTATCAACTGGTTCGGCGCGTCACACAGCAATCTAGCTGGCTGATTTCAGCCCGCCTGAGCCAACCCAGGCCAGAAGGGCGTTTGCCGCAAGAATTCGAAGCCCACTTTGGTGTGCCCGTGTCGTTCAACGAAGGAGTCGATGCCCTGGTGATCGACCGTCGCTGGCTCGACATGCCCCTCAAGGGCGCTGTGCCCGACATCGTCGGCCAGGCTCGCCAGCAAATTGAAAAGCGTCTGGCTGTGGCCGTGGGCGGCCGCCGCATTGTGGACGATGTGCGCTGGGCCCTGGAGCGCCGTCCCGAGCTGTTGCGTGAGGGCCTGGAGGCCACCGCAGCGGCCCTGGGCCTGCATCCCCGCACCCTGCAGCGCCGCCTGCAAACCGAAGGAGTTCGCTTCGTTGACATTCAATCTGAAGCCAAGCTCTACCGCGCCAAGACCATGCTGCGCCGCCGTGCCATGAGCATGGAATCCATCAGCGACGAGTTGGGTTTCAGCGACCGTCGCGCATTCACCTTCGCTTTCAAGCGTTGGACGGGCGTGTCCCCCAGTGCCTTCCGCAACCAGCTCGCCAGCAACAACAGCAGCAGCGCTGCCGCGGCCTGATTCCACCTCGCTTCCGCCATGGCTTGGTCATGAACGGGCCATGGTCAAGCCTTGACCAGACAATAGGCTGGTAGAGTTGCCAGCCATGTCTGAACGCAAAGATCTTCACGGCCGACACGTGCTGCTCGGCCTGACCGGGGGCATTGCCTGCTACAAGTCTGCGGAGCTGGTTCGCCTGCTGAACAAAGCGGGGGCCACGGTGCAGGTCGTCATGACCGAAGCCGCAGCCGCTTTCATCACCCCCGTGACCATGCAGGCCCTCTCGGGGCGTCCGGTTCTGATGAGCCAGTGGGATGCCCGAGAGCCCAACAACATGGCGCACATCAATGCCGGCCGCGAGGCCGACGTGATCGTGATTGCGCCCGCCAGCGCCGACTTTATGGCCAAACTGGCCCAGGGCCGTGCCGATGAGCTCCTCAGTCTGACCTGCCTGGCTCGGCCACGCGAAACCTGCGCTTTGCTGGTGGCGCCCGCCATGAACCGCGAAATGTGGGCCCATCCGGCCACTCAGCGCAATCTGGCGCAACTGCAAGCCGATGGCTCGATCATATTGGGCCCAGGGGCAGGGGACCAAGCCTGTGGCGAGGTCGGCGATGGCCGCATGCTGGAGCCTGAGGAGTTGCTTGAAGACATCGTGGCGGCCCTGGCGCCCAAGGTCTTGCAAGGCAAGCGCTTGCTCATTACTGCAGGGCCCACATTCGAGCCCATTGACCCCGTGCGTGGCATCACCAACCACTCCAGCGGCAAAATGGGCTTTGCCCTGGCCCGTGCAGCGCGTGAAGCCGGCGCCATCGTCGAACTCATTGCCGGGCCGGTTCACCTGCCCACACCGCGTGGCGTGCGACGCATCAACGTCATGACCGCTCGTGAGATGTATGACGCCGTGTTGCCTCAGGCCGCGCAAAGCGACGTGTTCATCGCGACTGCTGCTGTGGCCGATTGGCGGCCCGCAACCTTGGCTGAGCATAAGATCAAGAAAGAGGGCAAGAAAGTGGCCCCCACTTTCGAGCTCACCGAAAACCCCGACATCCTGGCTGCCGTGGCGCAACGCGCCAATGCGGCAGGCGGCGTTCCCTATTGCGTTGGCTTTGCCGCCGAAAGCGAGCAACTGCTGGCGCACGCGCGTGCCAAACTGCAGCGCAAGCAAATTCCCCTGATCATCGGGAACCTGGGGCCAGCCACCTTCGGTCGAGACGACAACGCCTTGCTCGTGGTGGATGCCCAGTCTCACCATGCCCTGCCCAACGATGGCACGGCCACCGACAAACTCACGCTCGCGCGTGCCCTGATGCTGGAACTGGCCAAGCGACTGGCCGGCCATCCTCAAGTCAACCCATCATGACCACTGTAGACATCAAAGTGCTGGACGCCCGCATGGCCGACAGCTTGCCCACCTATGCCACCCCAGGTAGCGCTGGCCTGGACCTGCGCGCCTGCCTGGACGAACCGTTGGTGCTGGAACCGGGCCAGGCCCAACTCATCCCCACAGGGCTGTCGATGCACCTGGGCGACCCTGGCTTGGCCGCCATGATCCTGCCGCGTTCAGGCCTGGGCCACAAGCACGGCATCGTGCTGGGCAACTTGGTCGGCCTGATTGATTCCGACTACCAAGGCCCGCTGATGGTGAGCTGCTGGAATCGAGGCGCCACCGCCTTCACCGTGCAGCCCATGGAGCGCATTGCCCAATTGGTCATCGTGCCGGTGGTGCAGGCCACCTTCCGACAGGTTGACTCATTTGACGCCTCTGAGCGAGGCGAGGGCGGTTTCGGGTCAACCGGTCGCGGCTGACCCGTTTATGCTCAGTGCAGGGTTTCGTTGGGCGGTGCGCCCATGCCCAGCACGAACGGGGCTTCGCCCACCGAGCCCTGTTCCACCTCTTCGGTGGTGGCTGTGCGCACATCCAGTACCTTGAACGACAAGCGCAGACCGATGCCGGCCAGCGGGTGGTTGCCATCCAGCACCACGTGGCTGTCGTACACCTCGGTCACCGTGTAGATCACGTCCTTGGGCATGTCCGGCGTGGTTGAGCCTTCCGGTGGTCCCTCGAACTGCATGCCTTCCGACACTTCTTCGGGAAACAGTGTGCGTGCTTCAAAAAACACCAGTTGGGCGTCGTAATCGCCGAAAGCATCTTCTGGCTCCAACTTCAGTTGGGCCTCGAAGCCAATGCCTTGGCCCACCAGGGTGGATTCCACCTTGGGCAACAGGTCTTCACCGCCAACCAAAAACTCCATGGGTTCGGTCAGCTCGTCAATCAAGACGCCTTGGGCATCTTCAAGTCGCCAGGTCAGGCTGACGACGCAGGGAGAGGAAATCATCATGATGGGCCAATCATCTCATGAGCCGTGGTCCTTGAGCCCCATCATGGTCATGCGTGCCTCGGTGGCCGCACAATGGCGGCATGAAATCCGCACCCCAATCCAAGAAGCGTGCCGCTGGCGCCTCCAGTGCAGCCTCGGCTTCCGGTCTGCCTGAACTCGATCAACCCTGGCCTTTGCTGGGGGGGCTCTCGCCACAAACGTTCATGCGTAAGCATTGGCAAAAGAAGCCTTTGCTCATTCGTCAGGCCATCGCGGGGGTGCAGCCCCCACTCAGCCGCGCCGCGCTGTTTGATCTGGCCGGGCAAGACGACGTTGAATCACGGTTGATCGTGCAGGGCGGTGCGGGAAAAAAGGCGCCTGCCTGGGCCTTGCACCACGGCCCCATTGCCCGCACCCGCATTCCGAAGCTGGCGCAGCCGCGTTGGACCTTGCTGGTTCAAGGGCTTGATCTGCATGTGCCTGCTGCGCACGACATGATCAAACAGTTCCGCTTCGTGCCCGACGCGCGGCTGGATGACCTGATGATCTCTTACGCCAGCGATGGTGGTGGGGTGGGGCCGCATTACGACTCGTACGATGTCTTCTTGCTGCAAGTGCATGGCAAGCGTCGCTGGCGCATTGGCCCGATTGATGACCCGGCCTTGCTGCCTGACATGCCGGTGAAGATTCTGGCGAACTTCCATCCCACCGAGGAATATGTGCTGGAGCCGGGCGACATGCTGTACCTGCCACCACGCTGGGGCCATGACGGTATTGCCGAGGGGGAGTGCATGACCTGCTCCGTGGGTTTCCGCGTGCCGGAGACCAGCGAGCTGACCCGCGATGTGCTGATTCGCGTGGGCGAAACACTGGAGTGCGAAGACCCGCCACGCCTCTACAAAGACCCGAAGCAAGCGGCGACGGCAGAGCCTGGTCGCATTCCCGCGGCCTTGCAAGCCTTCGCTGCCGAAGCCGTGGCACGTGCGCTGAAAGACCCGCAATCGCTTCACTCAGCCTTGGGTGAAATGCTGACCGAGCCCAAGCCACGGGTCTGGTTTGACCTGGGGGCAGAGCCCTTGGCTGACGGTGTTGGGGTGGTTCTGGATGCCAAAACCCGCATGATGTACGACGATCACTGCATCTACGCCAACGGTGAGTCGTGGCGTGCTGCGGGGGCCGATGCACGCGTGTTGCGCGAGCTGGCCGATCAGCGTCGCTTGCCAGCAGCCCGTGTGGCCAAGGTCAGCGAAGCCGTGCGTGGTCTGCTCGATCAGTGGGTGGACGATGGTTGGTTGCACCCTGAGGTTTGACGAGGGGGGAGAGATGTCTGAAGCGTTGTCGGGGCGATTTGACGGATGGCTGTCGTTTCAGGACCGCCTGGCCGCAGGCATGGCCATGGCTGCGGCCGACCCCGCTGACCTGTATTTCTGCGACCTGGACTTTGCGCATTGGCCGCTGGGTTCGGCCAGCGTGGTCGAGGCTTTTCATCAATGGGTCATGGCCAGCAGTGCAACGCAATGCCTGTTGCTGGCGCTGCACTTTGACGCCATGCCTCGGCAGCACTCACGTTGGATCAAGTGGCGACAGCCTTGGGGGCACCGTGTCCAGTGCCGCGTGGTGCCAGAGGATGCTGCGGCAGGCCTCTTGCCCACCTTCGTCTTGAAGGACCGGCTCGCCATTCGCATCATGGATGTCAGGACCGGTGCTGGAATCTGGTCGACTGACCCCGCGACCATTCGCGATTGGTTGTCAGAAATTGATGTAATTTCACAACGATCTCACGAAGCACTGCCGGTCACCACTCTGGGCTTATAGGGATATGCCCGCAGTGTTGTACAATCAGCGGCTGAATGTGGAGCAACTCATCAAAAGTTGCTATGCATCCTCTGCCCTCGTCTCGTATTACCTATGGGACTGTGGGCTTTGCACATAGTTCCATATACCCCGGTTTTTTGACACTCCTTTTGAGGACACAAGCATGAAAAAGTCGCTCCTGCTGGCTTCGCTGATCGCTGCTATGGCTCTGGCTGCTTGCAGCAAGCCCGCTGAACAACCCGCCGCTGACGCTGCCTCCGCCGCTTCGGAAGTCGCTCCTGCTGCTTCCGTCGCTTCGGAAGCCGCTCCTGCCGCTTCGGAAGCCGCTTCTGCCGCTTCGGAAGCTGCTCCTGCTGCTTCGGAAGCCGCTTCGAAGTAATCTTCGAACGCAGCTTAGCGAAAAGGCCGCCCTTCGGGGTGGCTTTTTTTATGCCTGATCGCATTTCGCCTGGTTTCCGTGGCGTAGTGGGCAAGCGAAAAGACTTCCCCAGCCAAGCGCGACGGCACCATGAAAAAACCCGGCCTAGGCCGGGTTTTTTGTTGCGCCACGGGGGCGTCTTACATCAGTTCGTTGAGCAGATCTTTGGCAATGCGTTGGGCTGTGGCCGAAGCCTGGGGCTGGCCTTGCTGGTCAATGATCTTGATGGCTGTTTGTGTGCCGCTGCCTTGCACCAGCACTTTGTGCTTCAGTGGGGCGGCGTCAGCGGACTTGCTGCCGAACAGACCGGCCCAGAACCCAACCTTGGGCTTGTCGCCGTTGTCGCCAGGCAGGCGCACTTCATACTGGCCTTGGGCGCGATCACGGGCTTCGATGGTGTAGCCAGCGCGATCCAGGGCCAGGCCCACGCGGCGCCAGACGGTATCGAAATCGTCGTCAACCGACAGGCCAGCCTGGTTGTCGGTCAGGCGCACAGGGGCGTAAGCCGAGCCGCGAGCCTTGAGATCGGGGGCCGCAGCCACGCGAGCCTGTTCTGCATCGTCCTTGCTGGCGCCCAGACGCAGCATCAGGCGCGCAATCATTTCTGATTCCAGGGCCTTGTCGGTGCGGGGCAGCCAGCGGGTTTGGTCTTTGCGGGCGGTGTCGACGAATTCCTCGACCACGCCGCGGTGGGTTACGTAAATTTCGCTGCCCTTGGCAGTGCGCTCTACGCGAATCTTGTACTGGTCGCGTTCGCCCGTGTCATACAGCGAGCCGACGACGGTGCCCAGGGTGCGGCGCACGATGTCTTGCGGCAGCTTGGCGCGGTTCTCGGCCCAGTTGGTTTCCATCAGGCCAGCGGCGGGCTGGTCCACTTCCAGCGTGAAGCCAGCGTCCACCCAGAACTGGCGAACCTGATCCCAGATTTGATCGGGGGTGGCCGACACCGACAGCCAGCGGGTTTGGCCATCACGTTCCAGTTTCACGCTGCCCAGTTGACCTGGGGCCACGGCGGCATTGGCTTGGGCTGCCACTGGGGTGCTGAGGCTGTTGGCCGACACGATGGCGGGCGAAACCTGGCCGTAGCGAGATTGCCCGGGCAGTTTGCTCAGGTCGGGTGGCACGTCGAGCGAGACCACTTTGGCGCCCGCAGTGCGGTAGTCCACCTTCTCGCCCAGAAGGGATGGGCCTGTGGAGGTGCAGCCTGCCAGCAGGGTGCTGCCAACGGCGATTGCGCTCAGAACTGCGCGGGTCTGGCGACGTGACTTGATCGACATGGGTATTGAATCCGAACGCGTGAGGCGGGATGGGCGTGAAAGATGGGGCGCGGCGGTCAGGCCGTCGCGCCCGCAGGAGGCGTGGTCAGAGAACGCCGGTTTCTCGCAGCGCGCTTTCCACAACGCTTTGCGCCGACTCGGACAATGGAGTCAAAGGCAGGCGCAAGGTTCCACCCGCTTTGCCCATGCGAGCCATGGCCCACTTGACGGGGATGGGGTTGGGTTCGACGAACAGTTGCTTGTGCAGGGGCAGCAAGTGCATGTGCAGGTCGATCGCGCGGCGTGCGTCTTTTTCCAGGGCTGCGGCACACATCTGTGCCATGGCCTTGGGCGCGACGTTGGCGGTCACGCTGATGTTGCCGTGGCCGCCCATCATGATCAGGTGAACGGCGGTGGGATCGTCACCGGAGTAGATCTGGAAGCCCTTGGGCGCTTGCTTGATCAGCCAGGCGGCACGGTCGAGGTTGCCGGTGGCTTCCTTGATGCCGATGATGCCGGGCAACTGGGCCAGACGCAGGGCGGTTTCCGGTGTCATGTCGGCCACGGTGCGGCCGGGCACGTTGTACAGCACCATGGGGATGTCCACCGCTTCAGCGATGGTCTTGAAGTGCTGGTAGATGCCTTCTTGCGTGGGCTTGTTGTAGTAGGGCACGACTTGCAGGGTGCAGTCGGCGCCGACTTTCTTGGCGTACTCGGTCAGCTCAATGGCTTCGCGGGTGCAGTTGGCACCACAGCCAGCCATGATGGGCACGCGGCCAGCGGCCTGTTCAACCGAGACGCGGATGATTTCGCAGTGTTCCTCAACCGAAACGGTGGGCGATTCGCCGGTGGTGCCAACCACGCCAATGCAGTTGGTGCCTTCGGCGATGTGCCAGTCAACCAGCTTGCGCAGGGTGTCGTAATCGACGCTGCCGTCTGGGTGGAGGGGGGTGATCAGTGCAACGATGCTGCCAAGAATAGGTTTCATCTTGATTCCTTCAATCTGTCAATTCTACCCAGTCAGGCGCAGCGCCAAAGGAAGTTGGCGAGATCCAGAATGAGTCCGGCTTGAAAGTACGCCAGGAAAACCACGGTCAGCACCACACCGGCGACCAGGTACAGCCAGATTTTGCGGTGCGGGCGAGGGGTGTGGCTCATGTCTCGAACTAGGTGCGCTGGGGGAAAAGCTGGTGAGGCTGGCTGCGCACGTGGTCTTCCCGCACCGGCAAGTTCAGCAGCGCGGCGACCACGCCCAGTGCGGCGGCCAGCCACCATACGGGCATGTAGCTGCCCGAGAGGTCATACAAATAGCCGCCCAGCCACACGCCGGTGAATGAACCGATTTGATGGGAAAAGAACACCAGCCCCCCCAGCATGGACAGGTGTCGGACGCCCATGAGTTGCGCCACGATGGCGTTGGTGGGCGGCACGGTAGACAGCCACAGCGCCCCCATGACCGAAGCGAAAATGGCTACCGACCAGGCTGAGGCCGGGGCGATCACGAACAGGGCAATGGCCAGGGCACGCAGGGCGTAGATGGCCGAAAGAATCCAGGATTTGCGCCAGCGTTGGCCCAGGGCCCCGGTGGCGTAGGTGCCGATGACGTTGAACAGGCCAATGAGGGCCAGGGCGGTGGTGGCGCTGTCTGGTGGTAATTGGATGTCGCGCAGGTAGCTGGGCAGGTGGATGCCGATGAAGGCCAACTGGAAGCCGCACACAAAGTAGCCCGCCATGAGCAAAAGATAGCCACGATGCGAAAACGCGCTGCGTAAAGCTTGTGCTGTACTGAGCTCGCCCGTTTCCCCTGGGGTGTGCTGCTGCGCCTGGGGGCGGTCGTGCAGGCCAAAGGCAACGGGCAGCATCAGCAGGGCCGAGGTGGCCAGGGCCAGCAGGGCAAGGCTCCAACCCAGGTGCAGGATGAGCCAGCTGGCCAGTGGCACCATCAAAAATTGCCCGAATGAGCCGGCCGCACCCGTGATGCCCATGGCCATGGAGCGCTTGTCGGGGCTGATATGGCGCCCCAGAACGCCGTAAATGACCGAGTAGGTGCTGCAGGCTTGCGCCAGGCCGATGGTCAGCCCGGTGGCCAGGGTGAAGGCAAGGGGCGACGCCGCCAACGCCATGCCGACCAGGCCGAGGGCATAGAGCAGCCCGCCGGTCCAGATGACTTTGAGTGCTCCTTGTCGGTCAGCCCACCAGCCAATGAGAGGGCCTGATGCGCCCCACACCAGATTCTGAATGGCCAGCGCGATGGAATAGGTTTCCCGGCTCCAGCCGTGGGCGCTGGTAATGGGTTGCAGCCACAGTCCAAATCCATGGCGAATGCCCATGGACAGGGTGACAATGAGGGCGCCGCAAAGCAGCAGCCGCCCTGTGGGCAGAACGCGGTCGGAATGGGACATGGAGGAGGCGGGCGCATGGCCCGTCATGAACGCAGCTCAGATCTGCATGTTCATGATATCCGTGTAAGCCTGCACCAGCTTGTTACGGACTTGAACGGCCGACTGGAAGCCCAGTTGCGCCTTTTGCATGGCGATCATGGTTTCTTCCAGGCTGACGGTGGGGTTGTCGAACTGAACCTCTCGTTGCATGACGGTGGCCTTTTGCTGGGCGGCGCTGATGGAGCCCAGGGCATTGGCAAACGACGACTGGAAGCTGGGTTTTTCCACCGCGCCCGAGTTGCCGACACCTTCTTGGCGGATCTTGGCCTGAACGCGCTGGGCGACGTCGGCCATGCCGGCCTTGGCGGCGGCTTGGGCGAAATCAAAGGGCTTCAGTTTGACATCCATGGTGACGATATCCCGTCAGGCCGTGATTCAGTTCATCACGATGCCAACTCTACGGACTTCCCCCTGACTCATAGGCGGAAAGAAGGCGGCATTTCAGTCGCTGTTCCCGGCATTTTTCCCCGACTCCCTTCCGAATAATGAGGACGTTACCGCGGGTTTGCGGCATCGTGTCATATCGGTGCGCGCCCCAACGCACCGAACGCCCATGGAAGTCACCGTCGCACAACCTCAAAATGTCGTCGCCGCCCCCGCCAACGGGGTGGCCGAAAGCCAGCCTCAGGGTTTTGTCCAGCGGCTGAATGCGCTGCCCGCGCAACGCAAGGTGATGCTGGGAGGCGGCATCGCAGCCCTGATCGCCATTTTTGTGGCCATGATGATGTGGGGCCGCGAGGGCGACTATCGGGTGCTGTACGCCAATCTGTCTGACAAGGATGGCGGCGCGATTCTGGCGCAGCTGCAGCAAATGAATGTGCCTTACAAGCACACCGATGGCGGGGCGGCCATCATGGTGCCGGCCGACAAGGTGCATGACATTCGCTTGAAACTGGCCGCCGCAGGCCTGCCCAAGGGCTCGGTCACTGGCTTCGAGTTGATGGAGAACCAGAAGTTTGGCGTGACCCAGTTCCAGGAACGTCTGAATTTCCAGCGTGGGCTGGAAGGCGAATTGACTCGTTCGATTCAGACTTTGGCGGGCGTGCAAAGCGCCCGTGTTCACTTGGCGCTGCCCAATCAGAACGGTTTCTTCCGCGAGCAGCAAAAGGCTTCGGCTTCGGTGGTGCTGTCGCTGTACCCCGGTCGTTCGTTGGACCGTGCGCAAATTGCCGGCATCGTGCACTTGGTGTCGTCCAGCGTGCCGGAAATGTCGCCCAAGGCGGTGAGCGTGCTGGACCAAAGTGGCGCGCTGCTGTCGGGCCAGGCTGAGGCGTCGGACCAGAGTGGTCTGGATGCGCAGCAGCTTCAATATGTGCGCCAGATCGAGTCGAGCTACCTGCAACGCATCCGCGACATTCTCGAACCAGTGGTGGGCAAGGACAATTTCCGCGCTCAGATCAATGCGGATGTGGATTTCAACCAGACCGAATCCACTGCTGAGGAATACAAGCCCAACCAGGGACAGAACCCCGCCGCGGTGCGCAGCATGCAAAGCTCAGAGCAAACCGGCCCTGGCAGCACACAGCCATCTGGCATTCCGGGCGCCATGAGCAACCAGCCGCCCGTGCCAGCTACCGCGCCGATCAATGGTGCGTCACAGCCCCTGCAGGCTGCACAGGGCACCACCACTGGCGGCTCCAACCGCCGCGATGCGGTGACCAATTTCGAGGTGGACAAAACGGTGCGCGTGACCCGCAGTGCGACGGGCATGATCAAGCGCATCAACGCCGCTGTGGTGATCAACCACCGCACCACCACCGATGCGAAGGGCAAGACCACCACGCAGCCAATTCCTCAGGAAGAGTTGGACAAGCTGACCGCTCTGGTTCAGGAAACCGTGGGATTCGATCAGCAGCGTGGTGACTCGGTCAAGGTGGTCAACACGCCATTCCAAGTGGTCAAGGAAGAGCCTGACAACACCCCCATCTGGCAGCGCCCTGAAACGGTGGATGTGTTGCGTACTTTGGCGGTGCCTGGGGCTCTGACCCTGGCGGCTTTGATCGTGGTGTTTGGTGCCATTCGCCCCGCGATCAAGGCGGCGCGCCCTGAGCCTAAGGCTGAACCCGAGGTAGCCAAGCTGAGTGCGGTGGTGGATGATGACAATGAGTTGCCATCCATGGATGAACTGCCGCCCGGCATGGTGCGTGGCCCTGACGGCCGTGCTGTGCCAGCTCTGGAGGCGCCTTTGGCGGATGCTCGACTGGAAAGCGCCAAGACCTTGGCCAAGGAAAACCCCGCAGCCATGGCGACCCTGGTGCGTAGCTGGATGACGGAGGCCTGATCATGCCCAGTTCTGTAGCCAATCTGGAAGGCAAGAACATTGAAGACGCAGCGATCTTGCTGATGTCGATCGGTGAAGAAGAGGCCGCCGAGGTGTTCAAGCACCTGGAGCCCAAGGAAGTTCAGGCTTTGGGTGAAACCATTGCCCGTTTGAAGTCGGTGCCGCGTGACCGTGTGGAAGGGGTGTTGACCCGCTACGCCAATGATTCGACCGATCTGGGCATTCTGGTGCCCGATACCGACGAGTACATCAAGGCGGTGTTGCGCAAGGCGCTGGGCGAGGACAAGGCCAATTTGCTGATTGACCGCATCATTCAGGGCAGCGATGTCACTGGCATCGAAAGCCTGAAGTGGATGGATCCCACATCGATTGCCGAGTTGCTGCGCAATGAGCACCCGCAGATCGTGGCGGCCATTCTGGTCCACTTGGATCCGGATCTGTCGTCGTCGGTGCTCAAGTCGTTCACCGAACGCCACCGCAATGAGGTGATGGTGCGGATTGCCACGCTCGATGGCATTCAGCCTGCCGCCTTGAAGGATTTGAACGAGGTGTTGTCGCGCGTGCTGGCCGGTGGGGCCCAGGTGCGCAAGGCGTCGTTGGGCGGGGTCAAGCCTGCTGCGGAAATCATCAACTTGATGGGAACCAGCTTGGAAACCTCGGTGCTGGATTACATCCGCGAAGCCGACTCGGATCTGGCGCAGAAGATCATGGACAACATGTTCACCTTCGACGACCTGATCAAGCTGGACGACAAGGGCTTCCAGACCATGCTCAAGGAAGTTCAGACCGAGTCGCTCATCATCGCGCTCAAGGGTGGTTCGCCCGAAATTCGCGATAAGGTGTTCAAGAACATGTCCACCCGTGCGGCCGAAACGCTGCGCGAAGACTTGGAGTCGCGTGGCCCGGTCAAGCTGTCCGAAGTGGAAGCCGAGCAAAAAGAGTTGCTCAAGATCGTGCGTCGTCTGGCAGACGAAGGCCAGATCGTGTTGAGCAGCGGAGGCGACGATGAGTACGTCTAAGCCTGGTCAGCCTCCCGGTGGGCAGGGCGGAGGAGGGGGCGGTAACCCCTACTCGCGCTTCATTCCAAAGGAAGAGCTGGGGCGTGTGCAGGCCTGGAACCCGGAGACTTTTGTGGCGCCGAGCAATCGTGCGGTGCCTGAGGGCAACGGGGGCGTGCGCAAGCCGACTTTGGCTGAGCGTGCCGCTGCCGAGGTGAACCCCTTTGGGCGCCCTGGAGCGGCGTCGCCTCAACCGCAGTCATCGGCACAGGCGTCCACTGCGGCTCAAGCTCAGCCTCAGCCGGCGGCTGCGCCTCAACGCGCCCGGCCCGAGCCTGCTGTGGCGCAGCAAGCCGCTCGCCCCGCACCTCGTCGCCCTGTGGTGGGTGGCGTGCCGGGTGAGGAGCCCGAACCCGCACCGCAGGCAGAAGCCGCAGCGCCATCTGGCCCCAGTGTGGACGAGTTGGTCAACGAAGCCCGCCAGGTTGGCTATCAAGACGGCTATCGCAACGGCCTGGCTGCGCTGGAAAGCTACAAGCAAACGCAGGCCGCCCAGATGGCGGTCTACATGAACGACCATGTGGGCGCCTTGGCCGGCGATTTTCACAAGCGGCTGGACTCACTGGAGCAGCAACTGGCCGGCCGCATTGCGGGTGTGGCGCTGGAGCTGGCTCGCCAGGTGGTTCGCGCCGAATTGCACCAGAACCCCGAAGTCGTGGTGGATGTGTCGGAACAGGCTTTGAGCGCCTTGCTTGCCTCGGCTCGGCAAATCGTGCTGCGCTTGAATCCGGAAGACTTCTCTCTGTCGCAAGGGCAGTTGTCGGACGTGCTGGAAGCGCGTGGCGCCCGCTTGGTGGCGGATCCGGCCATTACCCGTGGTGGTTGCCTGGTTGAATCGGATATTGCCGTGGTGGACGCCACGGTGGAAGCGCGGTGGGAGCGCGCAGCCGCAGCCATGGGGCATCAGGCCCCCTGGAACGACGGTCGCGAACCGGCTACGCCCACCCCCATGGTGGAGTTGGAAGACGAAGACGACGAACCCATCGTCGGCATCGATACGCACAAGGGTGAAGCAGTATGAACATGCCCATTCAAGCCCGTGACACCGTGACAGGCGCCGATCGTTGGAGCCGCTTCCTGGACGACATGGACACCTGCGCTGGCACGGTCATGCCGCTGGAAAGCCAAGGCAAGCTGATCAAGGTGGCCGGCCTGGTGCTGGAGGCCGCCGGCTTGCGTTTGCCCGTGGGGGCGGTGTGCGAAATTCATTCTGAAACGCGAATGGAGTCCACCCCAGTGTTGGCCGAGGTGGTGGGATTCACAGGTGACCGGGCGTTCTTGATGCCCACAGCCGAGGTGCACGGTCTGTCGAGTGGCGCGCGCGTGGTGCCTCGTACCATTCCCATCAATCCCCCCATTCTGGGCCGACCCAACCACCCCTGGCGCCGTAGTGAAGACCGCACCCGGCATCTGCCCATTGGCAGCGGTTTGCTGGGCCGGGTCATCAACGCCGAGGGGCAACCCATGGATCGCGGTGGCCCTTTGCACCATGTGAGAAGTGAGCCGCTGGTGCGCCGTTCCATCAATGCGATGGACCGTGATCCTGTGCGCATGCCGCTGGACACGGGGGTGCGCGCCATCAACTCGATGTTGACGGTGGGCCGCGGCCAGCGCATTGGCTTGTTTGCTGGCTCTGGCGTGGGTAAGTCGGTGCTGCTGGGCATGATGGCCCGCTACACCCAGGCCGACGTCATTGTGGTGGGGCTGATCGGCGAACGGGGCCGTGAAGTCAAAGAATTCATTGAAGACATCTTGGGCGAGGAGGGCTTGGCCCGCTCGGTGGTGGTGGCGGCGCCCGCCGATGCCCCCCCGTTGACCCGGATGCAAGGCGCCAACTACGCCACGGCCATTGCCGAACATTTCCGCGATCAGGGCCTGCACGTGCTGCTGCTGATGGACTCGCTGACCCGCTATGCCATGGCGCAACGTGAAATTGCGCTGGCCATCGGCGAACCCCCCGCTACCAAAGGCTATCCGCCATCGTGTTTTGCCAAGCTGCCCCAGTTGGTGGAGCGCAGCGGCAACGGCCTCAATGGCCATGGTTCGATCACGGCGTTCTACACCGTGCTGTCGGAAGGCGATGACCAGCAGGACCCGATCGCCGATGCGGCGCGCGCCATTCTGGACGGTCACATCGTGCTGTCACGCGAATTGGCCGAATCGGGCCATTTCCCCGCCATCGACATTGAGCGCTCGGCTTCCCGCGTGATGCACAACGTGGCCGAACAGCGCCACATTGAAGACTCGCGGCGCTTCCGCCAGCTCTGGTCAAAATTCAGCAAGGCCAAGGACTTGATTCAGCTGGGCGCCTATGTTCCCGGTCACGATTTCGAGTTGGATCAGGCGGTGCGAATCCATCCGGAGATGGTTCGATTGCTTCAACAAGACATGCATACACCCGCACATCTCGGTGACAGCGTGGATCAACTGGGGCACATTGTTCATCAATGATGGCCACGAATCACCCCAGTCAGGAGTAGTCAGACATGAGTGCATTGCAGCCACTGTTGTTGGTCCTGGAGGGCGCCGAGAAGGCGCGCGACGACGCGAAGTCGGAAATGGAAGCGGCGCGCCGTACCCACGAGGGCGCGCGCCAGCAGGCGCAATCGCTGCACGACTGGCGCCAGGAATACCAAACCCGCTGGCAGTCGCAGTTCCGACAGTCGGGCGGGGTGGAAATTGTTCGTTGCTACCAAGAATTCATGCTGAGGCTGGCCGATGCCGTCTCGGAGCAGGACCGCAAGGTCGAGCAAACCCGCCAGTACATGGAACGCTGTCGGGAATTGCTGATTGAGCGGGAGCGAAAGGTCATCGCCGTGGGGCAACTCATCGAGCGACGTCAGCAGGAGGCGGCCTTGATTCAGCGCCGTCAGGAACAGAAGGCCACCGACGAGATGGCTTCACGTGCCGGCCGCGGCAATGTCCATGGGCTGTCTGCGGGCGGGCATCCAGCCTCGCCCAACTCGATTTGATAAGGAGTCGCCATGAACGCGCAACTCAAACCGACCGCGATGAATGCCCTGACCACGGGTTCCCATGCCAGCGCCAACATCATCAACGACCTCGTGTCCCGGATGAATGGCCAGGAAGGCGGTGCCATGAAGGAGGAGCAGAAGGCTGCCTTCTCCAAGTGGCTGGAACGTCATTCCAGCTCCACCGCCTCCGCCGATGCGCCCAATCAGGCCAACAAAGTGGTGCAAGCGCAAGTGAAGGCGCCTGCGCAACAGACGGCACAACGCGCCCACGTCGAGGCCCAGCGCACTGAGCCACATACGGACAAGCCAGCCAACGCGAATGCGGCCCGCCGCAATGAGCAGTCTGCAGCCAAGCCCCAGGCGGCAAAGACCCAGAACAAGGATCAGGCGTCCGCAGCAAACAAGGCCGACCGCGCTGACGAAGCACAACGCGAAGAAGCCGATTCGGATGAAGTGCATTTCGCAACCGCACTGGGCGAGGGCTCGGCCGTGGTTCGTGAACTGCAGCCGCCGCAAGACATTCCGCGCGGCGACCCCGCTTCCATGATGGCCTGGCTCAACGGCCTGGCGCAATCTGATGCCAAATTGGCCCTGGCGCAAGCCGATGCCAAGGAAGCTGGCTTGGGAAAATCTGAGGGCCGTGACGGCAACAACGCCAGCGTGGCGGCCCTGCAAGCGTTCCTGGCTGGACGCGGTGGCGTAGATGCAGCGCAGATGGGGCAAGGCAAGGCCGGAGCCCTGGACATTGGTGGCTGGCAAGCCGCGCAGAGCATGGCGCAGCTGTCCCTGCAAAGTGCATTGCAAGGCGAAGGCAAAAGCGATGCACTAGGCGCAGACCCGCTGGCAGGCCTGGCCGCTGCGCAGACGCAGCAGCTGGGGCGCCCGGAAGGGGGCGTTCAGGGGGGCAAGCACGTTTCTGAAACCTTGTCGACACCAGTGACCTCTCCGCAGTTTGCTGACGAATTGGCTGACAAGGTGCGCATGTTCGTCAGCAAGGTGCAAGACGATGGCCCCATGACCGCTGAGTTGCACCTGAACCCGGCCGAAATGGGTCCGATCAACGTGCGCATTGCCGTGGACGGCCAGAACGCCCAGGTTGATTTCGCGGCGGCGGCGCAAGAAACCCGCAAGGCCATCGAAGCCAGCTTGGCGCAACTCTCCAGCGCGCTGGACGAGGTTGGCCTGAGCTTGACCGGAGGCGGGGTGTCGTCTCAGACCCCGCAACAAAGTTTTGGCCAATCATTTGGCCAATCGGACGGATCCAGCCGTGGGGGCGGGGAAACCCGCATCGGTCGCGCCGGGGAAATGTCCGAAGAACCAATGGGACGCCCTGTCTCAGTCGCCAGGTTGACTCAAAAGGGCGGTTTGGACCTGTACGCCTGAGGCCATCAGCGCCCGGACGAAGAATCACGTGTGTTTCACCCGGTTTATTGATTCTTCGTCTTTCGCCTGACTTCGAATAATCCTCTCATGGGCATCAACCTGGCAAAGCCGGGCCGATCCCGAGAAATTTAGGAGAAAGCGAATGTCAGCAGCTCCCGCCGCACCCGCAGAAGGCGAAGCCCCCAAGAAGGGCCCCAAGAAGCTCATCATCATCATTGCCGCTGCCGTCCTGGTGTTGTTGCTGGGAGGTGGCGGTGCGGCTTACTTCGTCATGAAGAAGAAGGCGCACGATGCCGCAGCCGAGGGAGACGGCGAGGCGGTGGCCGAAGAGGTCAAGAAGCCTGAAAAGCCGCATCGCGACCCCAAACACCCACCCACCTTCGTCCCCCTTGACCCATTCGTGGTCAACCTGGCCGACAAGGACACCGAACGCTATGCCCAGGTGGGCATCAGCCTGCAGGTGGATGACCCCAAGATCGCTGACGAGATGAAGGCCTACATGCCGGCCATCAAGGACAGCATCATCCTGATCCTGTCGCACAAGTCGTCGGAAGAACTGCTGAGCCTGGAAGGCAAGCAAAAGATGGCCGAAGAAATTCAGCGTGCGGCCGCGCGCGCCATGGGCTACGAAGTGGAAGAGCCTGAAGAAGAGGCTCCGGAAGACGAGTCCAACCCACCCAAGAAAAAGAAGAAGAAAAAGAAGAAGGTGGAGTCGTACAACCCCATCGAGCGAGTCGTTTACTCCAGCTTCATCGTGCAGTGATTCGTCTCTGCGTTTCCCCGGTCCTAGATGTCTGACAGGCCATGAACCAGCAAATTCTTTCGCAAGACGAAGTTGATGCCCTCTTGCAAGGCATCACTGGCGAAAGCCAGAAGTTGGAAGCGGACGACGAGCCGATAGAGGGCATTCGCGACTACAACATCGCGAACCAGGAGCGGATCGTCCGTGGGCGCATGCCCACCATGGAAATCATCAACGAGCGGTTTGCGCGCAACATTCGCGTGGGCCTGTTCAACTTCATTCGCAAGTCGCCCGAAGTCTCGGTGGGTGGCATCAAGGTGCAGAAATACAGCGCCTTCCTGCGTGAAATCGTGGTGCCCACGAACTTCAACATCATGTCGATCAGGCCGCTGCGCGGCTCGGGCCTGGTGGTGTGTGACCCGACTTTGGTGTTTGCGGTGATCGACGCCTTGTTTGGTGGTGCTGGCAAGTACCACACTCGCATCGAAGGTCGTGATTTCTCCGCGACTGAGCAACGCATCATCACCCGTCTGATCGAGGTGATTGCGGCTGAATACAAGCGCGCCTGGCACGGCATCTACCCGGTCGAGCTGGATTACCAGCGTTCGGAAATGCAGCCGCAATTCGCCACGGTAGCCACTCCCAGCGAGATTGTGGTTTGCTGCTCGTTCACACTGGAAATTGGTGACACCAGCGGCACCATTCACTTCTGCATTCCTTACTCGACCCTCGAGCCGATTCGCGATGTGTTGTTCTCGACCATTCAGGGCGATTCGGCTGAGCCCGATCACCGTTGGGTCAAGTTGTTGACACAGCAAATCCAGTCGGCCGAGGTCAATCTGGTGGCCGAGCTGGCGCATGCGCCCGCCACGGTGGAGCAATTGCTGGCTTTCAAGCCAGGCGATTTCATTGAGCTGGATCTGGAAAAAATCATTCAGGCCAAAGTCGATGGAGTGCCGGTTTTCGACTGCTATTACGGCAACTCGAACGGGCGCTACTCGCTAAAAATAGACAAGCTGTTGACGACCGGACACACCGGTTGGCTTGGAGACCAAAATGTCTGATCCCGCAGAATTTCCGCCAGAAGGTTCGGCCGGCGCCGATGAACAAGATGCGATGGCCGCAGAGTGGGAAGCCGCTCTTGCGCAACAGGCATCGTCTTCGGCCCCCGAGGCCAGTGCCGGTTCAGCCAGCCAGCTCAGCGACCAGATGATGCCGGCGTCGTTTGCCAACTTCGGCCCATCGACCTCGTCGGGCGCGGGCAACGACATCAACATGATCCTGGACATCCCGGTTCAATTGACCGTGGAGCTGGGGCGCACTCGCATTCCCATCAAGAACATCCTGCAACTGGCCCAAGGTTCCGTGGTGGAACTCGACGCCATGGCCGGTGAGCCGATGGACGTGCTGGTCAACGGCTTTCTGATTGCCCAGGGCGAAGTGGTGGTGGTGAACGACAAGTTCGGTATCCGCCTGACCGACATCGTCACCCCGTCTGAGCGCATGCGTCGTCTCAGCCGCGGCGGTTGATCGGGGGCCCCATGCACTCAACCGGTCTGACCGTGGTGTGGTTCCTGGTCATCATTGCCCTGATTCCTCTGTCGCTGTGGATGCTCAAGCGTTCCGGCGTGGTGACGGGTTCGGCTGCAGGGGCCTTGTCCAATGTGCGTCCGGTCAGTCAGTTCAATCTGGGGCCCGGGCAGCGTGTGATGACCGTGGAGGTCGGCACAGGTGAGCAACGGACCTGGCTGGTTCTGGGCGTGACGGCGCAAAGCATCACCACCTTGCACACCATGGCGCCTGAGGCCGATTTGCCCGCCCCTGTGGCTGGGCCGGCTACCGCCTTTGCTTCTCTGCTGCGTCGCAGTGGAACGGGAGCGTCGTGATCATGCGTGTGACCACTCTTGCTCGC
This sequence comes from uncultured Aquabacterium sp., assembly GCA_964453105.1. Classification (GTDB taxonomy): domain Bacteria; phylum Pseudomonadota; class Gammaproteobacteria; order Burkholderiales; family Burkholderiaceae_C; genus Aquabacterium. The sequence goes on along the minus strand of CAYVOP010000015.1, from coordinate 621 downwards.
CACGCCCTGTGGATGGGGGCCTTGTTGACCAGTTCACTGGCCATGGCTCAGGCTGCACCCGGCGGCAGCAACCTGCCTTTGTTGATCGGGCAGGGGGCTGGCGGCACCAGCTACTCGGTGCCTATTCAAACCCTGCTGTTCTTCACCGCTCTGAGCTTCCTGCCAGCGGTGTTGCTGATGATGACGGGCTTTACCCGTATTGTCATCGTGCTCAGTTTGATGCGCCAGGCGATCGGTGCGCAATCGGCTCCCCCTAATCAGGTTATCGTCGGCCTTTCTTTATTCTTGACCCTGTTTGTCATGGGGCCCACCCTCGACAAGGTCTACAAGCAAGCCTACGAGCCCTTTGCGGCCAACCAGATCACCTTCACCGAAGCGCTGGATCGCGGTCAGCTTCCCTTGCGTCAGTTCATGCTCAAGCAGACGCGCCAGTCTGATCTGGGGCTGTTCACCCGCCTGGCCAAGCTGGAAGGCGAGGTCAAGCCTGAAACCGTGCCGTTTCGCGTGCTGGTGCCGGCCTTCGTCACGAGTGAGCTGAAGTCGGCCTTCCAGATTGGCTTTCTGATCTTCATTCCTTTCCTGGTCATCGACATGATCGTGGCCAGCGTGCTGATGAGCCTG
>CAYVOP010000014.1:0-36420 GCA_964453105.1 uncultured Aquabacterium sp. | reverse complement strand
CGGGCTGACGGTCGGCGCGCAGGTCTTCGTCGCGGAAGCACTTGGTGATCTGGTAGTAACGGTCGTAGCCGGCCACCATCAGCAACTGTTTGAACAGCTGGGGCGATTGGGGCAGGGCGAAGAACTGGCCGTCGTGCACTCGCGAGGGCACCAGATAGTCACGGGCCCCTTCGGGGGTGGACTTGGTCAGCATCGGGGTTTCGATGTCGACAAAACCGTGCTCGTCCAGGTACTTACGACACTCCATGGCCACGCGGTAGCGCAGCATGAGGTTCTTTTGCATGTAAGGACGACGCAGGTCCAGCACGCGGTGAGTCAGGCGGGTGGTTTCCGACAGGTTCTCGTCGTCGATCTGGAACGGAGGCGTGACCGAGGCATTCAGCACTTCCAGGGTGTGGCCCAGAACTTCGATCTTGCCGCTGGTCAGACCGGCGTTTTCGGTGCCGGCTGGACGGGCGCGCACCACGCCGGTCACCTTCAGGCAGAACTCGCTGCGGACGTCTTCGGCGACTTTGAAGGAATCTGCACGGTCTGGGTCGAACACGACCTGCACCAGACCTTCGCGGTCACGCATGTCGATGAAGATCACGCCGCCGTGGTCGCGACGACGGTGGGCCCAGCCCATCAGAGTAACGGTCTGGCCCATCAGCGCTTCGCTGACCAGTCCGCAGTAAGTGGTACGCATCGTTGTTCTCCGGATGATCTTGTGCGAGGCGCAGCGCGGCGCCTCGAAACCCTCGATTGTCCCTCAGGAATCGAGGTTTTTTTGTCTGTTCAGCAGGAAGAGGCGCTCTTCACTGCGGGGGTGCCCTTGGCTCCATGGGGAGGTGGGGCTACCACGCCCATCGAAATGATGTATTTCAGGGCTTCATCGACGGACATGTCCAGCGGGCGCACATCGGTACGCGGCACCATCAACATGAAGCCGGATGTGGGGTTCGGGGTCGTGGGCACGTACAGGGTTACGTGCTCTGATACCAGTCGGTCCGCCACTTCGCCACTGGGCTTGCCAGTCACGAACGCAATGGTCCAGGACCCTTCCCGAGGGTATTGCACCAGCACAGCTTCTCGAAACGCCTGCCCGCTGCTAGAAAACAGCGTGTCTGACACCTGCTTGACCGAGGTGTAGATGCTTTTGACGATCGGGATATTGGACAGCAGGCGATTGGACTGATTGAGCAGCCATTGCCCCGCCATATTGGTGACCGCCAGGCCGGTCAGCCACAAGGCCGCCACCAGGATGATCACGCTCAGGCCTGGAATGCCCTGCAAATCACTCAGTAAAGGATGCAGGGAGCTGGGCAGAACGGCCTGGGCGGCAGCCATCAGCCAAGCGAAGACGCCATCGAGTGTGCCGACAACGTTTTTCAGAACCCAGATGGTGATGGCCAGAGGCAACCAGACCAGCAGGCCGGTGAGGATGTATTTTTTCACGTGATGGGCTGCAGGGGGTGGTCAGTGGCAGGCACAAGAAGAACCGCAAGGCGTGGCGCCGCTGTCGCCGCCAGAGGATGAACCGCCGGAGTCAGCTGAAGCCGCAGCCGGGGCCGCTTCTGTTGTGGCGGGGCCGGTCGAGGGGGCGCTGGTGCCGCCCGAACCGCCGCGGAAGTCCGTCACATACCAGCCGGAGCCCTTGAGCTGGAAGCCAGCTGCGGTCAGTTGCTTTTTGAAAGCTTCTGCGCCGCAATGAGGGCAGGTGGTCAAAACGGGATCGGACATTTTCTGCAGCACGTCTTTGGCGTGGCCGCAAGATTCACAGCGATAGGCGTAGATCGGCATGGTAGCCCCTTGGGTTTTCCCTTAAAGACGCCATTTTAATGGGGGCGCCAGGGTGGCATTTCAAGAGCTCAATGGCATGGCCCCACAGACGTGGGGCCTACTTTCAGGCAAAAGTCACGCCAGGTGAGCCAGTTTGGTTTTGTGGTCGGCGATCAGTTGAGGCAGCAAGGAGCCCAGCACCATGCCCAGCAGGGCGGCACCCAGACCGGCCAACTGACCTGGGACCACCTCGGCCCAGGGCCATTGCAGGTGCGAGGCTGCCAGGAAGGTGCCCCACACACCGAGGCCGGATGCGATGGACAGGATGGCGCCTTGGGTGGTGGCTCGTTTCCAGAACAAGCCGAAGCTCAGGGGCACGAAGGCCGCTACCAGGGTCACTTGATAGGCGGACGACACCAGATCGTAGATGGCCGTGCCCTCCATCTTGATGGCATAGGTCAGCACCAGCGCCGTGAAGACGAAGATTGTGATTCGCAGCGACAGCAGAACCTGGCGGTCACTCATGCCGGGGCGAATGTTCTTGAGAATGTTTTCGACAAAACTGGTCGAGGGCGCCAGCAGCGTGGCTGACGAGGTGGACTTGATGGCTGAGACCAGGGCGCCGAAGAAGAAGATCTGCGCGATCAAGGGCATCTTCGACATGATCAGGGTGGGCAGCACCTTTTGGGGGTCATTGGCCAGCAACTCACGGGTCTGGTCGGGCATGATGATCAGCGACGAGGCCACGATGAACATGGGCACAAACGCAAAAGCCAGGTAGCTGAACCCACCGATGATGGCGCCCTTCTTGGCTGTCGCGCTGTCTTTGGCTGACATCACACGCTGGAAAACGTCTTGCTGGGGAATGGATCCCAGCATCATCGTGACGGCAGCGCCCACGAAGCCCAGCCAACCGCTGACCGTGTGCTCTGGCAGGATCTTGAACCAGTCCTTGCTCACGGCCAGATCCAGCACCTGACCAGCGCCGCCCGCTTGTTCGCCCGCCAGCAGGGCAATGAACGACAGGCCTACGACCAGCACGATCATCTGAATGAAGTCAGTCCATGCCACGGCCAGCATGCCGCCGATCAGAACGTAAATCAGCACCAGCACGGTACCAATTGTCATGCCCACGGCCGGCGCGATGGTGCCACCCGACAGCAAAGAAAACACCAGTCCCAGGGCTGTGATCTGCGCGGCCACCCAGCCTAGGTAGCTCAGGATGATGGCCACCGAGCAGAAGATTTCAACGCCTTCGCCATAACGCTGGCGGTAGAAGTCGCCGATGGTCAACAAACTCATCTTGTACAGACGAGAGGCAAAGAAGGCGCCCACCAGCACCAGGCACATGGAGGCGCCAAACGGGTCTTCCACGACGGCGTTGAGCCCGCCATTGACGAACTTCGCAGGGATACCCATGACCGTTTCTGCGCCAAACCAGGTGGCGAACGTCGTGGTGATCACCATGGCCAGTGGCAGGCTGCGACCCGCGATGGCGAAGTCGGTGGTGCTCTTGATACGGGTGCCGGCATAGATCCCGATGCCCATGGTGCCCACCAGGTACAGGATCACGAACGCGAGCAAAGTGATGTTCATTTCAGTGACACGATGCAGGGTTACAACACACCTGCACCATGCAGGCGAAGCATCAGCTGTGCAGCCAGCAAGCCCATGAAAAAGCCCACCGCCACCCAAGCCATGCCAGACAGCAGCCGGTTGGTGCGGCGTTGCTCTGCCAGGATGGCATGCAGGTCGCGCCGGATGTCGAGCGAGCCGGATTCTAAGTTGTGATGGATCAGGCGCGGCAACTCGGGGAGCAACTTGGCATAACGGGGTGCTTCGCGTTTGAGGCGGTCGACCAGACCGCGCCAGCCGACTTGCTCGTGCATCCACCGCTCCAGGAAAGGTTTGGCGGTGCTCCAGAGGTCCAGCTCGGGGTCAAGTTGACGCCCTAAGCCTTCTACGTTCAGCAGGGTTTTTTGCAGCAACACCAGTTGGGGCTGAATTTCGACGTTGAAGCGGCGCGAGATCTGGAACAGACGCATCAACACCTGGCCCAGTGAAATTTCTTTCAACGGGCGGTCGAAATAGGGTTCGCACACGGTGCGAACAGCGCCTTCCAATTCGTCAACCCGGGTGTTGGGCGGCACCCAGCCACTTTCAATGTGCAGTTCAGCCACGCGCTTGTAATCACGGCGGAAGAAAGCAATGAAGTTCTGGGCGAGGTAGTCTTTGTCCACCTCGGTCAAGGTGCCGATGATGCCGAAGTCGAGTGCGATGTAGCGGCCAAAGGTGGCCGGGTCCAGGCTGACCTGGATGTTGCCCGGATGCATGTCGGCGTGGAAAAAGCCGTCACGGAAAACCTGGGTGAAAAAGATGGTCACGCCGTCGCGGGCCAGTTTCTTGATGTCGACCCCGGCTGCACGCAGGCGCGTCATCTGGCTGATGGGCACACCTTTCATGCGCTCCATCACCATCACGGTGGAGGTGCAGTAATCCCAGACCATTTCCGGGACCATCACCAAGTTGAGCCCATCCATGTTGCGACGCAGTTGGGCGGCATTGGCCGCTTCGCGCACCAGGTCGAGTTCGTCGTGCAGGTATTTGTCGAACTCTGCAACCACCTCGCGGGGCTTCAATCGCTTGCCATCGGCCCACAGGCGTTCCACCCAGGTGGCCAGCGTGCGCATCAAAGCCAGGTCGTCGTCGATGATCGACAGCATGCCGGGACGAAGCACCTTGACCGCCACTTCTCGCCCGTCATGCAGCACGGCAAAGTGCACCTGCGCAATGGAAGCACTGGCAATGGGGTCGGCATCGAATTGCTTGAACACCTCGCCAATTGGCTTGCCCAGAGCCTTTTCCACCAGGCGAACCGATTCGACACTGGGGAACGGCGGCACGCGGTCTTGCAGTCTGGCCAGTTCGTCAGCGACATCGGCGGGCAAGAGGTCGCGCCGCGTGGACAGCATCTGGCCGAATTTGACGAAGATGGGGCCGAGGCGTTCGAGTGCTTCCCGAAGCCGTTCTCCCCGTGGAGCGTCCAGCTTGCGGCCAATCGACAGAATTCGACCCAGCAGGCTGAGTTTGGGGCGGCGCAGGCTGTCGAGCAGCAGGCCGTCCAGTCCGTATCGCAGGGCAATCAGTCCGATATAGAGCGGACGAACCAAAGCTCGCATGAAGTGGGCCTATGTGAATGACAGGTCAGGCAAAAGGAGGCGCAGGGGGAATCTCAGGGGCGCCAGCGTTCGATTGCTTGTTTGATGCCGCTGGTCAGTTGGCCCAGCAACTGGGCCGGGGTGGATCCCATCCAGCGGGCCACATCGTCTTCGACGTCCCAGCGCAAGTTTTTCATCAACCAGGACGCGGCTTCGGCCAATCCAGCATCACCATCGATATTGACTTCGGGGCGCTCACCTTTGATGGCGCGTGTGGCCATGGTCAAAGGATCCTTGAGTTGAATGGTGAGCGTCAAATGCGCTGTCGTCGGCTCGCCCGCAGCTCCGCTAGGGTTGACCCCAGGTTCGATTCGCTCGAACAGGCCTGCAGGGGTGATCTCGAACCGGATGGCAGGCGGCATGGGTATCAGGCTGTCCATGGCCGCGCCCAGGTAGCTGGGCAGTTGGATGGAGACTTCTTTGGACCATCCGATGTCGATGATTCGCCCAGAGAACGGGCGAAGTTTGCTCTGAGCCACCGGTTCGCTTGAGACGATGTGGTTGAGAAGCAGGGTCAGACGATCCAGCGCCGCAGGCGCGATCCAGGAAAGGGGGGAGAGTGCCATGCGCCAATTGTAGGGCTGTGGTTTGACTGCGCGGAAACCCTCGAATCGACGGGATGCGATCAGCAAACTGTCACGCTTTTTGCGCCACAATGGCTAGAGTAAATGCGGACGATCGCGGAACATATCTCCTTTGGGTGGCCGTGAAACTGATTCGTCCGCGCCGTTATTTCAATCACTGCAATGATTTCCGAGCCCCTATTTAAGGGGGTTTTGGCGTACATGTTCAATAACCGAAATTACAACCGGACGTTTTTCAATGCCCCGCAGTCGGTGACATCGTTCGTAGCGGCTTTCATGGAGCCGTTGATCACCGTGGTGTCTTTGCTGGTGTGCATGGCTTATTTCGACGAGCCTGTGCTGCGTGCATCCATGGCACTGTGCCTGCTGGTATTTGCGCTGACCTTCCCTGGGCGCAATCGCTTCAACGATTCGCGACTGGAAGCGGGGGGCGACATCGTGTCGTCCTGGGCGGCCATGCTGGTGATCTTGTGGCTGTGCGGATATGCCACCAACAGCCTGATGTTTTTTGAGGCTGATGTGATGATGGCCTGGGCGGTGGTGACCCCCGTGATGCAATGGGCTGCGGTGCTCATTGGCAAGGCCATCCTCAAGCGCCGAGCTACACGCCCCGGGGCACGGCGTCGTGCCATCGTGGTGGGGGCCGGGCCATTGGGTGGGAAGGTGGCTCGTGCATTGCAGAGCAATCCGGATCAGGGAACGGAATTCGTTGGTTACTTCGACGACCGCACCGACAGTCGTGTCTTGCCCGAGGCGGTGAGCATGCGTTTGGGTGGTTTGCGCGATGTGGCCAATTATGTCTATGCCCATGGCGTTCATGAGGTTTATATCACTCTGCCGTTGGGATCGCAGCCTCGCATCGTTGAATTGCTTGAGGCAGTACAAGGCACGACCGCGTCTTTGTATTTTGTGCCCGATGTGTTCGGTATTAGCATCATTCAAGGTCGTTTGCAGGACATGAATGGTGTGCCCGTGGTGGGTATTTGCGAAACCCCATTTACAGGGACAAATGAGCTGATCAAACGTGTATCGGACATCATTTTGGCCAGCATCATTTTGGTATTGATTTCACCTATATTGCTGGCGGTAGCCGTTGGCGTGAAAATGAGTTCGCCTGGTCCCACCATTTTCAAACAGCGCCGCAATGGTCTGGATGGGGAAGAAATCGTTGTCTACAAATTCCGCTCTATGCGCGCACAAGACAACGGAATGGTCGTCAAGCAGGCCACCAAGGGCGATTCGCGCATCACGCCGTTTGGGGCTTTCATTCGTAAGACCTCGTTGGACGAGTTGCCTCAGTTCATCAATGTGCTGCAAGGGCGCATGAGCATCGTGGGGCCACGGCCGCATGCTGTGGCGCACAACGAAGAATATCGTCGCCTGATCAAGGCGTATATGGTGCGTCACAAGGTGCGCCCTGGGATTACGGGTTGGGCTCAGGTTAACGGGTATCGGGGTGAGACGGAAACCATCGACAAGATGCAGGCACGTGTGGAGTTTGACCTCGAATATCTCCGCAACTGGTCCTTGGGGCTGGATCTGCAAATCATCATCCGTACGATCCGCCTGATGGTGTTTGATCGCAACGCGTACTGAAGTTGAGGTGTGTGTGACTCATTGTATGAACAAAAAATCTATTCGTTTGACCGCCTTTGCGGTAGCGGCCCTCACCGCTGGTGTTTCTCTGGCGGAACCTTTGTCGCTGACTGCGGCACATACTTGGACTCACGATTCCAACCTGGCCAGGACACTCAATCCAATTAGTGATACGGTCAATGTCACCGCATTGCAGTTGGGTTTGGATAAGCAATACGGTCGCCAGACCTACAGGGGGGCCGCCAAGATCTCAGCGGTTAGGTACAGCAAGTACGGGGACTTGCTGAACAATGACGCCAAAGACTTTGATCTGGGTTTCAGTTCAGATCTGTTGTCGAATTGGCGCTTGGTGCTGGATGGTTCTTATGGAGAAAACCTGAACCAGTTCGAGAATAACAAGGCAACGGAACATTTGGTTAAAAACACTCGTACCAATAAAAATGCCTCGGGGCAGTTGATCTATGGTGTGTCGGGTATCTGGGCGGTTGTCGGGTCAGTTGGTAAATCATCCCTTGGCTATTCGGTTCCTGAATATCAAAATTTGAATTATAGGCAGGATCAGCAGGGAATTAAAGCTGTGTACTACAGCACCGATTTGCTCAATTACAGTTTGGGCTTGCGTCATGTGAATTCGCAGTTCACTAAAACCCTCGAAGAAATTGATGAAAATAACCTGGACTTGGCGACTAGTTGGGTGGTCAGTGGGCTGAGTCAGTTGAACGCAACGGTGAGTTGGACCGAAAGTAAACGTCGTGTCCAAGCGGATCGTCGTTTTAACGGATTCACTGGGCATTTGAATTGGAACTACACGCCACGTGGGGTCGTGAACTATGGCGTGAGTGCATATCGCACGTCCAACTCCGATCAATACAGTACGAATTACCTGATGTTTGATCCATCTGGTGGTTTTACGCGGAACTCTGCTCAGGTGGCATTCAATAATCGCGTGACTGCCCTAAATATATTTGCGAAGTGGCTTGCTTCAGCGAAGGTTTCGTTGACGGCCTCGACCAGTTGGAATAGTTATCAGGTTGAGAATGATCTGGTTAATAACCAGGTTAACGATACGAGTCATTTTCGTCGCTATGGACTGGTGGGAACGTATTCTCCGGAGCGTTGGATGAGCTTTTCAGCTGGTGTGAACAAGTACTCGCAGACCAAGGATGCGACCCGGAATCCCTACTCTGGGCGTTCGGTTGATGTGTCGGCGTCCTTTACCCTAGATTGAACTATTTGAGTGTTTTCAATATGCCTTGTATTTTGCTGACCGGGGCTACTGGTTACATCGCTTCTCATACCTGGTTGGCTCTGAAGGCGGCGGGTTATGAGGTGATTGGTGTCGATAACTTTGTGAATAGCTCGCGAAGTGTCTTGAGCCGCTTGCAAGAAATTGGTGGCTTTGAACCGCACTTTGTCGAAGGTGATGTCAGAGACGCGGCTGCGCTGGATCGGTGCTTTGCGTTTGGTCAGCAATTCGGTGGCGTGCGCGCGGTCATTCATTTTGCTGCCTTGAAGGCGGTGGGTGAGTCGGTTGAGAAGCCGCTGGATTACTTCGAGAACAATTTGGGCGGATTGTTGTCGGTTTGCCAGGCCATGAAGCGCCATGGCGTCTTCGACGTGGTGTTCAGTTCATCGGCCACCGTGTATGGCAAGCCCGAGAGTCTGCCCATTACCGAAGCAGCGTCGTTGCGCGTCACCAATCCATATGGGCAGACCAAGCTGATGGGGGAGGAAATGCTGCGCGAGCTGGAGCGGTGTGATGCCCGCTGGCATATTGCCTGCTTGCGCTATTTCAATCCTGTCGGGGCTCATTCGAGCGGTCGCATTGGTGAGGATCCTCGCGGGGTGCCGAACAACCTGATGCCTTACGTGGCCCAGGTGGCGGTAGGCAAACGCGAGCATTTGAATGTATTTGGCAATGACTACGAAACCCCGGACGGAACAGGGGTGCGTGACTACATCCATGTCTGCGATCTGGCAGAGGGGCACGTCGCTGCCTTGCGCTATTTGGCAGACCAGGGCCAGTCGTTGACGGTGAACTTGGGCACAGGACAGGGTTACAGCGTGCTGGACTTGGCTCGTGCCTACGGCCAAGCATGTGGGCGCGAAATTCCGGTGGTGTTTGCGCCGCGTCGCCCTGGTGATGTGGATGCTTGTTATGCCGACCCCACCCACGCCTGGGACACGATGGGTTGGAAAGCCCGCCGAGGTTTGAATGAAATGTGTGTGGACTCCTGGCGTTGGCAGTCCACCAATCCGAATGGTTTTGATGGCTGAGGGCTCAGGGGCCTTGGCGTTTCAATATTTGACAGAGAAGTGAACAACATGAAGCACAACATTCTTCCCGTCATCATGGCTGGCGGTTCAGGGACCCGCCTGTGGCCGCTGTCGCGCGCCTTGTATCCGAAGCAGTTTCTGGTGCTGCAGGGTAACCAGAGTCTGTTTCAGCAAGCGCATTTGCGCTTGCAGGCGCTGGGCGCAGACGACATCGCTGTGTCGCAGCCTTGCGTGGTGGGCAACGAAGAACACCGTTTCCTCGTTCTGGACCAGTTGCGTGAAGTCAAGGGCATGCCCTCGTCTTTGGTGTTGGAGCCAGCAGGTCGCAACACCGCGCCCGCAGTGACTTTGGCTGCATTGCAGGCCATTGAGGGGGGTGAAGATCCGATTCTGGTGGTGACGCCAGCCGATCAAACCGTGACGAATGAAGCGGCGTACGTGGCTGCACTGCAGACGGCGATTCGTGCAGCAGCGGGTGGCGACATCGTGATTCTGGGCATCACCCCTGATCGTCCTGAAACGGGTTTTGGCTATATTCGTTCGGGTGCCGCTGATGCACAAGGGGCTCACCCCGTGCAGGCGTTCGTGGAAAAGCCCAACCTGGAAACGGCCAAGTCGTATTTGGCGCAAGGCGGCTACTACTGGAACAGTGGCATGTTCGTGATGCGCGCATCGCGTTGGCTGGCGGCCCTGGGCCAGTTCCGTTCCGACATTGCCGAAGCCACACGCAAGTCGTGGGACGTGCGCGCCAAGGACGATGTGTTCGTGCGCCCCGGCAAGAGTGAATTCGTGGCCGTGCCATCCGAGTCAGTCGACTACGCCGTGATGGAGCAATGCCCCGCCAAACCTGAGAGTGGGTTTGTGGTGCGCATGGTGCCGCTGGACGCCGGCTGGTCTGATCTGGGTGCCTGGGATGCTGTGTGGCAAGTCAGCGAGCATGATGCCGCGGGCAATGCCGCGCATGGCGATGTGCTGATGCAAGATACGCAAAACACCTTGGTGCATGCGACCAGCCGCCTGGTGAGCACCGTGGGGCTGGACAACATTGTGGTGGTGGAAACGCCGGATGCCGTGTTGGTGGCCGATCGCAGTCGCAGCCAGGATGTGAAGAAGATCGTGGAGAAACTGGGCGGGCTGTCTCGTTCCGAGGGCACGCTGCATCGCCGCGTGCATCGCCCTTGGGGTTGGTACGATTCGATCGACTCGGGCCCACGCTTCCAGGTCAAGCGCATCATGGTCAAGCCCAAGGCTTCCTTGAGCCTGCAGATGCACCACCACCGTGCCGAGCATTGGATTGTGGTCAGCGGAACCGCTGAGGTTACCAACGGCGACAAGGTTTTGATGCTGTCGGAAAACCAGTCGACCTACATTCCGCTGGGGACCGTTCACCGCTTGGTGAACCCCGGCACCATTCCGCTGGAAATCATCGAAGTGCAGTCGGGCAGCTACCTGGGCGAAGACGACATCGTGCGCTTCCAGGACAACTACGGTCGCTCGGCGTGATGAACCCGATGCACCGTTGCGCGGCCTGAAGGTTCGACGCTGCAAAGAAAAAAGCCACCTTGGGGTGGCTTTTTGATTTTGGGGCTCAGGCCCAGCAGGCGATCAGGTCGGTGGGGGTGGGCACGATGACGTCGGCCTCCCAGACGCGGATGTCGGTGCCGTGCCCGAGGTAGCCCCAGGCTGCGGCTGCACTGGGCATGTGGGCGGCCTTGGCGGCTTGGATGTCGCGCAGGTCATCGCCTACATACAGGGTGGCGGCGGGGTCGACACCCAGTTGTTCGCACGCAGTCAGCAGCGGCAGAGGATGGGGCTTGGCATGGGCGGTGGTGTCGCCACTGATGATGACACCAGCGCGCGTTTGCAACCCCAATCCGGCCATGACGGGCACGGTGAAACGGTGGGGCTTGTTGGTGACCACGCCCCACTTCAGGCCACGTGCCTCAATGTCTTGCAAAACCGCTTCCATGCCGTCGAACAAGCTGGTGGTTTCAGCCAGGCAGCCCATGTAGGCATCAAGGAAACCCAGGCGGTAGGACTCGTAGTCAGGGTGGTCGGGGTGAATGTCCATGCCAGCGGCCAACAGGCCACGCGCACCGGCAGAGGCCCAGGGGCGCAGCAGCTCAAGGGGCTGAGGCGGCAGGCCTTGCTGGGCGCGCAGGCGGTTCAAAGCGCCAGCCAAGTCACCCGCGGTGTCGGCCAGGGTGCCGTCCAGATCGAATAAAACAGCCTGTGGGGGCTGAGCCCATGTGAGGGTGGGCTTCATGCGCTCAATGGCTTGCGGCAGGCCAGTAGGTAGTTGACGCTGGTGTCACCCGAGAGCCAGTAGCGACGGGTGATGGGGTTGTATTCCATGCCCTTGAACTGGCCGAGATCGAGGCCGGCTTCGCGGCACCAGCGCGCCAGTTCGGCAGGCTGAATGAAGCGTGCGAATTCGTGCGTGCCTTTGGGCAGCATTTTGAGCAGGTACTCCGCTCCCAGGATGGCGAACAGATAGGCCTTGGGGTTGCGGTTGATGGTGGAGAAAAAGACCCACCCGCCGGGCTTGGCCATGTCTGTGCAGGCCTTCACCACGGAGGCGGGGTCTGGCACGTGTTCGAGCATTTCCATGCAGGTGACCACGTCAAATTGGCCGGGTTGTTCGGCGGCCAATGCTTCGGCGGCCACCGATCGGTAGTCGAGGTTGGCCACGCCGGCTTCCATGGCGTGCAGTTGGGCGACCTTCAAGGGGCGCTCGGAGAGGTCGATGCCCAGCACGTCGGCACCACGTCGCGCCATGGATTCGGCCAGGATGCCGCCGCCACAGCCGACATCGACCACGCGTTTGCCACGAATGGCGCTGAGCTGGTCGATCCAGTCCAGACGCAAGGGGTTGATTTCGTGCAGTGGGCGGAATTCGCTTTCCGGGTCCCACCATTTGTGGGCCAGGTCACCAAACTTCGCGAGCTCTTGGGGGTCGGCGTTCGTCATCATGGGTGTGATGCTAGCGCCAATCGGGTGTGTTTTTCAGCGCGAGGGGTGAGCAGTTTGCTTGAGTCGGCGGTAGAGGGTGTTGCGGCTGATGCCCAGGCGACGGGCTGCCTCTGACATATTGCCCTGGGTGGCCTGGATGACCTGGGCAATGGTTTCGTCGGAACGCTTGCGCAAGTTGGCCGACGAGGTGGGCCAGGAGGCCGGCGCGTCGGCTTCGGGCTGAGGCGCGTCGGCGTCGATGGGGTCTGGTTGGCTGTGTAAATGCGACGCCGGAGGGCGTTGCAGTTCGTGGGCCATGTCTTCTGGCAGATGGTGCCAGTCGATGGCGGACTCGTCGGTGTCGATGAGGGCGCTGACGGTGCGCAGCAGGCTGTGCAGTTGGCGCAGGTTGCCCGGCCAAGGGTAGTGTGCCATGGCTTGCATCAGGCCCGGGTGAATGCGGGGTGCGGTGGCGCGGTGCATGTCCCGGCTGAGTTGTTCGAGCATGTTGCTGATCAAGGCCTCGAAGTCTTGGCGTTCGCGCAGCGCCGGCAGAGTGACGGTGAGGCCGTTGACCCGGTAGAACAAGTCTTCGCGGAAGGTGCCTGAGGCCACCGCGTCGCGCAGTTTGCGGTGCGTGGCGCAGACCAGCACGAAATCAACTGGCTGGGGTTTGCTGGCGCCCAGGGGGAGGACGACCTTGTCTTGCAGCACGCGCAGCAGTCGCGCTTGGAGGGGGAGGGGCATGTCGCCGATTTCATCCAGAAACAGTGTGCCGCCGTGGGCTTCACGAATTCGGCCAGGGGCGCCTTCGCGGCGAGCCCCGGTGAAGGCTCCGCCGACATAGCCAAACAGTTCGGCTTCGATCAAGGTGTCTGGCAGGGCGGCGCAATTGACCGCCACAAACGGGTGTTGAGCCCGCTCGCCTAGTTCATGCACGTTGCGCGCAAAGACTTCTTTCCCGCTGCCCGATTCACCTTGGATCAGGAGGGCAATGCCGCGTGATTGCACGCGCAGGGCGCGTTGCAGTGCGTCTTGCAGGCGTGGGTCGGGCTCGGTGGTGGGGGAATGTGCGGCAGCCAGGGGCTGGTTCAACGGCCGAGTCATCGGAGGGCTTGCGACCACGGGGCGCATGCGCCAGTCCATGCGGCCATACAAGGGGCGGTCGTGATGGGAGTGAAGCCGCATGGTCTTGCCGGGGGGCATCAATCTGGGTTGAATGCCGGTGAGGTGATCGAGGGTGCCGGTGCCTATGCGCAGCTCATCAAGCCCGAGCCATTGCAGGGCCATGGCATTGGCGCCCACCACCCAGCCGTCGTCTGACAAGGCGATGAGCCCTTCGCCGACCGAGCCGAGTCCTTCTGGCAGGTGGTGCAATCGCAAGACTTGGTCGTGGCGGTGGCGAGTGTGGAAGAGGCGGTCTTCGATCATGTGGGCGGCCGAGCGGACCAGCGCAAACGTATGCGGGTGGTAGGCGTGGTGGTCACCGGAGATGTCGAGCACGCCTTGCAAGTGGCCTTCAGATGTCCGCACGGGGGCAGCGGCGCAGGTGAGAAAGCTGTTGCGCTCCAGATAGTGCTCGGCCCCGTGGATGACAACGGGCCGTTGGTCGGCCAAGGCGGTGCCGATGGCATTGGTGCCCCGGTCGGATTCATGCCACAGGGCGCCGGGGCGCAGGGCAACGCGGTCGGCGCGGTGGATGAAGTCGTTGTCGCCCAGACTGTGCAGCAACAGGCCTCGCGCGTCGGACAAGACCACCAGGTTGCCGCAGCCGCGCATTTGGTCGAACACAAATTCCATGACTGGGCGTGCATGCGCCAGGAATTCACGCTGGCGCTCTTGTGCGAGGCGCAGGTCAGCGGTGCTGCACAGGGGCTGGTCGGGCATGAGGTCGACCGGGCTGAGGCCGGCATGGCGGCTGCGCGCCCATGAGCGGCTGAGTGCTTCGTCGACCAAGCCTGAGGGGACATCGCCGTGCTCCAGCATCCAGCGCCGGGCTTGTTGCAGCTCGGTCGAGGTGTTGGCGGGAATCAGGCGTGAACTCATGGCAGGGGCTGGACGGCGTGGGAGCAGTATCGCGCCGCTGACGGGGTGACACACCCGGGCTCACCCTGTGTCATTTCGGGACAGTGTGAAAAAGCTGGCAGGGCACATGACACCGGGGGTGACAGGTGCAGTTGGCTGGGTGGCCGCGGGAATCTAAGGGCGAACCCGGGATGGCACGCGCCGTGCGCTATGGATGGCACGGACCTGGCCTGTTTGGCCGGGATTGGTGTGAACCTGAGTGATGGAGACCCACATGATCTACGCCTTACCCGGAGCAGCCGGCGCGCCTTTGACGTTCAAAAAGCAGTACGACAATTTCATCAACGGCGAGTTTGTGCCGCCCTTGGGGGGCCAGTACTTCGAGGTGGTGACGCCGATCAATGGCTTGGTCTACACCCAGGCGGCGCGCTCGGGCGAGGCGGACATCGAGCGTGCGCTCGACGCTGCGCATGCCGCCAAGGACAAGTGGGCGGCCACCTCGCCAGCCGAGCGCGCCAATGTTCTTTTGCGGATTGCCGATCGGCTGGAGCAGAACCTGGAAAAGCTGGCCTATGCCGAAACCATCGACAACGGCAAGCCCATTCGGGAAACGCTGAACGCTGACATTCCCCTGGCGGTGGATCATTTCCGGTATTTCGCGGGCTGTGTGCGGGCCCAGGAAGGGGCCCTGAGCGAGATTGATCGCGACACGATTGCCTATCACTTTCACGAACCCTTGGGCGTGGTGGGGCAGATCATTCCGTGGAACTTCCCCATTTTGATGGCGGCCTGGAAACTGGCGCCGGCTTTGGGGGCGGGGAATTGCGTGGTGTTGAAGCCAGCGGAATCCACCCCGGTAGGCATCATGGTGCTGGTGGAGCTGATTGCCGATTTGCTGCCGCCGGGTGTGCTCAATGTGGTCAATGGCTATGGGCGCGAAGCGGGTATGCCCCTGGCCACCAGCAAGCGCATTGCCAAGATTGCCTTCACAGGCTCGACCGCCACGGGGCGTGTGATTGCCCAGGCGGCTGCCACCAATTTGATTCCCGCCACGCTGGAGCTGGGCGGCAAGAGCCCCAACATTTTCTTCGACGACGTGATGGCCGAAGACGATGCCTTCCTCGACAAGGCCATTGAGGGCATGGTGCTGTTTGCCTTCAACCAGGGCGAGGTGTGTACTTGCCCTTCGCGTGCCTTGATTCAGGAGTCGATCTACGACCGCTTCATTGAACGCGCCATTGCGCGGGTGGCGGCCATCAAGCAGGGCAGCCCTTTGGACACCGACACGATGATGGGGGCGCAAGCCTCGCAGCTGCAGATGGACAAGATCATGTCGTACATGCAGGTGGGCAAGGACGAGGGCGCGCAAGTGTTGATTGGCGGGGAGCGGGCGCAGTTAGGTGGCGAGCTCAGCGGTGGGTACTACATTCAGCCGACCCTGTTCAAGGGGCACAACCAGATGCGCATTTTCCGCGAGGAAATTTTCGGCCCGGTGCTGGCCGTGACCACGTTCAAGTCTGAACAAGAGGCGCTGACCATTGCCAATGACACGCCTTATGGCTTGGGGGCAGGGGTCTGGACCCGTGATGCAAGCCGTGCGTATCGGTTTGGGCGTGGCATTCAAGCTGGGCGGGTGTGGACCAACTGCTATCACGCCTACCCGGCACATGCGGCGTTTGGTGGGTACAAGGAATCGGGCATTGGCCGTGAAACCCACAAGGACATGCTGGACCACTACCAGCAGACCAAGAATTTGCTGGTCAGCTACAACCCCAACAAATTGGGGTTCTTCTGACCCATGGGGGTTTGACGGAAAACGTGTGGTTTGTGCTGGAGCGGCGTGTCCGGCGGCTTTCACGAGAGGTCGTCGGGCACGTTGGTCAGCCTGCTTGTTGATTTGCTTGTTTGCTTGCGTTGGCTAGCGTTTCGGAGGGCGTTTCGCCCTCCCTTTTTTTATTCGTTTTGTGCCACAGTGCTGCCTTGAATTCAATTGACGTCACTGACCCCATGAGCACCCTGATCGTTTACGGCATTCCGAACTGCAACACCGTCAAGAAGGCCCGGACCTGGCTCGAGGAACAGGGGCTGAGCTACACCTTTCACGACTATAAAAAGCAGGGTGTGCCGGTCGATCGGCTGAACGCTTGGATTGAGCAAGTGGGCTGGGAGCCTCTCGTGAATCGCCAAGGCACCACCTGGCGTCAACTGGACGACGCCACTAAAGCCGGCGTGGTCGATGCGGCATCAGCGCGTGCCTTGATGTTGGATAAGGCCAGTGTGATCAAACGCCCGGTGATCGAACGGGATGGCAAGGTGCTGTCCGTCGGGTTTGACGACAAGCGAATGAGCGAGTTGGCGTCGAAGCTGTTGGCTTGAATCGGGGCGAACCGGGTGGTCAGTCGGTGACCGACCACCCGGTTTCGATCAGCTTACTGGCCCTGGCATGCGCGCAGGTCTTTGGCCGACCGGATCTGGGCCGTCAGGCAGCGTGCATAGCCGGGCTCTGTGGCCAGTTCATGTAGCGTGCGGGCTGCCACGGCGGTGTCGGCGAAATCCGAGAACACGCCGTCAATGCCCAATTGGTAGAACTGCAGATACTCGTTGACGGGGTTGCCTGCGTAGTCGCCGGCCAATCGACGGGCTTCGTTGCGGAAGGTCCAGGTGTGAACCAGCAGGCCAGCTTGGTGGGCCCGGTCAATCAGGTCGCCAGCTTCTGTCAGTTTCAACTTGGCTTCACCGGGGCCGGTGCCATCCGGGTTGGCTTCTGTGGACACGATGTAGCGTTTCCAGGGACCAATGCCGTCAGCGTAGCTGGCGACTTCCTTGAGACCGTCATCGGTGGTCAGGTAGCCAAAGGTGCGGGCCAGCAGTTCGGGTTGGCCGGACGCGGTCCAGTCGTATGGGCGATCGTAGGGTGCAGTGAAATCGAGGCTGCCATCGGCGTTCACATCGTTGGCATCGATCAGCTGAATCAGGCGCACTGAAGTTTGCTTGCGCAGGGCCTTCAGATTGGCTTGTTCAAACGACTGAATGAACACGGGGGCCTGACGGTGATTCCATCCTGCGCGTGTCAAGGCTTGCAGCAAACGGGGCTCCAGAGGCAGGCCCAGTTTCTGGTGATACGTGGGATGCTTGGTTTCCGGGTAGATGCCGATGGTGCGGCCCTTCTCGACCGACTTGCGCTTGGCCAGCGCAATCACTTCGTCCAGGGTCGGGATCTGGAACTGGCCGTCGAACTGATGTGGGCGTTCGGCAAAGGCCTGCTTGGCGCGCAGCGTCTTGATTTCAGCCAAAGTGAAATCGCTGACGAAAAAACCTTCTTCCAGTGCGCCATCGACCATGGCGGTGCGGCGGCGCGACGCGAATTCGGGGCGGTCGGCCACATCGGTGGTGTTGACGATGTTGGGTTCGTGGCGTGCAATCAGAACCCCATCCCTGGTGATGACCAGATCAGGCTCAATGAAGTCGGCGCCCAATTCAATGGCCAGGGCATAGCTTTCCAGCGTGTGCTCTGGCAAATAGCCAGGCGCGCCCCGGTGCCCAATGACCAGCGGACGTTGTCCGGCTTCCACGTGTTCGCGCGCGTCGGCGGCACGGCCCTCGTGGGCGTAGGCGGGACCGTTCATCAGCAGCGCTGCGGCGGAAATGGCCAGCAGGGTTCGAATGCGCGAATGAATGCTGGATGGAAAGCGGGAATGCATGGGGTGTCTCCTCGGTGCGGTTTGCTCTCCCACCTTATGCAGGGCCCATGACCCCCGCATGACCCGCTTGTGGGGGCGTCACAGTCCGTTTGGCGCGGGCACAATGACACCTCCGTTGATTCATGCAAGGAACCCGCCCGTGGCGCAAAGTGCGTCTGCCAGTGCAGCCAAGAACCAGACCGACAAGCGATCCGTGCCGCAAAAGGCCATGGACAAGCTCGGCCTGGTGCGCGACATCGACCTGGCCTTGCACCTGCCCTTGCGCTACGAGGACGAGACGCGCCTGACGCTGTTGCGCGATGCCCGCGACGGGCAGACCGTGCAAGTGGAAGGCGTGGTGCGCGACAACCGCATTGAAATGCGCGGACGACGCCAGTTGATCGTCAAGCTCGACGACGGCAGCGGTGAATTGCTGCTGCGCTTCCTGAACTTCTACGGTTCGCAGCAAAAAAGCTGGGCCCCAGGTGTGCGCTTGCGTGTGCGTGGTGAACTTCGCCATGGTTTTTTCGGGCGCGAGATGGTCCACCCCACCGTCAAGGTGGTTCACGACGATACCCCCTTGGCTGAGGCCCTTACGCCTGTCTACCCCACCAGCGCGGGCTTGCCGCAGGCCTACCTGCGCAAGGCGGTAGCGGCCGGCTTGGCTCGCGCACCGCTGGACGAGATCCTGCCGGCCCATCTCTTGCCAGCACGTTGGCCCAGCCTGCGCGAGGCCTTGCACTTCCTGCACCACCCTAGCCCCGAAGTGTCGGTGGCGGCGTTGGAAGACCACAGCCACCCGGCTTGGCAGCGCTTGAAATTCGAAGAACTGCTGGCCCAACAGATGTCGCAACTGCAGGCGCGCATGGAGCGGGCGGCCCTCAAGGCCCCTGTCTTGCAGACGCGGCCGCAGGGCCTGCACGAGCGGCTGCTGGGGGTTCTGCCGTTTGCCTTGACTGCTGCCCAGCAGCGTGTGTGCGCGGAAATTGCCCAAGACCTGGCCCGACCTCAGCCCATGCACCGTTTGCTGCAGGGCGATGTCGGCTCGGGCAAAACCGTGGTCGCTGCCATTGCAGCCGCGGTTGCCATGGATGCCGGCTGGCAGTGCGCCCTGATGGCCCCCACCGAAATTCTGGCCGAGCAGCATTTCCGCAAACTGGTGGGCTGGCTGGAGCCCCTGGGCGTGAAAGTGGCCTGGTTGACCGGCAGTCTCAAAGCCAAGACCAAGCGCGAACAACTGGCCCTGGTGGCCAGTGGCGAGGCGCAGTTGGTGGTGGGCACCCATGCCGTCATTCAAGACCAGGTCGAGTTTGCGCGTCTGGGTCTGGCCCTGATTGACGAGCAACACCGATTTGGCGTGGCGCAGCGCCTGCAACTGCGGCGTAAGCTGGAGTCAGCCGAGCTGGAACCCCACCTTCTGATGATGAGTGCCACACCCATCCCGCGCACGCTGGCCATGACCTATCTGGCAGACCTGGAAGTCAGCACCATTGACGAGCTGCCGCCTGGGCGCACACCCATTGTCACCAAAGTGTTTGCCGACACCCGCCGCCCCGAGGTGATCGAACGCATACGCGACGAGGTGGCCAAGGGCAGTCAGGTCTACTGGGTGTGCCCCCTGATCGACGAAACCGAAGAGTCCGATCAGGCGGCCGACGAAAAAGCCGGGCGCGCCAGCAACAAGCGCCCCCCGCTGGACTTGAGCAACGTGACCCAAACTCACCAGGAACTGAGCGAGGCCCTGCAGGGCTTTGGCGTGGGCCTGCTGCATGGGCGCTTACCTGCGGCCGAAAAAGCCGATGTCATGGCCCGGTTTTCTTCGGGTGAGCTGTCGGTGCTGGTGGCCACCACCGTCATCGAAGTGGGGGTGGATGTGCCCAACGCCAGCCTGATGGTCATTGAACACGCCGAACGCTTCGGCCTGAGTCAGTTGCATCAACTGCGCGGACGGGTGGGGCGCGGAGCCGTGGCCAGCGTGTGTGTGCTACTGTATGCCTCGCCCTTGTCAGACACTGGCAAGTCGCGTCTGAAGGCCATGGCTGAAACCAACGACGGTTTCGAAATTGCCCGGCGCGATCTCGATATCCGCGGCCCGGGCGAATTCATGGGCTCGCGACAATCTGGGGCGGCCTTGCTGCGCTTTGCCGACCTCATGCTGGACCAGGCCATGGTGGCTCGCGCCCGAGCGGCGGCCGAACAGATGCTCTCGCAGTATCCTCAGGTCGCGCAGCGGCATGTGGCGCGCTGGCTGGGCAATAAATCGGAATACCTGAAGGCGTGAGGCCTGACGAACGGGCAGGCTTGCAGGCACAATGTCTTCATCATGACGCTCACTGAACTTCGATACATCGTGGCCGTGGCTCGGGAAAAGCACTTCGGGCGCGCGGCAGAGGCGTGTTTCGTGTCGCAGCCGACCCTGTCGGTCGCGGTCAAAAAGCTGGAAGACGAACTCGACGTGAAACTGTTCGAGCGCGGCAGCTCGGAAATCACGGTCACGCCCCTGGGCGAAGACATCATTCGCCAGGCCCAATCGGTGCTGGAGCAAGCGCAGGCCATCAAGGAAATTGCCAAGCGTGGCAAAGACCCGCTGGCCGGGCCTTTGCGCCTGGGCGTCATCTACACCATTGGCCCCTATTTGCTGCCCGATCTGGTTCGCCAGGCCATCGAGCATGTGCCGCAAATGCCGCTGATGCTGCAGGAAAACTTCACTGCCAAACTGCTCGACATGTTGCGGGCGGGCGAGCTGGACTGCGCCATCATGGCCGAACCTTTCATGGACGCGGGCCTGGCCATGGCGCCCTTGTATGAAGAGCCCTTCATGGTGGCCGTGCCCCGCACGCATCACCTGGCCAGCCGTGACAAGGTCAGCGCCGAAGAGCTCAAGAAAGAGACCATGCTGTTGTTGGGCGCTGGGCATTGCTTCCGCGATCATGTGCTGGAGGTGTGCCCTGAGTACGCCCGTTTTTCTAGCGACGCCGAAGGCATCCGCAAAAGCTTTGAAGGCTCTTCGCTGGAAACCATCAAGTACATGGTGGCCGCCGGCATGGGCGTGACCGTGGTGCCGCAATTGTCGGTGCCGGCCGAGTCGCACCCGCACATTGTCTACATTCCGTTTGAAGACCCCGTGCCCACACGGCGCGTGGTGCTGGCCTGGCGCCGCAGCTTCACCCGCTACGAGGCCATTGCGGCTCTGCGCAACGCCATCTATGCCTGCCCCTTGGCTGGAGTGGCGCGCTTGTCGGCTTGAGCGGACTCAGCTCGACTGCGTGGGCGCTTCGAAGCAGTCGACCACGGTGAAGTACAGCGAGGCATAGAACGCACCCGCCACCCACATGCCCAAGATCACGGCCAGCACTTCGGCCACGGCGGGAATGGGAATCAAGGCCGCCAGGGCCCGAATGACCAAGCCCAAGGCCGTGGCCACGCCCAGCCAGCCCAAGCCATACACGGCAAAGGCCGTCAGGTTGCGCCAACTGGCCACCGCACTGAAAAACAGCGCCTTGGTGACTGGAATGCGCCCCCACAGGACCAGGGCCGGGGTGTGCCAAAACACCAGCGCCACAGGCAGCGTGAGCACCCAGCGCCAGAACAGATCGGCCTGAACCTGCGGGTCGCTGATCAGTTCAACCACGTCTTTCGCCTGCGCATTGGCATCTTGCAGCGCTTGCACGCCGGGGCCAATCCAATCGGCCGCGGTCATGGCCAGCAACATGGCGCCAATGTAAGCGGCGCCCAACTGCAACCATTCCTTGCGGGGCGCATCGGCCACGCGGGCCGGTTCAATCAACACCGCTGGGGTAATACGCTGGCCGGTCAACACACGGCGCGTGGCCAGCATGAAGCCCATCCAGATCATGGGCATGGCACCCATGACCAGCAGAGGCCCGATCACCGGCAGCACCATCAGCAGCAGGGCACCGCTGGTGAGCATGCCCATCAAGCCCAGATAGCCGACCGATTGTTGCCAGCAAGCCATCAGGCCATGTCGCAGCCAGACAAACCCTTGGCGGGCGGGGACCAGGCGCAGCTTCATGTCAGGCGCTCCGCTTGTACTGCCAGGGTTGCTGGCGACGCAAGGTGAGCACACGCTCGAAATGCGTCGGATCGTGGGGCTTCAGCATGGCGGCATCGCGGGGCAGGTAGAAGTCCCACAAACGCGAGGTCCAGAAACGCAGTGCTGCGCTGCGCAGCAAGGCGGGCAGCAGGGCCAGTTCGGCATCGCTCAGGCGGCGCTCGGCATCGTAGGCGGCTACGAAAGCCTGGGCACGGGCCTCATCCAGCGTACCGGTGGTCAGGTCAATGCACCAGTCGTTCAGGCACACGGCAATGTCGAACCCGAAGGTGTCGCAGCCAGCGAAATAGAAATCGAAGAAGCCCGACAACTGGGTGCCGTCGAACATCACGTTGTCGCGGAACAGATCGGCATGGATCGGGCCGCGCGGCAGACTCTGGTACGAGGCCGATGCTGCCAAGTCTTGCTGGAAGACCAGTTCCGATTCAATCAACGCCTTCTGGTCGGCGTTGAGGTGCGGAATGACCACCGGAATGGTGTCCGCCCACCACGACAGGCCGCGCAAGTTCGGTTGCTGGGCGGCATAGTCTTGCCCGGCTGCGTGCATCTTGGCCAGCATGGCGCCCACTTGCGCGCAGTCGGCGGCCTGAGGTGCCAACTGGTTGCGGCCCTTCAGTCGGGTCACCACGGCGGCGGGCTTGCCCTTGAGCGTGTGCAGAATCGCCCCCTGCGCATTGGCCTGTGGGGCCGGCACCGGAATGCCCTTGTCTGCCAGATGGTGCATCAGGTTCAGATAGAAGGGCAGTTGCTCGAAGCTCAGGCGTTCGAACAGGGTCAGCACATAGTCACCCCGGTCGGTGCTGACGAAGTAATTGGTGTTTTCGATGCCCGAGGCGCAACCCTGCATGGACTGAAGGGTGCCCAGCCCCAGATCGGCCAGCAGTCCGGAGGCTTCTTGGGGGGTAACTTCGGTGAAAACGGCCATGGGGTGACTCGGGCAGGGGTGGACAAATTCAGGGCAAGCCGGAGATTGTAAAAGTCTGGCCAGCCGCTGGATGGGGCTGGGCCCAATTTTTGGCAATTGTTTCCGTTTCCCTCGAACTCGCCTCCTGGCCTCACAATGGCGCCCATGAACGCACCGGCCCCTTCTTCTCCCTCTACCGCTCCTGCTACCGACACCCTGCCCATCTTGCTGCTGGTGGATGGTTCCAGCTATCTGTACCGGGCCTTCCATGCCATGCCCGACCTGCGCGGGCCCCAGGGGGAAGCCACGGGGGCCATTCATGGCGTGGTCAATATGCTGGGCTGGTTGCGTGACCACATTCAGGCTGAGCACGCCGTGTGCGTATTCGACGCCAAGGGCCCCACCTTCCGCGATGAGTGGTATCCCGCCTATAAGGCGCAGCGCCCCCCCATGCCCGACGACCTGCGCTCGCAGATCGAACCCATTCACGAAGTGGTCAAGCTACTGGGCTGGCCGGTGCTGGAAGTGCCCGGCATTGAAGCCGATGACGCCATTGGCACACTGGCCCAGGTGGCAGCCGCTTGCGGGCACCGCGTGGTCATCTCCACAGGCGACAAGGACCTGGCGCAATTGGTCACCCCTCAGGTCTCGCTGATCAACACCATGGCCAAGCCACCCGAGGTGCTGGACACGGCCGGCGTGCAAGCCAAGTTTGGCGTGCCGCCTGAACTCATCATCGACTATCTGACCTTGATCGGTGACACCGTGGACAACGTGCCCGGTGTGGAAAAAGTCGGCCCCAAGACCGCCGTGAAATGGCTGCTAGAGCACGGCTCATTGGCCGGTGTGATGGCTGCCGCAGACTCTTTCAAGGGCGTGACCGGCGAGAACTTACGCAAGGCCTTGGACTGGCTGCCCCAAGGGCGCCGGCTCATCACTGTCAAGCAAGACTGTGATCTGAGCGGGCATGTGCCCAACTGGCCGGCTTTGGACGCTCTGGCTCTGAAGGCGCCTGAACTGCAAGGTTTGCTCAGTTTTTACACCCGCTTTGGTTTCCGCACAGCCAAGGCCGAGGTCGAACGCCTGTTGGGTGGTGGTGCTTCTGCCGCAAGCGCTCCCGCCTCAAAGGCCAAGCCCGCCCCTGGCGCCACGCCGGATCTGTTTTCACAAGGCGACGACCAGGTGCCTGTCGGTGATGCGCCGGCGGCAACCCCGGTTGATGCCCAGTACGACACCGTGCTCGATTGGGCCGCTTTCGACGCCTGGCTGGCCCGCATTCAGTCGGCCCCCTTGGTGGCGTTCGACACTGAAACCGATTCGTTGGACCCCATGAAGGCCCGCATTGTGGGCATGAGTTTCTCGGATCGAGTGGGCTCGGCCTGCTACTTGCCATTGCGCCACGAAGGGCCCGATGCGCCGGACCAACTGCCTCTGGACGAGGTGCTGACCCGGCTGAAGCCCTGGCTGGAGGACGCCTCGCGGCCCAAGGTGGGGCAGAACATCAAGTACGACACCCATGTGTTGGCCAACCATGGCATTCAGATGCGCGGCTATGCGCACGACACCATGCTGCAAAGCTATGTGCTGGAGGCCCATCGCCCCCACGGCTTGAGCAGCCTCGCGCAGCGCCATGTGGGCCGCAGTGGCCTGGACTATGAAGACGTGGCCGGCAAAGGCGCGCAGCAAATTCCCTTTGCCCAGGTGGCGGTGCCGGTGGCCACGCAGTACGCCAGTGAAGACAGTGATTTGACCCTGCATGTGCACGAAACCCTGTGGCCGCAACTGGAGGCTGAGCCCAAGCTGCGCGACATCTATGAACGGTTCGAATTGCCCACGTCGCGCGTGCTGCAACGCATTGAGCGCCATGGTGTGCTGATCGACAAAGCCCTTTTGCAGCAGCAAAGCCATGAGCTGGGCCAGCGCATCATGCAGCTGGAGCAGGAAGCGTACGAGTTGGCGGGGCAGCCTTTCAATTTGGGCTCACCTAAGCAACTGGGCGAAATTCTGTTCGTCAAACAAGGCTTGCCTGTGGTGAAGAAAACCGCCACCGGGGCCCCATCCACGAATGAAGAGGTGCTGGAGAAACTGGCGGAAGACTACCCCTTGCCTGCGCGCATTCTGGAGTTTCGCAGCATGGCCAAGCTCAAGTCCACCTACACGGACAAGCTGCCACTGATGATCAATGCCGAAACGGGCCGGGTGCATACCAACTACGCCCAGGCCGTGGCCGTGACGGGCCGTTTGTCGAGCAACGACCCGAACCTACAGAACATTCCGGTGCGTACGGCCGAGGGGCGTCGCATTCGCGAGGCCTTCATTGCGCCGCCGGGCCACGTCATCGTGTCGGCCGACTACTCGCAGATCGAGCTGCGCATCATGGCGCACATCTCGCAAGACGAGAACCTGCTGCGGGCCTTTGCCGAGGGAGTGGATGTCCACAAGGCCACCGCCAGCGAGGTGTTTGGCGTGCCGGTGAATGACGTGGCCAGCGAGCAGCGTCGCTATGCCAAGGTCATCAACTTCGGTTTGATTTACGGCATGAGCGCCCATGGCCTGGCCAAGAACCTGGGCATTGAACGCAGCGCAGCAGCGGCCTACATCGACCGCTACTTCCAGCGCTTCGCTGGGGTCAAGCGCTACATGGACGACACGCGCACCATGGCCAAGGCCCAGGGTTATGTGGAAACCGTGTTCGGGCGCCGTTTGTGGTTGCCTGAAATCAACAGCGGTAACGGCCCGTTGCGTGCGGCCGCCGAGCGTGCCGCGATCAACGCGCCCATGCAGGGCACCGCAGCTGACCTGATCAAACTGGCCATGGTAGCGGTGCAAGATACGCTGGATGCTCAGGGCAAGCGCTCGCGCATCATCATGCAGGTGCATGACGAATTGGTGTTGGAAGTGCCTGACGACGAGGTCGAATGGGTGCGAACCGAGTTGCCGCGTTTGATGGCGTCGGTGGCGCAGTTGCGCGTGCCTTTGCTGGCCGAAGTCGGGGTGGGCCCCAACTGGGAGGCCGCGCACTGATCTAGGCCATGCCGCCCAGGCACAGGTACTTCATCTGCAGGTATTCGTCGATGCCGTGCCGCGAGCCTTCGCGGCCCACGCCCGATTCCTTCACGCCGCCAAAGGGCGCCATTTCGTTGGAAATCAGCCCCTCGTTGATGCCCACCATGCCGTAGTCCAATTGCTCGGCCACGCGCCACACGCGGCTGATGTCTCGGGCATAGAAATAGGCGGCCAGGCCAGATCGGGTGTCGTTGGCCAGTTGCACGGCTTCTTCGTCGGTGTGAAAGCGGAAGATGGGGGCCACCGGGCCAAAAATCTCTTCCTGCGCCAGACGCATCTGAGGCGTGACGTGGGTCAGCACCGTGGGCGCGTAGAAATGCCCGCCCAAAGCGTGCCGGTTGCCGCCCAGTGCGACCTGTGCGCCAAGGCGAATGGCGTCTTGCACCAGCGCGTCTACCTTGTCCACCGCCGCGGCGTTGATGAGTGGGCCCAACTGCGTATCGGGCGCCAAGCCCGGGCCCACTTTCAGTGCGGCCACGGCGGCCACCAGCTTGGAGGTGAAGGCGTCGTAGACGCGGTCGTGCACCAGCAGGCGGTTCGCGCACACACAGGTCTGGCCGGCATTGCGGTACTTCGAGGCCAAGGCTCCGCGCACGGCCGCGTCCAGGTCGGCATCGTCAAACACGATGAACGGTGCGTTGCCCCCCAATTCCAGCGACAAGCGTTTGACTGTGTCAGCGCATTGGGCCATGAGGCGTTTGCCCACGGCGGTCGAGCCCGTGAATGACAGCTTGCGCACCACAGGGTTGGACGTCAGCTCCTGCCCGACGACCGCCGGGCGGGCCGTGGTGACCACATTCAGCACCCCTGGTGGCATGCCCGCACGGTGGGCCAATTCAGCCAGTGCCAAGGCGCACAAAGGCGTGGCTTCGGCGGGCTTGACCACGATGGTGCAGCCCGCAGCCAGGGCCGGCGCCACCTTGCGGGTGATCATCGCAATCGGGAAGTTCCAGGGCGTGATGGCGGCCACTACCCCCACCCCTTGACGAATCACCATCAGTCGCTTGTCGGGGCTGGGCGCGGGAATCACTTCGCCCGCCACGCGCTTGCCCTCTTCGGCAAACCACTCAATGAAAGAGGCCCCGTAGATCACTTCGCCCCGCGCTTCGGCCAGGGGCTTGCCTTGCTCCAGCGTCATCAGGTGGGCCAAGTCTTCCTGGTGGGTGCGAATCAACTCGAACCAGCGCCGCATCAAGGTGGCGCGGTCTTGCGCGGTACGGTGGCGCCAGGAAGGCAGGGCGGCCTCGGCGGCGGCAATGGCGCGCGCGGTCTCGGTGGCCCCCATGTCAGGCACCTGGGCCAGCAGATTGCCGTTGGCGGGGTTGTAAACGGCATGTGTGGCGCCGTCGTCGGCAGGCACCCACGCCCCATCGATGTAAGCCCGTGTCTGCAGTAGTTTGGCGTCTTGCAAAGCGATCATGGTGAAGCGAGGCCGGAGGTGAAGGGGATGAACTGGAGCGAACGTCAGGCAACGGCATCGTAAACCCGCCAGGATTTTGGTAGATCCGGACGCAACGATGCGCCAGGGCAACGCTTGGGGTGCGCATTAACCCTTGGTCTGATCTGTCATGCTTTTGTCAAACTTCTGACATGAGTGCCGTCATACACTGAACTCAGCATTGCCCGTTGTATTTGTTGTTGTTCCAGAAGGTCCCTCTGTGCCAGGAGTTCCACGTTTGAAATTGCTCAGCCGCGAACAGGCCATCCTCGAGTTCAATCGCCGAGTGCTGACACAGGCCCAACGTGAAGACGTGCCCCTGCTGGAACGCTTGCGCTACATCTGCATCCTGTCGTCCAACCTCGACGAATTTTTCGAGGTTCGTTATGCCGACATTCTGGAAGCGTCGAAAACCCGAGGTACGGGCATCGGGGCGCAGTATCTGGCCGACGTGGCCAAGGAATCGCACCAACTGGTGGAAGACCAGTACCGCGTGTTCAACGACGAATTGGGCCCCCAGCTGCGAGCAGCAGGCATCGTCATCCTGAACCACGACGAGCGCAACAACCTGCAGCGCGAATGGGTGGCTGGCTTCTTCCAGAAGCAGGTGCAACCCCTGTTGGTGCCCATCGGGCTGGATCCCTCCCACCCCTTCCCGCAGGTCGCCAACAAAACGCTGAACTTCATCGTGCGCCTGGGGGGGCGCGATGCCTTTGGCCGTGACAACGACATCGCCATCGTACGCATTCCGCGCGTGTTGCCTCGCGTCATTCGCCTGCCTGACGAGGTCAGCGACGGCCAGCAAGCCTTTGTGCTCTTGTCCAGCGTGATTCGGGCCCACCTGCATGAACTGTTCGCGGGGCGCGAGATCAAGGCGTTTTCGCAGTTCCGCCTCACCCGCGACTCCGACATCGAAGTCGATGAAGACGACGTGACCGACCTGCGCCTGGCCTTGCGTTCCAAAATGAGCACCCGCCAGTTTGGTCAGGCCATTCGACTGGAAGTGGTGCGCAGTTGCCCGAAAGACCTGTCTGATTTCCTACTGGAACAGTTCGATCTGTCGCGCCACGCCCTGTTCCATGTGAATGGCCCGGTCAACCTGGTGCGCCTGTCGCAATTGGTGGACCAGGTTGAAGGCGACCACCTGCGTTTTGCGCCGTATCAGCCTAGTTGGCCTGAAAGCCTGCCGCAGCACGGCGGCATGTTCGACCACCTGCGCCGCAGCGACGTCATGCTGCACCACCCCTTCGAGTCATTTGACGCGGTGGTGCAGTTCCTGCGCGAAGCGGTGTATGACCCCAATGTGCTGGCCATCAAGCAAACCATTTACCGCACCGGCAGCGAATCGGTGCTGATGGATTTGCTGCTCGAAGCCGTACGCCGTGGCAAGGAAGTCCTGGCCGTGGTGGAGCTGAAGGCCCGGTTCGACGAAGAGGCCAACATCAACTGGGCCGAACGCCTGGAGGCGCTGGGCGCCCAGGTGGTGTACGGCATCGTGGGCCTGAAGACCCACGCGAAGATGATGCTGGTCACCCGCCGCGAGGGGGGGCGCCTGCGCCGCTACGCCCACTTGTCTACCGGCAACTACAACCCGAAAACGGCCAAGCTCTACACCGATGTGGGTTACCTGACCAGCAACCCCGACATCACGGCCGACATTGACAACCTGTTCAACCAGTTGTCCAGCATGACCCAGCTGAAGGCGGCCCGGCAACTGCTGTTGGCCCCCTTCAATTTGCAAAAGGCCCTGATTCGTCAGATGGCCCGCGTGGCCGATGCCGCTCGCGAGGGCAAGCCGGCGCGCATCGTCGTCAAGGTCAATGCCCTGACAGACGAGCCCTTGATTCGCGCCCTGATTGAGGCTGGACAAGCGGGCGTGCAGATTGACCTCATCGTGCGGGGGGCGTGTGTGTTGCCCCCGGGGGTTGATGGCCTGACCGACCGCATCCGTGTGCGCTCGGTGGTGGGGCGCATGCTGGAGCACACCCGTGTCATCTACTTCCGCTGGGGCGAACACGAGCACGACGAAGCCTTGTACCTGTCGAGCGCCGACTGGATGAACCGCAACATGACGCGTCGCATCGAGTTGGCTTGGCCGGTGCGCGATGTCGCTTTGCGTCAGCGCGTGATCGACGAATGCCTGATCCCCTACCTGATGGACGGGCGAGACGCCTGGACCCAAGACAGCGAAGGGTTTTATAGCCGCGTGGGTACCGAGGGGCACAGTGCCCAGCAGGCCTTGATGGCGCGCTATCGGGCACCCCTGTAAAAAATGGAAGCCCACAGGGTGAAGCAGGAGAAGTGACGAAGTGGATCTGATCTTGTGGCGCCACGCGCAGGCGGAAGACCTGCCCCTGACTGCCGAGCAATCCCACGCCCTGGCTCAGGGCCAGGACCTGGTCGTGCAAATTGACCCAGTGCGTGACCTGGCTCGCAGCCTCACCCCGAAGGGGCACAAGCAGGCTGAGCGCATGGCAGCCTGGCTGAATCAGCGCTTGCCTGAGTCGACCCGTGTGCTGGTCAGCCCGGCTCAGCGCACGCAGCAAACCGCCCTGGCCCTGGGGCGATCCTTCAAAACGGTCAAAGGGCTCAACCCAGCCGCCTCGGTCGATGACTTGCTGAAGGCCGCCCGCTGGCCTCAGTCCAAGGAGTCCGTGTTGATCGTCGGGCACCAGCCTACCCTGGGTATGCTGGCGGCTCGCCTGTTGACTGGCTACGATCTGGCCTGGTCTGTGAAGAAGGGGGCGGTCTGGTGGCTGCGCCTGCGCGAGCGCCAAGGCGAACAACAAGTCACCCTGCAAACGGTGCAGTCACCCGATTGGCTCTGATCCGGCTCGCAAAGCCGCGATAATCGAGCCTGATGAATGCCTCTGCCCACGCCGAGTCAGGGAACTCTGCCCCCTCGTTTCAGCTCCATGTCCGGGTGTACTGGGAAGACACCGATGCCGGCGGCATTGTGTTTTACGCCAACTACCTGAAGTTCATGGAGCGAGCGCGCACCGAATGGCTGCGTACCTTGGGTTATGGTCAGGAAACGTCCAGGCAGTCGGGGGGCGGCATGTTTGTCGTCAGTGAAACCCAGGTGCGCTATGTGCGACCGGCTCGGCTGGACGATTGGCTGACCGTGACCGTGCAGGTGGCGGAAGCGGGCAGGGCATCCATGGTGTTTGATCAGAAAGTGCTGCGGGGCGACCAGGTTTTGACCGAAGGTCGCATCCGCATAGGTTGGGTGCAACCGGGGGCTGAAGGTTTCAGGCCCGGGCGCATCCCGGCTGACATGCTGGCCGTGCTGACCGGGGCGGCCGGCATCCATCACAATTGACTTTGGAGGTTGATTTTCATGAACCAGGATTTGTCCATCATCGCGTTGGTAGTGCATGCCAGCTTGGTGGTGCAATTGGTGATGGCTTTGCTGCTGACGGTGTCGCTGGCCAGTTGGACCGTGATCTTCGGCAAGTTCATCGGCCTGCGCCGCGTGCGTTCCGACAACGAAGAGTTTGACCAGGAGTTCTGGGCAGGCCGCACCTTGCAAGAACTCTATCAAGACGCCCAACGGGGTGAAGGCCCCGTGTCGCCGCAAGAACGCATTTTTGCCGCCGGCATGCGCGAATTCATGAAACTGCGTGAGCGCCGGGTCAGCGACGTGGGCGCTTTGCTGGACGGTTCTCGCCGCGCCATGCGCGCCAGCTACCAGCGTGAAATGGACATGATCGAGGCCAAGCTCGACTTCCTGGGCTCGGTGGGCTCCGTGTCGCCATACATTGGCTTGTTTGGCACGGTGTGGGGCATCATGCACGCCTTCACGGGCCTGTCTAACCTGCAACAGGTCACCCTGGCCACTGTGGCCCCCGGCATTGCCGAAGCCCTGGTGGCCACGGCCATTGGTTTGTTCGCCGCCATTCCGGCCGTGCTGGCATACAACCGCTTCTCGCGCGACATTGACCGCATTGCCATCCAGATGGAGTCCTTCGTGGAGGAGTTCTCCAACATCCTGGCGCGCAATGCCACCCCGGCCGAACCCGGCCGCGCCAACGTGGGGCAGTGACCGTGGCGGAACACATCGGCCTGGGCGGCCGTCGCCGCCGAACCAAGAGCGAAATCAACATGGTGCCGTTCATCGACGTCATGCTGGTGCTGCTCATCATTTTCATGGTCAGCGCCCCGCTGCTGCCCACGGGGGTGGTTGATCTGCCCACCATGGGCAAGGCCCAGAAGGCGCCAGAAAAGGTCGTCGAGATCGTGGTGGAAGACGAAGACCGGGTGAAGTTGCGCGTCAACAGTCGCGACGCGGGCATGGTGATGTTGCCCGATCTGGCCACCAAGGTGAAAGAGGTGCAAGACAGCGCCGAAGGGGGCATGGCTGCTGTGCCCGTCATCATCTCGGCGCGCAAAGATGTGCGCTACGAAGCCGTGGTCAAGATCATGGACACCCTGCAACGCGCCGGCATTGGCCGCGTGGGCCTGTCGGTGCGCACCACGGGCGGTTGACCATGTCGGGAGCGATGGTGCTGGCTGATTCAACTCGGTTCCGTCCGCAAGACGCCGCTGGCTGGAAGCCTGGCCTGGCGATGGCCTTGTTCGCCCACTTGTTGCTGGTGGGTGCGCTGGCCTTGGGTGTGCACTGGAAGATCCAGCCCCCACCCCCGGTCGAAGCCGAAATGTGGACCGAGGTGCCCAAGGCTGAAGAAAACAGCCCTGAGCCCCCGCCGCCCCAGCCGGCAGAGGTGACGCCGCCACCCAAGCCCGTGCCGCCCACCGAGCCCGCCATGGAAAAACCGCTGGAGAAGCCGGCTGACATGGCCATGGTGCCGGTCAAGCCCAAGGCGAAGGCGGAAAAGGAAACCAAGAAGCCAGCCAAGAAAGAGCCCAAAGAGGTGTTCTTGCCTGATCCGCCCAAGAAGGTGCCTCCGAAAGTGGCTGAAAAGCCACCTGAAAAGCCCTCCGTGAAGGCGCCCGCCAAGCCAGAGCCGCCCAAGCCCGATCCGAAGGCGGTGGCCAAGGCCAAAGCGGCCGAAGAAGCCAAGACGAAGGCCGAATCCGAAAAATTGGCTGCACAGCGCCGTGCCAACCTGGATCGCCTGATGCGCAATCTGGCGCAAGACCAGATTGCCTCGGCCGGTTTGAGCGACAGCTACATCGGCCGCCTGCGTGCCCGCATCAAGTCCAACATCGTGTTCCCCCGCGATGGCGTGGCTGGCAACCCCGCGGCCTTGGTGAAGGTGGAGTGCAATTCCGAAGGGCGCATTACCCGCAGCACGGTCATTGCGGCGTCGGGCAACGAGCAGTGGGACCAGGCTGTGCTGCGCGCCCTGGAGCGCACCCAGGTGCTGCCGCAAGACGAGCACAAGCGCGTGCCTTGTCCGTTCGAGTTCAATTTCCGCCCGCAGGACTTCTAACAAACCCGACTTTCGGCCTCTGATGGCCGGATCGTTTGGGGGCCATTTTTCATAAGATGGCAGAGGCTAAATAGGATACCTCTGCCATGTCTGAAACGACCCCGCCGCCCCTGTCTTTGGTAGACACCGATGTTTCTGCCCCGGAGTTGGCCCCGGACTCGGGTCTGTTCCGCTGGCCGACACCGCCTTACGCCTGCTACCCGCAGCCCACGCCGCAGACTGATCACGAGCCCTGTGAAATCGTGGGGCTGAACGGTCGACTCATGCGGGGCCGACTGGTGTTTTTTGTACCTGACGAGCAAGTGGCGCAGGTGCAGGTGCCGCCGTCTCGCACCACCATGCCCTTGCGATTCGGGCAGTTTCGTTCGCTGCTGTTGACGCGTCCTTTTGCGGCCTCCATCACCTCGCCTGATGTGGACCCCCATGCGGCTGTGCTGGACCAACGCATGAACACCGAATACCGCGTCTGGCTCAAGGATGGATCGCAGTTGCGAGGCCACACCATGGGGCATGCCGAAATGCCTTTTGGCTTGTTCCTGTTCCCCCCGCTGGATGCCGACGGCAGTGTCAGCCGCCTGTTCATTCCCTCCGAGGCGGTCGACCGCGTTCAATTCGGCCCCAAGCTGGGCGAAGTGTTGGTGGAGCATCAGGCCGTCACGGCGGCTCAGATCAACCTGGCCGTGGACGAACAGGCCCGCCTGCGCAATCAGCGCCTGGGCGAAATTCTGCTCACCCGCCAGGTCGTGACCGCCGAGCAATTGCTGCGGGCCATCGAGCAACAAAGCTCCATGCCCATGGTGCGCATTGGTGAGGCGCTCACCGCCATGGGCATGATCACCGAAACCCAGTTGCGCGAGGCCCTGCACCAGCAAGAGCATGACCGGGGCGTGCCCCTGGGTGAATTGCTCATTCGCATGGGCTTGGTCTCGCGTGACGACTTGCAGACAGCCTTGTCGCGCAAGATGGGCTACCCCCTGGTGAACCTGGAGAAGTTCAAGCCCGAAATGGACGCCTTGTTGAAGGTGCCGTTCCAAGTGGCCGCACGCCTACACGTGGTACCTTTGCTGCAGCGCGACAACACGCTCATCGTGGCGTTGGAGGATCCCAGCGCGCATGCCAAGCTGGCCGAAGTCGAGTTCGTGACCCAGTGCAAGATCGTGCCCGTGCTGGCGCAACACAGCCAGATCGACTGGGCCATTCGAGACCTGTACGCCAACATTGGCGCTGACGTGGGGCACCACGCCGCCAACATGAGCAGCGAACCGCCTTCGTATGAAATGGAGTCGATCGACTCCATTCAACTGGTGGCCGACCTGGAAGCCGATCGCGACTCGAACAACCGGGAGGAAGACCGCACCATTGAGCAAAGCGACAACTCGCTGGTGCGCCTGATCAACACCATGATTGTCGAGGCCTATACCCAAGGCGTGTCTGACATCCATGTCGAGTGCTACCCGGGGCGCGAAAAGGTCAAGATCCGGTTTCGCAAGGACGGGGCCCTGCTTCCCTATCTGGAGCTGCCCCACAACTATCGCAACGCCATGGTCGCACGGCTCAAGATCATGTGCGATCTGGATATTTCCGAGCGCCGCAAGCCGCAAGATGGCAAGATCAACTTTGCCAAGTTCGTGCCGCAGTACAAGATCGAGTTGCGAGTGGCCACCATTCCCACCAACAACGGCCTGGAAGACGTGGTGATGCGGATTCTGGCCTCCGCCAAGCCCTTGCCACTGGACAAGATTGGCCTGAATGCCGACAACCTGGCGCGCTTGAAAGAGGCCATGGAACGTCCCTACGGCATGATCTTGTGCGTGGGCCCCACAGGTTCGGGCAAGACCACCACCCTGCATTCGGCGCTCAGCTACATCAACGTGCCCGAACGCAAGATCTGGACGGCTGAAGACCCCATCGAAATCACTCAGCCGGGGCTGCGTCAGGTGCAGGTCAACAGCAAGATCGACTGGACCTTTGCGAAAGCCCTGCGAGCCTTCCTGCGGGCTGACCCCGATGTCATCATGGTGGGCGAAATGCGCGACGAGGAAACCGCCGGCATGGGCATCGAAGCCTCGCTGACAGGGCACTTGGTTTTGTCGACCCTGCACACCAACAGCGCGCCGGAGACCGTCACGCGCTTGCTGGACATCGGCATGGACCCTTTCAATTTTGCCGATTCCTTGCTGGTGGTGTTGGCCCAACGCCTGGTCAGGCGCTTGTGTACCGAATGCCTGGTGTCTGAGCCCGCCAGTGAGGCCTACATCGAAGAACTGCTGGCCGACTATCTTTACTGCGTGCCCCAAGGGGTGTCTGCACTGTCTCGTGAAGCCGTGCTGGCGCGCTGGGCCAGGGAGTTTGGCCACAACGGCAAGCTCATGCTGCACCACAACAAAGGCTGTGAACGTTGCGCGCATACCGGTTTCAAGGGCCGTGCGGGCATTCATGAGCTCATGTCCATCAGCCGAGATCTGCGCCGCATGATCCAGACTGGCGCCCGTGCGGAAGAGCTGCAACAGCAAGCCATGCGCGAGGGCATGCGCACCCTGCGCCAAGACGGTATCGAGAAGGTTCTAGCCGGGGTAACCTGTCTGGACGAGGTGCGCGCGACCAGCAATCGGTGAGTTGTTGTACTGATGCCGCAACACGCTCATCAAAAAAGGTGCAAGATAGGCACAAGGAAGTCGCAAATAGAGCTGGGAAGCCATGGTTTCTCTGGGTATCCAGATCAGGCGATTTCATTGATCTTAGGTGTTAGGGCGATGCGAGTCAGTTAGGCCGGGTCACCGCAGCTGGGTTCCCCGGTCTTCCCGATGGACATCAATGGCTTGAGTCGTTGGTTCTGGAGGTCTGCATGGACGTCATCAGCAACTTTGCCGCTCGTTACGAGCGCACCCGCGAAGAGGAGTATTCCCTGGAGGAATACCTCGAGATCTGCAAGCGGGACACGACCGCTTACGCCACGGCTGCCGAGCGCATGCTCAAGGCCATTGGTGAACCCCAGATGATCGATACGCGCAACGATCCGCGCCTATCCCGCATCTTCACCAACAAGGTCATCAAGATCTACCCGGCTTTCGAAGAGTTCTTTGGCATGGAAGATGCCATTGAACAGGTCGTCAGCTACTTCCGCCATGCAGCGCAAGGGCTGGAAGAAAAGAAGCAGATTCTGTATTTGCTGGGCCCGGTGGGTGGCGGCAAGTCATCGATCGCCGAGCGCCTGAAACTGTTGGCTGAGAAGGTGCCGTTCTACGCCATCAAGGGCTCGCCGGTGAACGAGTCGCCGTTGGGCTTGTTTGACCCGAGTGAAGATGGCCCGATTCTGGAAAAGGAATACGGCATTCCCCGTCGCTACCTGCAGCGCATCCTTAGCCCTTGGGCTGTGAAACGGCTGGAAGAGTTTGGGGGTGACATTCGCAAGTTTCGCGTGGTCAAGCGCTACCCCAGCATCCTGCGCCAGGTG
>CAYVOP010000013.1:0-37048 GCA_964453105.1 uncultured Aquabacterium sp. | reverse complement strand
CCGTGCCGGCCGATGTGCGCCTGGTGCCGCTGCCTGCAGCGCCTTGCATGGCCCCAGGCCCGCAAACCGCCATCGTGGTCACCGCCAACGGCGATCCGGTCACCACGGATCGCGATGGTCGCGTGCGCATCCAGTTCCCCTGGCAGCGAGGCATGGCCCCCATCAACGGCGGACTGAGCGGCCCCAACACCGTCGGCGCCCAATCCACCGGCCATGCCCCGGGTGACGCCAGCAGCGGCACCTGGGTGCGTGTGGCCCAAGGCGTGGCGGGCCCCAACTGGGGCGCGGTGTTCACACCCCGTGCCGGCACCGAAGTGTTGGTGGACTTTGTCGATGGCGACGTCGACCGCCCCATCATCGTCGGCCAATTGCACAATGGCCAACACGACCTGCCTTGGCCTGCGGGTGAAGACAGCGGCGCCAACCACATTGGTGCGATCTCGGGCTGGCACATGCCCCACCTGGACGGCGGCGGCGCCAGCCAATGGTTGGTCGACGACAGCCAAGGCCAACTGCGCATGCGCCTGGCCACCCACGGCAGCCGTGGTGGTTGGTCAGAACTCAGCCTGGGCCACATCATTGCCCACAGCGGCAACGGTGGCGCAGGCCACGCCCAACGTGGCGCCTGGCTGGGCGAAGGCTTCTACGGCCACACCGACGGCTGGGCCATCGTGCGCGCAGGCCAAGGCCTGCTGCTCAGCACCACCGCACGCACGGCACAAGGTGCCAGCGTGCAAAGCACCCAGATGGACGCCACCGAGGCCGTGGCTCAACTCAAAGCCGCCCAGCAACTGGGCCAAGCCTTGAGCCAAAGCGCACAACAACAAGGCGCCCAAGCCCTGCACGGCTTCGATGCCCAACAGGCCGTGCAATGCCACACCGATGCCATGTGCGCCCAAGCCCAAGGCAAACACAGCGGCAGTGTCAACGGACAAGAAGCTAAAAAAGCCAAGGGTCGCACCCTGGCCGACCCCGTAGAAAAGTTTGCCAAGCCCTTGGTGCACCTTGACACGCCTGTCACAGCGGCATTCGTCACGCCCGCCACCATCAGCCTGTTCAGCGGCCAAGACACCAGCGTGGCCGTGCAAGGCGATGTGCAACTGACCGCAGGCCACACCCTGAGCAGCGTCAGCGGCCAAACCACCAGCCTGTACACGCATGCCGGCGGCATCAAAGCCATCACCGCCAATGGCCAATTGAGCCTGCGTGCCCACACCGATGCCCAACAGATCTGGGCCGATCAAGGCATCACGGTGCAAAGCACCACCGATGAAATCCGCATCCAGGCCAGCGAAAGCATCACCCTGTCAGCAGGGCAGTCGGCCATTGTGATCAAGGGTGGGGACATCACCTTCACGTGTCCGGGTAATTGGACGGTGAAGGGGGCTACGCATGATTGGGGGAGCGGAGGCGGTGCTGCCGCAAGGTTGGAAGAACTCCCTAACTCGGTCGTCGCTTGTGAACCTCCATCAGATACGGAGTTCGATGAGCAGTTTCATCTGGTTGATGGCGATGGCGATCCCCTTGCAAATCGGCGGTACCGAATTGTTGGGGCTAACGGCAAGACATGGGAGGGGGTCACTAATGCTGACGGCCTGACCGAAAGAATTTTTACATACAGTGCAACGGATCTCACAGTTGAAGTCCTGCCTATCGATGTAGCGGAGGTAATTCAATGACAGGTAAAGCCAAAGTCGCAACGGGCCAGAAAGCGAACAAAAAGAATGGCTCGTTGGTAAAGGTTGTTGTTGAAGACGATCAAGGTGCGTGGGTGACCCCCCCAAGAGGTTCAAGTGTCGCGATTGAACAGAGCGCAGCTATGCCAAATGTTCGATTTGAGATTCAGACGGATTCGACAGGGCCCTATAAATGGAAATGGTCGATCTCATGGGATGCAAGAGTGAGTGGTCTCAGGGAGACTAGCAAGCGTGGCGCTGTTTTGAAAACCTTCAGCGAAAAAGGCGAGTTTGAGACCAATTCAAAGTTCTGGGATGTCGCGCTAGGTAAAGTGCTAGGTGGCCGCCTTAGGGTTGAAGTAAAAGCTGGTGATGAGGTGTTCAAGCGCTACATTGACGTCCGCGGAGTCAATCCGAAGCAAGCCGACTTGACCGCATTTGTGTCCACACTGCCTGATACGCAGGGGTTTGATCGGCTACTCGAACAGGAAAGTCGGGGAAAGCACTTTATTGAAGCAGATGGTCAGCCGATTGTGTCTTTTGATAAGGGGTATGGCATAACGCAAATGACCAACCCAGCACCTAGTTTTGAACAGGTGTGGAGTTGGAAAGAGAACGTTCGCGTTGGGGCTGCTCTCTATCAGCAGAAGCAAAAAATAGCCAAGGCGTATCTGTCCCAAAAAGGGCGTACCTATTCATCTGAGCAACTCCGACTGGAAACGTGGTCGAGATGGAACGGCGGCCCTTATCACGTCTGGAGCGAGGAGAAAAAAGCCTGGGTGCGATCCAGCCAAATCTTGTGTGATCCAGAGACAGGGAATATCGGCTGGGACATGAATGAGGAGAAAAACAAAGGGCAGACAGTGGCGAAACTGCATGAGCGAGACCAAGGAAGTTACGCGAACCCCAAGAAAGATAAAAAAGATGAAAATAAGTGGAAATACACAGGGGTTTGCTATGCCGACCACGTTGACTCGCATTAGTCGCTGGCTCGTCTGCGCTTATCTGCTGGTGTCGGCGTCTGTGCACGCGGAACAGCAGTCATGCGTTTCCGTTTCTCTCCATTCAAGCGGGAGAGTCCGTGGTGTTGACTCTTGTGCAGGCAAGGCTCATGCCGTTGTGCTGGCTGCGTCTTTGCAAAGAGCTGTTGTCGGAGCGACCAATCTGGTCGTGGTTGGCGGTGGTGATTTTCAGCAAGGTGGGCGACGGTATTTGCTGTTAGGGGTGGCTGTTCCCTCTAACCAAGCAAATGGAGCAGGATTTTGTGGTGCGGGTACGGAAGACAAATTGTTGTTAGCCGAGTTGGGTTCCGCTCATCGCTTGTATCTGAGAGATGAGCTCCAAATACAGAGTTGCCTGAAGTCATTTGCACTGTCGGGCGACCAAGGTGCCGACCTCAAGGTTGTTCTTGGATCAATTGCTGATCCGAGTGAATTTCAACTGACATGGTTGATGCATCCAAAATATGGCGATGCGACAAAGACGGTCCACGTCAGAGGTGCGAAGCTGCTGATTGAATGACCATACGTGACTGTCCGATCGTTTTTTTGTGCGTATGCGAAGTACAAGCAAAGTTAACTACCTTTGGCCGCTGAGTGCGGCCATCCTCGGCTCGTTCGCTTGCTCTGCTTGGGCTGAGGTTTTTCTGGATTACAAATTCCCTTGGACAGAGGAACAGGTTGGCTATGCGTTGCACGGAGTACGCTATCTCGAAGAAGCGCTTAACAAAGATCAGGAGCGGCAGGGATTTGAACGAACCACCTCCGGAACTCTGAACTACTTCCGAATGCTCTGGAACGACCGCACCTTCTATGTCGCTGGCGTGCAATACCGATCGAAAGAGCAGAATGCAGCTCGTGATGCGGCTATGGCTATTAACAAGCATTCGGGCCCTATAGCTGGCGGAGGCATCTGTGCAGTTTTTGTTTATGACGACAAGCTCAAGCAGGTCGCCAAGCACGACGTAAAGCTCAACGAGGCCAATGGCAGAACATGGTGCAATGGGGTCAACGCCTTGGCGCGAGTCAAAGGGCGGGATGCATTGCTGTTTTCTATCAGCTACTACCTCACCGACCAACCTTTGGCCAAACGGGCGTCAGATATCGGTGAGGGCTGGCGATACATGACAGTGTTGCTGAAGTTGCGAGAGCAAGATGGCCGGGTTCTTATCGGGCAGGATGATGACTGTTTGGGAAATCCCAACCAATACAAGGACATTGGTTCAGCGCGCAAGGCGCTCGCGGCTTGCAAATAGCGGGCGCCGGAGCTATTAAACAGAAATCTAAATGCCTCATGCAAATCATCACCCTTTCGAATCACGCGCAGCAGCAATTGGATGCAGCTGCGCAGCAGCGAGCTTCACAGCACGCCGCCGAAGCTATTCGATACACAAGGCAGGTCAACGAGAGAGCCAATAGATTGGCTGCTCAGAAATTAGATGCCTCTTTGGCCTGGTCTCAAGGGCAATACCTCAGCTGGTTTGGCGGACTATTGGCTTGGGGATGGGCGACTTTAACCTGGCCGAAGCCT
The DNA here is from genome assembly GCA_964453105.1 of uncultured Aquabacterium sp. Taxonomy (GTDB): domain Bacteria; phylum Pseudomonadota; class Gammaproteobacteria; order Burkholderiales; family Burkholderiaceae_C; genus Aquabacterium. Next base: position 32,843 of record CAYVOP010000013.1, on the reverse strand, counting down.
GTGCCGCCAAATCTAGTCGGCGTTAGCCAAGCGGAAGAGGTTTGGGCCGCTGGCAGCGATGGCGAGCGTCGTGTTTTGGATCAACTCAGTAAATGCCTGTCGGACGAGTGGACAGCGATTGCGGGCTATTCGAATTCTGGTGGCGAGGTTGACGTTGTGTTGGTTGGGCCGTTGGGTGTGCTGGCCATTGAAGTGAAGTACCTCAACGGCGTGATTCATTGCGATGGTGATCGTTGGTGGCGTGACAAGTATGACAAGTACGGGAATGTGGTCGAGAGTCGCGTTCCGATCGCAGACAAAAAGGGGCGCGGTCCAAGCGCTCAGGTCAATGCGTCAGCAGATCGTCTCCAGCGCTTTCTGGCTGAACGCGCTCAGGTTAAAAGGGTGCGGAGAGCCGTTGTGTTGTCGCACGATGCCTCAAGAATTGGCAATTTGTCCGCGATCACAGTTGATGTGATTGCGCGAATTGACGATTTCGATGTCAAAGATGTTTTTGCTGGTGGTCGCGTCGCTATAGATTCTTCTTCTGTCACCGACCTTGTTCGGCTGATTGAAAAAGACCATCACTTCCATCAACAGCGCAGAGAGAATCAATCTCAGAGGCGTTCAGCTTGAATCTACTCACATGTTCGGAGCCTTTGGTAGTCCGCGCTGAACAATTGCTCAAACCGATATTGATGCCAATGAGCCGGGGTGCTTGGCCATGGCTCCGCGTAGCAAGGCCAGAATCAAGGACCTCATATGGCCAGCAAAAAGCCTCAGCAGGCTCAGCAGCAGACGGATGTTGTGGCCGGCGCCGCACAGCACGGCATGCAAGGCATCACCCAGCATGCCTTTGAGCGGGTTGCGAGCCAGTCGTCCGTCGCTCTTCATGTGCCCGATCGTCGGCTCGATGGCGCTACGCCGTTTGATCATCGCCTTCATCGTGCGTGTCACGCCTCGCTTCTGGCCAGACTTGAGAATCTGCACACCGTCGACTTCGGCACCCCGGTAGCCTTTGTCCACCATGACCGTTCGCGGACGTTGGTTGGCCAGGATGCTCACTTGCTCGATGGCCTCATCAAGCGTGTGGCCGTCATAGGGGTTGCCGCTCAAAGAGCGCATGCCCACCACCAAGCCCTCTTTGAGCGTGGTCGCCACCGTGACCTTCACGCCGAACTCGTAGGGGTTGCGCGCCTTGCCCTTTGAGATGCATTCGACTTCCGGAGCATGCAGGGCGTACAGCTTGTTCGTGTCTTTGGTTCTTTGCTTGAGGATGCGGCCCACACGCTGCAACAAGTCCTGCCCCTTGGCCTGCATTGGTTCGGGCAGCTTGCCCAGTTGGCGCTGCACGTCACGCTGCACACGGCCCACTCGGGTGCGCAGCGTCTTGAGCGCGCCTCGCATGCGCTTGTACTGCTTGGCATGGGCGTAGCGGCCCACCTGCGTGGCCAGGCGCGGTGCCTCGCGGTTGTAGTTCTGGCGCAGGCTCAAGCCGTTGTCCTTGGCGAACTTGACCATGTGCTGGCGGCTACGCTCCAGCAGCCGGCTGTCCGTGGGATGCGCAATCGCCTTGGGCATCACCGTGGTGTCCACGATCACTTTGTCCATGCTGGCGCGTTTGATCAGGCCAGCGACCCTGGCCGCTTCGATGGTCACCGCCAGTAGCAACTCCACGCCTTCTTCGCCAATGCGCTGGCGCCAGCGCGTCAGGCTCGACGGATCGATGGGCAACTCGGTTTGCAGGTAGGTCTCGCCGGTGAAGAACTGCCAGTACGGGTTCTCCAGCCAAGTGTTGACCACCATCTCGTCAGACGCATCGTTGGCGTGTTGCAGATACAGCAAGCCGGCGATGAGGCGGGGTGGCAAAGCCGGTCGACCACGGCCAGAGGTGAAGTGGCCCGCGAAGTGGTGCTCGATTAACTCCCAGTCCATCAGCCCAGCCAGGCGGATCAGCGGGTGCTGCATGTTGAGCTGCTCGTCCAGGCGCGGGCGAAACATGTCCGAGGTCTTGGCTGCGGGCGGATGAGGCTTCATGGCTTGGTCAGAATTTGCAAGAAAAGGCCGTCTCGAATATTGTGTCCTTGCAAATCCTGCACCACCTTGCTCTGGAAATCACCTGCGGTATCAAGCACTTACGAGTTGTTCAGCGCGGACTCGATAAGCTCGAGCTTGGAGGGTTACCGTCGGTACTTGGAATTGACAGGCGAACTAACAGAAAAGGAAAAAAAGAAATCGGGTGTTTTTGGTTTTAAGACGGTGCAAAAAATGATCGATCATGCTTCTGGTCGGGTAGGCAAATTGGAGTCGGCATAATCATGGCGCGAACTTGCGTTCTTGCTTTTGCAATTCTTATTGCTTGGATTGGTCCGGCTTGTGCACAACAAGCAGATGTTAGCCCTCAAATGATTAAGAGGGCCCATGCTTATCTGTACGACGGGCTTGCCAAATCGCCCCAAAATAAAGCGAGAATTAGTAAGGTGCAAGAGCGGGTTGATCAGGTGATCAATGCGTGTCAGAACGACGGCTGTATATATTCTGCCTATATGGATGGAATTTATGATGCAGTTGATGTGTTGAAGGGAAAGCGAACTTGCCCTGTTTCTGTTGGTGGTTTGCAGGGTACCTGGCGCAATGCTAGTAAAACTGGGTATTACGAGTCGTTGACCCTTTCCTTCTACAAAAGAAAACCCTCTGTTCATCAATTTATTGTTTACAAAGAGAAAAAAAGCCCCGATTTGGATGATGGATTTGGTGACTGGTATTGGGATAAAGGGCGGTGTACTGTAAAAACAAGAGAGCGGGTTTCAACTGCTGGAAGAGTCTTTAACCCAGGCAATGATCTCCTGATCCTTGATTTTGATTCTGCAAAACATGTGATGACCGTGTTGGATGGGGCACACATAGCAGATTTCGCGAAGACCGAGTGAATTATTGGCGCATGCAGCGATGGCCGCGTGAGCATCCAGCGCCTCTAGGTGCGCGTGGCCCCCAAGTTCGACACCACTGACGTGCCCCGGCATGGGCGCCACACTTCCGCGTTAACGTCTAGGGTGACAACTGGAAACGTGACGCCAACAAGTCTGATCGGCCACCATCAGCTGTTGGGCGAAATGCGCCCATTGCGGTTCAAACACCCATACGTTGGAGGAAACACCTCCGTTACTCGCACCCATACTTCTGAGGGGTAGCCAGGCAGTAAGGTGTTGAGTGCCAAACGAATCATCGGTGGCCGACTTTCTATTACATAGCCACAAAAGGTGCTGTCGCCCACCTTGAGCGACCGACGAAACTCTGCCAGCATGGCCGCTTCCCTGGCTTGTCGCTGAGCCTCTGCGGCTTGCGCAATGCGGGCCTGCTTGTCCGCTTCGGCCCGCTCGGCCTCCAACTGCTGTTCTCGTGCTTTGGCATCTTGCGCTTGCTGAGCAAGGATGGCTTGGTATGGTCGCTCTAAAGCCGCCATGTCCGTGGCTAACTTGCCCTTGAATTCGCTGTACACGGCTTTGTAATGGGCCTCGATCTTCGTCTTTTCCTGTTCAAAGTACTGCTCGGGCTGGTTGGACAACGCAACCTTTGACAAGGTGTACGGCGTGGCCAAGTAGGCATTTGCCTCCGACTTCAGCCCAGCTTTCACATAGGACTTCAATGAAGCCTTGTCAGTCAGAATGCGTGCATTCACTTCAGCCTGTGCTTGTGTACTGAGCTTTTCTGACCGGGTCACCTCTTCGCTCATCCTCCCGGCAAATGCCTTGAACGCATCTGCGTCGGCAAAACCTGCCTTGCGGATGGCGGAGGCCATAGCTTCGTTGAACTTGTCGTGGTTGAACTCGACCCACTTGCGGGTTTCCGGCTCGACCACTTTGCCCAGCAACAACAACGGCGACAACATCACAGCAACAGGTGCCACCAGAACGCCACCGGCCACAGCCACCGCCGTTCTACCCACCGAGCTTTTGCGCGCATTGGCTTCGCGCTGTGTCGGCGTGTCGCCATAGTCACTCTGGAAACGGTTTACGTAGACGAAGTCATCCTCACGCCCTCGCCACCCCAAGCAGCCATCGACGTTGGTCTTGTTGAAAATAACGCATTCGAATCTTTCCGTCTCGAATGCAGGGGTCAAAGTCCCCGCATTTACTTGCCATGATGCGTACACCATGCGTTTGTCAGTGGCAGGCTTGTTGGCGTTCACAACCAGCTCTGGTTCGATGCTAAAGCTGTCACTTGCACGGTTCAGCGTGATGGTCAGTACGGCCCCCTGTGCCTGAGCCATTGACAACATCACCGCCAATGCGGCGGCCCCCCTTGTTAGTTTGGTCATTTGAAGCGCTCCCTAAATCCCTGGCCGCGCTGTGCGCGCCCTCTATTGCTTTGTTTGCATTGTAGGGAGGCCGTCAGAAATGTTGTTGCTGTCATGATCCTGAACCCAAGTCCAACCTACGGGGCTACACTGCCCCCCGCATGAACACCTCCCCTCGCCTTCACTGGTCAGATGCCGACGTCTCGCACGATGCGCTGTGGCGATCTGAAGCCGCCCTGGCCCCACACAAGCGCGTGGTGCTGGCCGACGACCGCATGCCAGCCGACCGGGCCTACAAGCTGGCCTGTGAAGGCACCGCGCTGCTGTGGCAAGGCGACTTTCAAAACGCCAGGCATCTGCTGCAAGCCCTGATGCGTCGACTGGATCGCCAGCCGCCCCGCAAAGGCAAGCCCGGCCAGGCGCCCGACACGGCGGCCCAAGCCTTCCACCGACACCGGCAGGCACAAGGGCAGCGCGCGCACGTGCTGGGCATGCTGTTGATTCCGTTCAATGCCGACCACACCATTCCCCTGCGCCGCGCGCCCGATGTGCGCCAAGCTTGCCTGGAAGCCTATGGCTCTGGCACCGAAGCCTATGTGGCGTCATTGCGGGAACTGCTGGGCCTGATTGGTGCGCACGAATGGCGCAAGAAGGGCGTGGAGGTGCCTGCGCTCAAGGGCCGCATCCACACGCATTACGGGGTGTTTTCGCCCTTGCGTGGCGAGTACATCGACCTGGTCGCCCAAGCCCCTTTGCCGCCCCAGGCCGAGTTGGCTTTTGACATTGGCACCGGCAGCGGCGTGTTGGCCGCGGTGCTGGCCCAGCGCGGGGTCGCCCGCGTCATTGGCACCGACCTGTCGGATCGGGCCTTGGCCTGCGCCCGCGACAACCTGACGCGCCTGAAGCTGATCCCGCACATCGATCTACAGAAGGTCGACCTCTTCCCCTCGGGGCGGGCGCCGCTGGTGGTCTGCAACCCACCGTGGGTGCCGGCCCGGCCCACCTCCCCGGTCGAATACGCCGTGTATGACCCCGACAGCGCCATGCTGCGCGGCTTCCTCGCCGGACTGAAAGCCCACCTGAGCCCCGGTGGCGAAGGCTGGCTGATCTTGTCGGATCTGGCCGAGCACCTGGGCTTGCGCTCGCGCGAGCAACTGCTGCAATGGATCACCGACGCAGGGCTGAACGTGGTGGGTCGCCTGGATGCGCGCCCCAAGCACCCCAAGGCCAGTGACCCCACCGACCCGCTGCACCGCGCCCGCGCGGCCGAAGTCACGTCCTTGTGGCGATTGGCTGCGGCCTGATCACCGCCATTTCGGCCGGGATGCGCACAGAGGCTGCAACGCCCCCTCAAAGCCCGTGGCAGCCTTAACCTCCCACGCACGGGGGTCGGTAGAGCTCAACCCCACATCGACCATCGCATCGTCGGCATTGACCAGGCGCAACACCGAGCAATTGCCCCACACCACCGAGTCGTTGGCGGCCTCAACCACTACCAAAGACCGGCTGTCTGGCGACCAGCCCACCCCGCTTTGCCAGAGATCTGAGGTGACGACCTGATGCAGGTTGCCACCATCCACATCCATCACCCAGATTCGGTCGTTCCAAAAAAAGGCCCAACGCCGTCCATCCGGACTGATCTGCATGCTGCCAGGCAACTTGGGCCCGGCGAACTGGCGAATGCGCCGAACCGGTTTGAACTCGCGGTCAAACTGCGTGAGCCAACCTTGGTCATCGGCGGCCACCATTTGACCGTCGGGCAACCAACCAAAGGCGAAGTCATAGCCAGCCTCGGTGAAATCGAACAGCAGCGAACCTTGGCTGTCTTCCACCACCACGTGGGCTCGCCCCCGCCCCCACTCGTAGCGAAATAGCCCGGTTGCCACCCGATCCCCATCGGGCGACAGCTTCATGGCCATTCCCGAAGGGGTGCCTGGGCTGCCCGGATAGGCCCCCAGCTGCTCGCCTGTTTCAGTGTTGATGGCCAGATAGCGATGCGTCCCGTTTCGATCACCATTCCCGCCGGTCAGCTCCTCCATGACAACGGCCACCTTGCCGTCTTGAGACACATCGAAGCTCAAACGCGACGTGGTTTCCTTCAGAAACGGCCGTGGCTTGCCCGTGGCCAGGTCCATGGCGAGGTACTGCCCCGCATAAAGGTAGTACAGCTTGCCGCGATAGGCCCCATTCACAGACTGCGCCACCGCAGGCGTGGGATCGTTCTGGGTCGCTGCTGGGGTGTTGTTGGCTGGCGCGTTGCCGCCGCCGCCACCGCAACCGGCCAAGGTCAGCACAAGGCAGACCAGGCCCGTTGACCAGGCGTTGGATATAGACATGTGGGTTTCCCTGATGATTTTGTTGTGATGTCCACCTCGAGGCAGACGCTGGCTATTGTCAACAAGTTCAGTTGGGGCCATGCGTATCGAATCCGCTCAAACCTCTCGAAATGCAACCTGCCTCACCGCGATTCCTGAAGGAAAATCAAGGGTTACGCATCCCCGTCCTTTTTTGCCTGTCTCAGGCCACGAGTCCCGCCATGAAAGTCATCACCCTTCGCGAAGGCAAAGAACGCTCCCTGCTGCGCCGACACCCCTGGGTGTTTCACGGCAGCATTGCCAAGGGGGGTGGCGACCAGGGTGAAACCGTGCGCGTGCAGTCGCACGACGGCAAGTTTCTGGCCTGGGCCGCCTTCAGCCCCAGCTCGCAAATTCGCGTGCGCGCCTGGAGCTTCAACGAAGAAGAACGCATCGACGCCGACTTCTTCGCCCGCCGCGTGCAACAAGCCGTGGCCCTGCGCCGCCGCATGGGCATCGACAGCAATGGCATCCGCCTGATTCACGGCGAAGCCGACGGCCTGCCCGGCCTGATCGTCGACCAGTACGACGACATCCTCAGCGCCCAGTTCCTGAGCGCCGGCACCGAGCGCTGGAAAGACGCCATTGCCGACGCGCTGGTGGACGCCACCGGCTGCGCCTATGTGTATGAGCGCTCCGATTCCGGTGTGCGCGGCCTAGAGGGCCTGGAGCCGGTGACCGGCTGGTTGCGCCACCCCGATACGTTTGAAGGGTACGCCGACGGCAGCCGCCGCCCCACCGAGGTCACCATCACCGAAAACGGCTGGAAGCTGACGCTGGACGTGGCCGAGGGCCACAAGACCGGCTACTACCTGGACCAGCGCGACAACCGCGGCCTGTTTGCCAAGCTGGTCAAACAGTTCAACTGCAAGACCGTGCTGAACTGCTACAGCTACACCGGCGGCTTCAGCGTGGCCGCGCTTGAGGGCGGCGCCACCGAAGTCACCAGCGTGGACTCCTCCGGCCCCGCACTGGCCCGCGCCAGCGCCCACGTGACGCTGAATGGCTACGAAGCGAGCGCTCACACCGCCTTGGACGCGGATGTGAATGGCACCCTGCGCCGCTTCATCAAGGAAGGCCGCACCTTTGATGCCATCGTGCTGGACCCGCCCAAGTTCGCCCCCAGCGCCGCCCACGCCGACCGGGCCAGCCGCGCCTACAAAGACATCAACCGCCTGGCTTTCAAGCTGCTGAACCCAGGCGGTTTGTTGCTGACCTTCTCGTGTTCAGGCGGCATTGGGGCCGAGTTGTTCCACAAAATCGTGGCCGGCGCCGGCATGGACGCGCAGGTGGACGCCTACATCCTCAAGCGCCTGGAAGCCACCAGCGACCACCCCACCACAGTCACCTTCCCTGAGGGCGAGTACCTCAAGGGCTTGGTACTTGTCCGGAAAGACGAAAGTTTAGGCGACTAAACTGAAGTCGAGGCGTCGACCTAGACGCCTCCGGTTGACATATCACCGACCCATAATCGGCTCAACACTTATGTAACAGTTTTGTTGCGCCGGGTCATGAACAGCAAACCAAGCAGTAAAAACAATGTCTGGGATGTACGCCGCAGCGTCGTGTCCGCTCGCATCCTGACCCAGGTTGGGGTAGAGCAAGGCGCCGATCTGGATGCCCTGTTGGCCCAGACGCGCCTGACGCGCGACGACCTGAACAACGACCAATTGCAAATCGACACCCTGCAAGAGGTGCAGTTGATCCGCAATCTGGTCACCCTGCTGCCCCAGCACCCCACCCTGGGCCTGATCGCGGGCAGCCGCTACCACCTGCACACCTTCGGGCTGTGGGGCTACGCCGTGATCAGCAGCCCCGACATGACAGGCGCCATCAACATGGCCACGCGCATGTTCAGCCAGACTTTGCTGCTGACCCGTTTGCGCACCGAGCGGCTGGGCCAGCACCTGGTGTCGTCGTTCGAGGCCGACCACCTTCCCGTTGATGTGCGCCAGTTCGCCCTTGATCGCGACCGCGCCAGCATCTTCACCCTGCAGCGCGATGTGCTGGGCCGCGTGTTGCCCTACACCGAAATCCGCATGCAACGGGCTGAGCCAGCCCCCGAGGTGGTGGCGGCCTACACCGAGTGCTTCGGTGTGCGCCCGCTGTTCGGCATGAGCAAGGATGGGGCGCTGCTGCCAGCCGATGTGCTGACGCAACCCTTGGTCGAGCCCGCAGGGCAGACCTTGAACCACTGCGAACAGATGTGCCGCCAGCTGATCGAAGCGCGCAGCGCCCGAACCGGCATGGCCGCCAAGGTGCGCGACCGCCTGTTGCGCACACCCGGCCGCATTCCCGACATGGAAGACATTGCGGCCGAAATGCACATGACTTCGCGCACCCTGCGCCGGCACTTGACCGCCGAGGGCGCCACGTTCCGCACCTTGCTGGAAGAAGTTCGCTCCACCTTGGCCGAAGCCCTGATGACCAGCGCCAGCCTGACGCACGGCGAAATCGCTCAGCGCCTGGGCTATGCCGATGTCACCACCTTCATTGAAGCCTTCCGTCGCTGGAAAGGCATGCCCCCCAGCGAATTCCGTCGCTCTCAAGGTTTGCCCGGCTACACGCGCCGCGCCACCACCGGACGGCCCCTGCTGAATTGAAAGATTGGTAACGACCGTGATCGATTCAAGATAGACGGTCTTTGCCAAGGTTCTTTGCGCTTTGACGGAACGCCGGGTCGGCCTAGACTCAGACCACTTCCTGTGAGTCCGTCATGAGCATTTCCCCCCAGCTTCGCAATCTCAACATCGACCTGCCCGCTTGTCCGCAAACGCTGGTCAAGCTGTCTTTGCTGATGGCCGACGACAACGCCTCGATTGACCAGATGGCGTCGCTGATTGAAACCGACATGGCGCTGTCCGCTGCCGTGGTTCGCACCGTCAACTCAGCGCTGTTTGGTTTGCTCAAGCGGGTGGAAAGCGTGCACGACGGCATTCGCTACCTGGGCATGGCCCAAGTGGCCGGCCTCACCTACGAAATTGGCCTGCGGGGCGCCTTTCCGCCCAGCCCTTTGCTGCAAACCATCTGGGACCGCGCCGGTGTGCGGGGCTTGGCCATGGGCCGCATTGCCCGCCAGCTCGACATGGACCCCTGGCATGCCCATACCCTGGGCCTGTTTGCCGAAAGCGGCCGTGCGGTGCTGTTTGCCTACGATCGCCAGCGCTATGCCAACCTGAGTGCCGAGCCCGACGAAGCCCTGCTGTGCGCCGCCGAAATCGAAGCCTTTGGCGTGAGCCACTCGGCCCTGGGGGCGGCACTGTGCCAGGCCTGGGGCTTGTCGAAAGACATCTCTGACGGTGTGCGTGCGCGCCCGCATGTGCCCAGCCAATGGGCCCATGAGCGCCCGCCCGTGCAAAAGCTGCTGGCCATTGGCGCCGCCGTCGACGCCCTGCTGCTGAACCCCGACACGATTGACCACCCGGATCTGGTCTGGGCGGAATTGCAACCCGTGGCCGAACAGGTGGGGCTGCATTTCCAGTCCTTCCAATTGGCCACCTCGCGGGTGGTCGATCGACTCAACCTCCCGCAAGACAACAGCAGCGTTCAAGCCTGAGCGCGGCTCAGCCCGATCAGTCCTGCTTGACGGCTTCGATCTGGATCAACAGGCGGATGTTGTCGGGAATGCCGTAGGCAATGCCATAGTCCATGCCGAACTTGCTGCGGGTGATGGTGGTTTCAAAGTCGCCACCACACACTTCGCGCTTGAGCATGGGGTTCTGGTAGCAGTTGTAGTTGCTGGCCGTCAGCGTGACGGTCTGGGGCTTGCCCAGCAGGGTCAGCGTGCCAATGACGGCCGAGACCTTGTCGCCGTCGAACACCACCCGGTCACTCACGAATGTGGCCTTGGGAAAGGCTTCGGCGTTGAAGAAATCTTTGCTCTTGAGGTGGGTGTCAAACGGCACGGTACCGGTGTTGATCGAACCGGTGTCCAGCGTCACTTCCACCTTGCCGGTTTTGGCGGCGCGGTCCAGCGTCACGGTGCCCGACTTTTTGTCGAAACGACCCCGGTTGGTCGAGGTACCGAAGTGGCGCGCTTCAAAGGTCACGAAGGTGTGCGTGGGGTCGATGGCATAGGTGTCGGCTGCGGCCATGGCGGCGCCCGAGGCCAGCAGAGACGAGGCAATCACGGCTTGAACAAATGTGCGTTTCATGGAGAGGCTCCTGTCAGAAAAGGGAGAGAGAAACTCGGTGATGAGGGACACGGTGCTCACAAGGCAGGCACGCCTTGCAGCACCAACTTGAACTTGACCTGAACGTCGTTGGCCACGATGGAGGGATCGGCCCAATCGCCGTCGCCCACCTTGAAATCGAGGCGTTTGAGGGTGAACCCGCCCGTGGCCGTGCTCAGGCCCTGGGCCTGGGTCAGCTGGACTGGCACCACCAGATCACGTGCCTGGCCTTTGATGTTGAGCTTGCCGCTCAACTCGAACTTGCCGGGGCTGAGCTGCCGAATGGCCGACGACTGGAACACGGCCTTGGGAAAGCGCGCCGTGTTGAACCACTCGGGCTTGCCCAGTTCGGCATCGGCTTCGGCGTTCAGTGCCACGCTGCCCAGGTCCACCTGAAAGCCAATCTTGCTGGTGGTCAGTTGGCGTGGGTCGAACGCGGTTTGAGCCGAGAAGACCTTGAATCGACCCTGTAGGGGCACGCCCAGTTGCTTGGCCACAAAGGTGACTTCGCTTTGGGCCGGCACCAGGGCCTGCTGCGCTTGGGCAGGCGTCAGGCCCAGAACCGACCAGGCCAGCACCGCGCCGGGCAACAGAGATGTCAGATGCGCTTTCATGTTCACATTCCTTTCGGTGTTCAGCGCCCGGGGCGCATGCGGTCGAGCAGACCGTCCTTGTCGATGAGCTGGTGTTTGACCACGGCCGCCACGTGCAGCCCGACCAGACCGATCAGCGCGAAAGCGGAAATGGCGTGGACTTCCTTGATCGTTTCGGCCAGCTCCTTGTTGGGGGCGACCAGATCAGGCAGGGGCAGCACGCCAAACCACACCACCGGGTAGCCCTTGGCCGAGCTGTAGGCCCAGCCCGCCAGGGGCACCACGAAAAACAGCAGGTACATCAGGTGGTGGGTGCCATGGTGGGCCACCCGCTGCCACCCCGGCCTGAGCGCCGTGATGCGCTCAGGCAGCGCCGGCGGCGGGCTTTTCAGGCGCCAGGCCAGACGCGCCACCGACAGCAGCAAGATCGTGACGCCCGCCCACTTGTGCCAATTCACCAGCTTGAGCTTGGCTGGCGAGAACGGCAGGTCTTCCACATAGACCCCCATCGCAAACGCGCCCAGGATGCCTAGGGCCAACACCCAGTGCAGCACGATGGCCGGCAGGGTGTAGCGCGAAGCGGTTGAGTTCGGTGACTGGGACATGATCTGTTCTCCGAGAGGGGCGGCCTTGTGTGGCTGCCATGGGTGAAAGATTAAGGACTGGCGGCCACTCGGGGGTTGTGGCGGCTTCACGGGTCATTTCAATAAATTTGAATGGCCGGCAACGGGGGTGAAAGCGGACAGAAAAGTCCACAGGCTGTCCTCAAGACCCGCCGCGATCCGCCGAAACCCTATCACGGTGCCTTGCATCGCGTTGCATCATGCCTATCCAAAACGTCTTGCCACTGTCGGACTGGGTACTCAGCCGAGACCCCAAACAGCGCCTGCGCATCATGCGGACGCTGATGGCAGCTTATTCCTATGTGGCGTGCGTCGTCTTGCTGGTTTATTCGAGTTGGGCAGGCTTTGTTTCGCCCCGCAGCATGTGGTGGCTGTGCACGGCGGCGGTCATCAATCTGGCGTTCTGGTACACGGTGTTGCGCACCGGGCTGAACCGGCGTTTTCATGACCCCTCGCTGACACTGCCCCAGGTACTCAGTGGCTTGGCCATCGGCATCACCGCCTATGCGGTGACCGGACCGGTTCACGGCTCCACCCTGATCCTGCTCGCTTTGGTCATGATTTTCGGCATTTTTGCGCTGCAATCGCGCACCGCCCAAATCGTCGGCGCCTTGACCGTGGTGGCCATGGGCAGCACCATTGTGTACAAAAGCGCCACCGACCCGATTCACTACCCGCTGTCGCTGGAAATCGCGCACTTCATTCTGATTGCGTCGATCTTGCCCACCATCTCCACCCTGGCGGCCCAGTTCAGCGCCCTGCGCCTGCGACTGGAGCAGCAAAAAAAGGACCTCGCCGAAGCGGTCAGCCGCATCCAGGTGCTGGCCACCCGAGACGAGCTCACCGGCCTGATCAACCGCCGGCACATGATGGAAGTGCTCAACCAGCACCAAAAGCGTCTGCACCGCTCCGGGCATCACCAGTTCTACCTGGCCCTGCTGGATGTAGACCACTTCAAGCGCATCAACGACACCCACGGCCACGGCGTGGGCGACGAGGTTTTGCACCGCTTTGCCAACGTGGTGGAGCGCGCGCTGCGCGACACCGACATCCTGGCTCGCTGGGGGGGTGAAGAATTCTTGCTTTTGCTCAACGACACCACCGCCGAGGTGGCCAATATTGCCTTGGAGCGCGCGCGCACGGCGCTGAAGGAGTCCCCCCTGCTGCCTTCGCACCCGGCGTTGCGCATCACCTTCTCGGCCGGCATGACCGGCTACCTGGAAGGAGAGTTGCTGCATGCCTGCATTGAACGGGCCGACAAAGCCCTGTATCGGGCCAAGGAACAGGGCCGAGACTGCACCGTCATCGATGACCGGGACAGCCTCGAACAGGAGCCGCTCAATCCGCCATGAGTGACCCCCTGCGCCACCTCACCGACCTGTTTGTCAGTCGCGATCCGAAAATCCGATCGCGGCTGATCTTCAGTTGGTTCGCCATTTATGGCTATGCCGCAGGCTCTCTCGTCCTGTGGCTCAGCGTCGAGTTGGGCCTCGTGCCCGGCCCTGCGGTGTACTGGTTGCTGGCCTACATCTGGAGTGGGGTGGCGCTCTTCTACGGTCTGGTGCGCAGCGGCTGGTCCACTCGCATCGGCTACCCGGGTCTGGACGTGCCTCAAAGCATTTTCGGCCTGGGGGCGATCCTCGCGGGCTATGTGATTGCCGGGCCCATTCGGGAGGCCGTGCTGCCCCTGGTGGCGCTGCTGCTGATCCTGGGCGTCTTCACCCTCGAACCCCGGCAGGTGCTGCTGATCGGCGCCGTGACCATTGTCGGGCTGGGCGCCACGGTGGCAGGCATGGTGTGGCTGGAGCACGGTGAACTGGATGGTCGCGCCGCCCTGATCAAATTCGTCTTGTGCGCCATGATCCTGCCGGCCATTTCCGCCGTGGCCTACTACATTGCCCGCATCCGCCACCGCATGATTCAGCAAAAGGTGGAGTTGCGCCAAGCCCTGGCCATGCTGCAGGAAGTCGCCATTCGCGACGACATGACCGGCTTGGTCAACCGCCGCCACATGCTGCAGTTGCTCGACCTGCAGCGCGAACGCCAGGCCCGTACCGGCGAGGGCTTTTGCCTGGCCCTGATCGACCTGGATCACTTCAAGCACATCAACGACCACTATGGCCACCATGTGGGTGACGCGGTGCTGAAAGACTTTGCGCTGTGTGCCGTCAGTGTGCTGCGCCAGACCGATGTGCTCGCCCGCTGGGGTGGCGAAGAGTTCCTCTTGATGATGCCCGGCTACGGCCCAGGCACAGACCAAACCCTGCAGGCACTCGACCGCATTCGCCAGCAATTGGCCGCCCTGCCCACCCTGCCCGAACGCCCCGTGTCCTTTTCCGCAGGGGTTACCTGCCACCCATTAGGCGAATCCTTACGCGAAACCCTGGAGAGGGCTGATCGGGCGTTGTATCAGGCCAAAGCCGAGGGCCGCGCACGGTCCGTGGTCATCGGATTTCAGGACAACCTAGGGATCACCTCCCCCGAAAACCTGCCCCAGGACGCCTCGCAACAGTAAACTAGCCGAGCGGGTTCGCCACCACCTGCACCGCAGTACCTCGCGCCCAAGTCGGCCCTCATCGGTGGTATCTGTATTACTGCCTGAATGCTGACTGCCTCACCCGACACCCCGGGCGCGTCGTTCACCGATGTGGCTCTGACTCTGGCCTCACGCACGCTGCCAGACGACACCCCCAAGGCGATCCTCGATCGTCTGCTGCCGGCCATCAAAGCCTGGACAGGCAGCGCGTTGGCATTTGCCGCCACCGTGCAAACCCCTCCAGACAAGCAACCCGTGCTGATGGGAGGCAGCGGCGATGCCCTGCTGCGCGAACAAGACGAAGTGTGGGAACCCATCCTGCGCGATCAGCAAGCCTGGATCCAACTCCAGCCCCGCGACGGCCGACTCCAGAACCTGATGGGCTGGCCCCTGCGGCATGGCACCCGCATCGTCGGCGTGCTGGCCTTGGCCAACCGCGCAGCCGGCTACGACGAAGCCCTGCTACGCTCCATGCAAGTGGGCCTGGTCATCGTGGCCGGCTTGCTGGCCACCGCCGAGCTGACCCAAGCACGGCAGCAGTCGATGGACGACCTGTCGCAAGCCGCCGGGGCCTTGCGGGCCAACCAGCAACAGTACCGCGACATGTTTGAAATGGCCGGAGTGGGCCTGGCGCGCGTCTCGCCACAAGGCAAGCTGCTGGACGTGAATCAGCGCTTTGCCGACATCGTGGGCCGCCCGCGCGACATGCTGCCCGGCCTGAGCGTGATGGACCTGACCCATCCCGAAGACATCGCCGCCGATCAGGCCCTGCTGGAAGCGACCGTGAACGGCCAACGCGAGCGTTATGAAATGGACAAGCGCTACGTGCGGCCCGATGGCGAGACTGTCTGGGTCACACTCACCACGGTGCTGGTGCGCGACGCCAACCGCAAACCGCTGCATTTCGTGTCGGCCGTAGAAGACATCAGCGAGCGACTGCGCTATCAGGAGGCCATGAGCTCAGCGCAAGCGGCCGAACGCGCCAGCAAAGCCAAGACCGAGTTCCTCTCGCGCATGAGCCACGAGTTGCGCACGCCTCTCAACGCCATGCTGGGCTTTGCCCAATTGCTGCGCGTGGACCCTCGGTCCCCCCTGAACGACGGCCAATTGCAGAAGGTGCTTCACATCGAACGCGCCGGCGCGCATCTGCTGGCCATGTTGACCGATGTGCTCGATCTGTCTCGCATCGAAGCTGGCAGCATGCCTTTGGCACTGGCCCCCACCGAAGTGGCCGGGATCATGCAGGAAGCCAGTGCACTCATTCAGAACCAGGTCAAGGAAGCGGGCCTGCAATTGCAGCTCACCCTGCCCGAAGGCGATCTGCATGCCATGGTCGACCCGGTGCGCTTGCGCCAGATCCTGGTCAACCTGCTCTCCAACGCCATCAAGTACAACCGCCCGCAGGGGCGCATCATGATGAGCACGATGACCGTTTCGGGCCAGGTTCTGATCTCGGTCAGCGACACGGGCCGTGGCATGAACGACGAGCAGCAGACCCATCTGTTCGAGCCCTTCAACCGACTCGGCGCCGAACGCACCAGCATCGAAGGCACGGGCATCGGCTTGGTCATTGTCAAGCGACTGGTCGAGCTGATGCAGGGGCAAATCGAAGTCAGCAGCACACCGGACATCGGCACGCAATTCCGCATCCGTTTGATGCCGGCCCACCTTGACACACGTGGCAAGAACAATCATTCAGATCAGTTGCTCCGCCCTCGTCACTCGGGTTTTGGCGGACTCGATGCGCTTGATAACGGCCGCCTGACCGTGCTGTACGCTGAAGACAACCCGATCAATGTGGAACTGGTGCGGCAGGTACTGCGCATGCGCCCGCAATGGCATCTCGACATCGCCCACAACGGCACACAAGCCATCGAAATGGCCATGGCCTCGCCGCCTGACTTGTTGTTGCTCGACATGCACCTGGGCGACATGAACGGCACCGACGTGTCCGACGCCCTGTCACAACACCCGCACACGGCCAACATTCCGCGAGTGGCCCTGTCGGCCGACGTGATGCCCGACCAGATCCGCGAAGCGCGTGAACGAGGCTTTGCCGAATACCTCAGCAAACCGCTGGAAGTACCACGCCTGCTGCGCTTGCTGGATCACTGCGCCAGCCAGCAACACGCCCCCGAGTAAGCGGGCGTTCTTGCCATCAGGCAATGAAGCCTGGCTCAGGCAGGCAAGTCCGTCAGGAAACGACTGCCGTGGAACACCAGCGGACGCGCCCCAATGCGGCGCTGTACGTGTTCGACCTTGCCGATCAGCACCACGTGGTCGCCGGAGGGCACCATTTGATGGCGCGCACATTCAAACACCGCAATGGCGCCTTCAATGAGCGGTGCCCCCGTCAGGCCAGGCCGCCAGGAGGTGCCCTCGAATCGATCGATGCCCTTGCGGGCAAAGCGCTCGGCCAGGGGGCGCTGGTCAGCGGCCAGCACATTGATGGCGTAATGGGTGGACGCCTCGAACCCAGGCAAGGCCGATGAGTTGGACGACAAACACCACAGCACCAGCGGTGGCTCCAACGACACCGACACAAACGAATTGGCCGTGAGCCCCACCAGATGCCCATTTCGATCGCGCGCCGTGACAATGGTGACACCGGTAGCAAACTGCCCCAGGGCAGAACGAAACTCGTCGGTCGAGAAAGGCGCGGACATGGGTTCTTTCAATGGATCAAGCCCGCAGTGTAGACGGGCCCTGCCGAGCCTGCACAAGCGGCAGGCGATACACCCATATCGGCCGGCCTGATGCCAGATTGAACCGCACCTGCGGCTCGATGGGGCGGCCCCGCTCATCGGTGGCGGCAAATTCGAGGCTGACCATCCAGGCGCCAGGCTTCATGCTCTGGCGCGCCTTGGCCCAGGCGCGCGGCATGGTCTCGGGGCGCTGAAACAGGTAGACCACGTCCAGCTCAGCCCAGTCTTGCGCCCACATGTCACCGCGCCGCACCCTGGCCCAGGGGCAACGTAGGGCGCATACCGCCCACCACATCCAGCTCCATTCCACGCCCTGCAATTGGGCATGCGGATAGGCCCGGCGCAAAGCCACCAGACCATCGCCCAGGCCACAGCCGGCATCCAGAATGCGAGCGCCATCGGGCAGGGGCAGGTGTGCGGGCAAGTCCAGCAAGGCATCGTGCGGGGTGGGAAACACCGGCGCATCGCGCCACGACCGCATGGGGTAGGCCAGCAAGAGCAAAGCCAGGGGCGCCAGCCACACCCATGCGGGCAAACCACCGCCCTGCCCCATGGCCAGCACCGACAGCGGAAAACCGGCGGCCACAAAGACCCGGCGCCAGGTGGTGTCGGCCACACGGGGCCATAGGGCCAGCAGCGCGCCCATCGCCGTAGGCAAGGCCAGCACCGCCCACAAGGGGGCCTGTGCCTGGCGCAAGGCCCAGGCCAGGGCCCAGGCCGCCGCCCAGCTCAACAAGGCCGGCGCCGGCCAGGGCAAGGTCCGCACGAATCAGTCCTGAGGACCGCCGCGCAGCTTGTCGATCAGGCCATTGAGCTCGTCCAGACTGCCGAACTGGATCGTGATCTCGCCCTGCTCGCCGCGCTTGGTCTTGCGCTTGACATGGATTTCCACCTGCGCGGTCAACAGGTCCGACAGCTCTTCTTCCAGGCGCACCACATCGCGCGACTTGTCTTGCTTGACGCGCAGCAAAGGCGTTTGACGGCCCGCACCCTGCACCTTGGCCACGAGCTTTTCAGCCTCGCGCACATTGAGCTTCTTGGCCACCACCTCGTGCGCGGTGGTGATCTGCTGGGCCTTGTCGAGCGACAACAAGGCACGGGCATGGCCCATGTCGATGTCGCCCGCCATCAGCATGCCCTGCACGGGCTCAGCCAGGTTCAGCAAGCGCAGCAAGTTCGAGGCCGCACTGCGCGAACGCCCCACCGCCTGTGCGGCTTGCTCGTGGGTCAAACCAAACTCTTGCGTCAGGCGTTGCAGGCCCTGGGCCTCTTCCAGCGGATTGAGGTCTTCGCGCTGAATGTTTTCGATCAGGGCCATGACGGCCGCGGCTTCGTCGGGCACCTCGCGAATCAGCACCGGCACTTCCGACAGGCCCGCCAGGCGCGCCGCGCGCGAACGCCGCTCACCCGCGATGATTTCGTAGCGGCCTTCGCCAATGGGTCGAACCAGAATGGGCTGCATGATGCCCTGCGAGCGAATCGACTCGGCCAGCTCGTACAGCGAGCCTTCGTCCATGCGGGTGCGCGGCTGGTACTTGCCGGCCTGCATCACGTCCAGACGCAAGGTCGTGGGGGCGCCTTCACCGCCCGCTACCGCAGGGGTGTCCTCGACTTTGGGGCCCAGCAGGGCTTCCAGGCCCATGCCCAGGCCTTTGGATTTCTTGGTTGCCATAGGGCGTGATTGTCCTCTAAGTCTGAATGCGATCGGCCAGCCAGGGCTGCAGGCGGGCCCAGCCTTCGGGCCATGAGCTTCGCAGCGCAGCGGCGGGCTCGTCTACGGCCACAAAATCGGCGTGCCAGTCGGCGGCCAGTTGGCGGGCGCGCGCCTGAGAACTGTCGGGTGCATCGGTCGGTGCCAGCACCTGCGCTGGAAACGGCAATGGCCCGCGCGGCACCTTCACCCAGCCGTGAAGCTGCGGCGGCACACTCGCCTGCCGCTCGGGCGCATCCAAGTCGGGCGGGGCCACCAGCCAGGCGCCAGCCACCCTCGCCACATGCTGCGAATGCGCCGCCCATGCGGCCACCAGATGGCAGCCCAAACCTTGCGCCACCAGCACAGCGGGGCGCTCCAGCAGCGACGGTTCGGCCAACAAAGCCTCGTCCAGCTGCATCATCCAATCGCCCCGGCGCGGCCATTGCCAATCGTCTTGCTCGACCTTGATCCAGCGAGCATGATCCGAATGGCTCAAGGGCCATACACATTGCCATCCATCGCGGGCACAATCGTGCCAGTCAGACAATAAAACGAGGGTCGGTAAACACGGATTGAGGGTTGTCATGCCCCCTATCCTAGTGGCGCTTGCGCACCCCAGAAGTGTTGCAAGATGCAACAATCTTTGTATGAGTCAAGTGCTGAGGTTTGGCACCATGTCCGGCAAGTCTTCCCCGCTCGCGCACGATCCCAGCGAGGCCTTCCGGGCATGTCCCGACGCGCCTTCGGCTGCGCTGTGGGAAGCCGTCTTTGAACACAGTGCCTGCGGCCAACTGCTGCTCACGCCCGAAGGCGATATCCAGGCCATCAACAGCAAGGCTTGTCTGCTGCTCGGCTACGCCCGCGAGGCCCTGATCGGCAGCCGCGGCCACGCCCTCACCCACCCGGGCGACCTGACGTCCGAACTCGACCACTGGCGCAGCCTGCAAGACGGGCACCTGCCGGCGTTCAGACTGGAGCAGCGTTGCCTGAAGCAAAACGGCCAGATCATCTGGGTCGAGTGGCACGTGTCCATGCTGCGCGATGCGCAAGGTCAGGCCTACCAGGCGGTGGCCGTGTTGCACGACATCAGCACCCGCAAGCACATCGAACGCAGCCTGCGCGAACGCGATGTGCTGCTACGCAGCCTGGACCACATTCCCGGCGCCATTTACAAGGTGCTGCTGCCGGTTCACGGCGAACCCCAGTTGCTGTACGTCAGCACCCGCGCCGCCCAACTGTACGAGGTCGACCCTGCTGGCTCGCACCTGAACTGGACCACGCATTACAAGCGCGTTCACCCCGACGACCTGCACATGGTCACGCGCCTGGTCGAGGCTTCCTTGCAGCATCAAAGCCAGCCGGTGCAGTACGAATACCGCATCATCCACCCCACCCAGGGCTTGCGCTGGCTATCAGGTGAAGCCGTGGCCCAGGCTCTGCCGGACGGCAGCACAGCCTGGTACGGCTATACCTCGGATGTGACCGAGCAGCGTCAAAGCACCGTCACCACCATGGTGTCGCACACCGACATCCGCCTGGACCGACTGCCGCCTGCGCCCCCCCTGGCGCCCCCTGGTCCCCCGCCCCAGGCCCAACCGGGCTCGAACACGGTCAGACCCATTCGCGTGCTCTACGCGGAAGACAACGAAATCAACGTGCTGTTGGTGGAGCAGGCCTTCAAGATGCGCCCCCAGTGGGAACTGGTCGTGGCCACTGACGGGGCCTCGGCATTGGAACAAGCTCGCCACCAGCGCCCCGACATGATGTTGGTCGACCTGAACCTGGGCGACATGAGCGGCTTCGATCTGATCCAGGCGCTGGAACAAGAGCCAGGCACCCGCGACATCGCCCGCGTGGCCCTGACCGCCGACACGCTGCCCGAAAGCATTCAGGCAGCCGAGCGATATGGCTTTCTCGACTATCTGACCAAGCCGGTTGATGTGCTGGCCTTGTTGCGCTGCCTGGACGAGTGGCTGGCCTCTGGCCGCCAAATGCCGCTCAGCCCAGGGTGAATCAGACCCGCTTGGCTCGGCCAGCCTGGTCTTGCGCCACGCGCTCCACCAGTTCTTTCGCAAACGCCTGAAAGGCCTGCGCGCCCTTGCTGCTGGGGTCGAACACCACACCGGGCAAACCGTAGCTGGGTGCTTCGGCCAGACGCACATTGCGGGGAATGACCGAGTCAAACACCTTGTCGCCAAAGTGCGCCTTGAGCTGGTCGCTGACCTGCTGCTGCAAGGTGATGCGGGGGTCGAACATGATGCGCAGCAGCCCGATGAGCTGCAATTCGCGGTTCAAGTTGGCATGCACCTGCTTGACGGTGTTGACCAGATCGGTCAGCCCTTCCAGCGCAAAGTACTCGCACTGCATGGGCACGATCACGCCATGCGCACAGGTCAAACCGTTCAGGGTGAGCAGGCTGAGCGAAGGCGGACAGTCGATCAGCACAAAATCGTAATCGGCGGCCGCCGCCTCAATGGCCGACTTCAAACGCCGATCGCGTCGCTCCAGGTTGACCAGTTCAATTTCGGCTCCGGCCAGCTCGCGGTTGGCCCCCAACACATCGTAGCCAGCCTTGTCTGCCCGCGACCGCGCCTGGGCAATGGTCGCGGTTTCCAGCAGCACGTCATACACCGTTTGACCCAGGGTACGCTTGTCGACCCCCGAGCCCATGGTGGCGTTGCCCTGAGGGTCCAGGTCCACGATCAACACCCGTTGGCCAATTTTGGCCAGGCCGGCGGCCAGGTTGACTGTGGTGGTGGTTTTGCCCACCCCACCCTTTTGGTTGGCAATGCAGAAGATGTGCGGCATGGGTGAATTATCACCGCTGGCTGTGGTCTCTCTGGGGTCCGTCGAAGGTGTTGCATGCATTTTCCAGAGCAGGGTGGACCCCGCCATGTCAAACGGCTGTCGTCAAACTGTCGTGGTGGTTTCATATGAATTGATCAATCTGTGGAGAGGATCGCCCGCGTGAGGCGATGTTGTTTCACAGGATGTATCAACATGAAAAAGACCCTCTTGTCGGTGGCCGTGGCCACCACCTTGTCAGCCCTGACGGCCAGCGCCCAAGCCGGTTTGCTCGACGGTGCCAGCCAGGCCTGGACCTACCAGCACAGCGCGACCGGCAGCTACCTGTCCGAGATCCTCAGCTTTGACGCAGCACGCAACGAGATCTGGGTCTCGGGCGTCAGCGGCGTCGACATCCTCAACGCCAACACGGGCGCCTTTCTGCAACGCCTCGACATCAGCACCTTTGGCAGCGTCAACAGCGTGGCCATCCACAATGGCGTGGCGGCGCTGGCCATCGAGAACAAGACCAACCGCGAACTGCCCGGACTGGTCCAGACTTACAACACCGCCACCCGCAGCCTGACCGGCTCGTACACTGTGGGCGCCCTGCCCGACATGCTGACCTTCACCAAAGACGGCAGTAAGATTCTGGTGGCCAACGAAGCCACCCCCAACAACACCAGCATGAGCGGCATCACAGCCGCCAACAGCCACTACGGCTCGGTGACCTCGGCCGCAGGCGTGTTTCCCCGCACCTACGGCAGCAACGCCCAGGACCCCGCCGGCAGCGTGAGCATCATCAACCTGGGCACCGGCGTGGTGACCACCTCCGGCAACCTGAACACAGCCGTGCGTACGGGCGGCAACATCCGCACCAACACCGGCATGGACTTCGAACCTGAATACATTGCCGTGAACGCCGCCGGTACCAAAGCCTATGTGACTCTGCAAGAAGCCAACGCCATGGGCGTGCTCGACATTGCCTCGGGCCAGTTCGAGAAAGTCGCCGGCTTGGGCGCCAAGGACTTCAACGCTGCCGGTAACCGCATCGACCCCAAGAACGACGGCAGCATCAACCTGATGTCGGTGAACGCCAAGGGCCTGTACATGCCCGATGGCATCGCCAGCTACGAACACAATGGCCAGACCTTTCTGGTGATGGCCAACGAAGGCGATTTCCGTGAAGACGATGCCGACCGCGTGACTGCTGCCACGGTGGACCCCAGCCTGAGCGGCACACCGCTGTCCAACCTACGCGTCTCGGCTGCCGATTCAACCCCCGGCAACCTGCTTTCGGCCGGCGCCCGCTCGTTCTCGATCCGCGATGTGGACGGCAACCTGGTTTACGACAGCGGCGAAATCCTGGACCGCGAAGCGATTGCCCTGGGCATTTACGACGATGGCCGCAGCCGCGACAAGGGCGTGGAACCTGAGGGTGTCGAGATCATGGAAATCAATGGTCGTACCATTGCCTTCGTCGGCCTGGAGCGCACGACCAAATCGGCCGTTGCCGCCTTCGACATCACCGACCCGAACCAGGTCAGCTTCCTTCGCATGCTGGTGGCCGATGGCAACGTCTCACCCGAAGGCCTGAAGGGCTTCCGCATCGGAAACGAGTACTACCT
Organism: uncultured Aquabacterium sp.; assembly: GCA_964453105.1. Lineage (GTDB taxonomy): Bacteria > Pseudomonadota > Gammaproteobacteria > Burkholderiales > Burkholderiaceae_C > Aquabacterium. Next base: position 9,479 of record CAYVOP010000013.1, on the reverse strand, counting down.
GGGCTTGTCGAACGAAGTGAGCAACACCACCACCGCCTTCCACCTGACCACCGCCGTACCCGAACCCGAGAGTTATGCTCTGGTGCTGGCCGGCCTGGCCGCTGCGGGCGCGTTTGCGCGCCGTCGTCAGACTCGTTGAGTCGCGCGACAACGCACGCAGCGCCACACGCCGCATGTGTGGCGCGCCGCCCATCATGGCTGTAATGGGCGGCTTTTCAGATCAAACACTCTGCGTGCGCATCCACACCACGCAACGTTCGGCATCGAGGTCTGGCACAGCCAAAGGTTCCACGTGAAACACATCGATGTCCTTGGGCAAGTCGGCCTGCTCATCGGCTGGGGCCTTCCCCTTCATCGCCATCCACACCGCCTGGGGTGCCATCAACTCACGGGTCAAGGTCACGAAATCCACCAGCGAGGCAAAGGCCCGTGAGGTAATGACGTGGTATTGGCCCTTGAGCTGCTCCACCCGAGCGTGCTCAGCCCGCAGATTGGGCAAGTGCAGCTCTGCCCCCACCTGGCGAATGAAGGCCGCTTTTTTGCCCACGGTGTCTACACAGGTCACCTGAATGTCGGGCCGCACAATGGCCAGAACCACCCCGGGCAATCCACCCCCGCTACCCACATCCAGCAGACGGGGCGGCATGGTACCGGCATGCTGCGCCAGATGCCGATTCAGCGGCCCCAACACGGCCAAGCAATCGGCCAGATGGTGGGTCAGCATGTCTTGCGGGTCACGCAGCGCGGTCAGGTTGAAGGTGCCGTTCCAATGCGCCAACATGACCATGTAGGCGGCCAATTGCTGCAACTGCTCGACTGAGAGGGGCAAGCCGACATGGGCCAAAACGGGCCCGATGGCCTCCTGCCACTGCGCCTGCGACCACACCACCACGGGACGAGCCGGGGCTTTGCGGGCAACCGGCGCCTCCTTGCGAGGCGCACTCACCTTCCCGCCGCGCAATTCATATGCCGACACCACGGTCGGATCCACTCCGCCCCGACGGCCCACCGGCCCCCGTTTTCCCATTGCCATACTGTCTCCAAGAGGCCGCGCCCATTGGCCCAACCCATACTGCAGCAAATACTGCGGCTCGCGCCAAACCCAGACTCGCTGGTCGGGGCCTGCGCCGCGGACTTTTACGACGCCTTCAACTTGTGCGTCGAAAACGAATCAACCTGCGGAAGCATCCGACTCCACCGTCTCAGACTGGGCCGCAAACCCTTTGACCCGCCCCTTTTTCAGGTGAATCAGCAGCAAAGATATGGCCGCTGGGGTGATGCCCGAGATGCGCGAGGCTTGCCCCAAGGTTTCCGGTTTGTGCTTACTCAGCTTCTGCCTCGCCTCAATGCTCAGCGCCGACACCTGCATGTAGTCCAGATCCGCGGGCAACTTCAGATTCTCGTAGTAAGCCGCCCGCTCGACCTCGTCATTCTGTTTGTCGATGTAGCCGGCGTACTTCACGCTGATCTCCACCTGCTCGACCACCGCGTCAGCCAACGCCCCACCGAACTCGGCACGAAGGCTGGCACGGGTGATTGTTTCACGTGAAACAAGCTCTCCGCCTTCGGTCGACGCGGTGCGCCCAGCTTCCGCCCACAGCGCCGACTGCTTGGCCGCCGCAATGCTGGCCACCTCGCAAACCTTGTCGAAATCCACTCCTGGGCGGCGCAACAGATCGCCCAGGTTGTACTCGCGCTCCAGGGCCTTGCCCAGTAGACGCTCGGCATCAGCCGCAGGCAAGGTGGCGGGCCGCACCCAGGTCGACTTCAAGCGCTGTGTTTCACGTGAAACAGCATCGCGCTTGCGGTTGAAAGCCGCCCAACGGAAGTCATCGACCAGCCCCAACTCACGGCCCAACTCGGTCAGGCGCATGTCAGCATTGTCTTCGCGCAGTTGCAGGCGGAACTCTGCCCGACTGGTGAACATGCGATAGGGCTCGGTCACGCCCTTGGTGATCAAGTCATCCACCAGCACCCCCAGGTAGGCCTGATCGCGACGCAAGGTGAACGCGTCTTTGCCCTGCGCTTGCAGCGCGGCATTCACCCCGGCAAACAAGCCTTGGGCGGCCGCCTCTTCGTACCCGGTGGTGCCATTGATCTGTCCGGCAAAGAACAGCCCTTGAATGGCCCGGGTTTCAAAGGTGGACTTCAGCTCACGCGGGTCGAAATAGTCGTACTCGATCGCATAGCCTGGGCGCAAGATGTAGGCGTTCTCTAATCCTGGCATGGTGCGCAAGGCGTTCAACTGAATGTCAAACGGCAGCGAGGTGCTGATGCCATTGGGGTAGAACTCGTTGGTGGTCAGCCCTTCGGGTTCGAGGAAGATCTGGTGCGAGTCTTTGTCGGCAAAGCGATGGATCTTGTCTTCGATCGACGGGCAATAGCGCGGCCCCACCCCTTCGATCACGCCGGTGAACATGGGGCTGCGGTCAAAGCCCGATCGAATGATGTCGTGTGTTTGCTGGTTGGTGTGCGTGATCCAGCACGGCAACTGGCGCGGGTGCTGGTCTGGGCTCCCCAGGAAGCTGAACACCGGCACATCCGGGCCTGTAGGGGCTGATTCGCCCCAGCGCCCCACCAGGCCCACGCCATCGCCAGGCTGCTCGCTGAGCTTGCTGAAGTCAATGCTGCGGCCATCAATGCGTGGCGGCGTGCCTGTCTTCAAGCGCCCTTGCGGCAACTTCAACTCTTTCAACCGCGCCGACAAGGACACGGCGGGCGGATCACCTGCGCGGCCTGCACTGTAGTTCTGCAGGCCCACGTGAATGCGCCCATCCAGGAAGGTGCCTGCGGTCAGCACCACCGCCCGCGCCCGAAAGCGAATGCCCACCTGGGTAACGGCGCCCACGACGCGATCGCCCTCCACCATCAGATCGTCCACCGATTGCTGGAACAGCCACAGGTTGGGCTGGTTCTCCAACTTGCGTCGAATGGCGGCCTTGTACAGGATACGGTCGGCCTGGGCCCGGGTGGCGCGCACCGCGGGGCCCTTGCTGGAATTCAGAATGCGAAACTGAATGCCGCCTTCGTCGGTGGCTTCCGCCATGGCGCCCCCCAGGGCATCCACTTCTTTGACCAGGTGGCCTTTGCCGATACCGCCGATCGACGGGTTGCAACTCATCTGGCCCAGCGTTTCGATGTTGTGGGTCAACAGCAGGGTGGCGCAGCCCATGCGCGCCGCAGCCAACGCGGCTTCGGTTCCGGCGTGGCCGCCACCGACCACAATCACATCGAATTCCTGGGGATAAAGCATGGCTCTCTTGCCTATTTTTTGAGCAACCCGGCATTTTACTGATTCGAGCCTGCCTCAGGGTTAAACCCGCCCAGAAAACCAATGCGCAAGCGGGCAGATTCCGCTGAGTCGAGCCCGGTGGGCATCACAAACTAGGGATGGCCGCCACGCAGCACACGCCCTAATATCGCCCCACAAAAAATGCAGGGGGAGCCCAGTGGGCCATGCACAATGGCCGACATGAACTGTCGTCCTGGCTGTGCGGCCTGCTGCACGGCGCCGTCCATCTCCTCGCCCCTGCCCGGCCTGCCACATGGCAAACCCGCCGGCATGCCCTGCCCTTGTCTCGATGCGGACTTGCGCTGCACCCTGTTTGGCAAGCCTGAACGCCCAGCCGTCTGTGGCTCGCTGCAACCGTCGGAAGAGATGTGCGGCACCAGCCGGGAGCAAGCCATGCGCTGGCTCACCCAACTCGAAATGGCAACCGGCTTCGATGCCGATGCGTCTGACTGGCCTCAGCGCTGACCGATGTCATTGAGCGCCTGGGTGTAATACCAGCGCCCCCCCTCGCGAACGAACTCGCTGATCTCATGCAGGCGGTGAGCTCTCCCACCCAGCTTGCTGCGCGCCACGAACTCAACCAAGCCCCGATCGGCCCCCAGCATCTCGGCGCGCCGCACATCCAGCCCCAGCCATTTCAGCCCGGCCTCGGGCCCATCCAACTCAGCAGGCCGATGGTCCGCATGCCAGGTCGCGAGCAAATAGGGGCGCAAGTCGAGCACAAAAGCCGAGTAACGCGAGCGCATCAACGATTCGGGGTCTGGCGCCTGCAGCACCAAGGGCCCCGCGTGATAGCGGCCACAGCAATCGGCGTAAGCCGCGCCACGGCCGCAGGGGCAAAGCATGGACATGCTCATGTCACTGCGCCCCGGTGTCCTGGCTAGCCGGCTGCAGCGCCAGATAAATTTCCGACACACCACGCAAATACACCAGGGTGGGCAAGACCAGGGCAATGGCAAACACCACGCCGCCGCCCACATTCGCTGCCGCGATGTACGGCAACGCATCCGGCGACACCACCCGTGTGTCCACGGCATGCACCGCGTGGCCCAGCAAGCCCGCCATCAAGATTTCGGCCGGCACGTTCACCCCCAGCATCCAGACCGAGAGCTCAGCCATGACCCGGCCCGCCAACAGCACGATCAGACTGACGCCTGCCCCGACCACCCCGGTGACCAGGCTGAGCCCGCCCATCAGGGCCACGGCTCGCAATACCTGTTGTCGAAACAATTGCCCCAACTGCCGAAGGGTCTGCACCGAACCGGCCCCGGACCAGACAATCGGCCCCGTCAGCGGCCCCACGATGGCGGCCACCGCCACCAGCATCGCCCCCATGGTCATCACCGTCAGAGGCAAAACCAGGGCGTACAACCACGGTCCGATCACGGACAGGCTACACAACCAGAACAAGCCCACAATGACACCGGCTGTGGTCGCCATCAGGGCCAGCACACACGCCAACGCCACCAACACCCGGTGGCCCACGCCCAGCGCGTCGGCCACGGCATCGGCCACTTCACGGGGCGCTCGCCCCAAGGCGCGATCCATCAGCAACAGGCCCGCCGCCTGGCTGCCGTAAAACGCAATGAACAGCGCCAACGCCCCCTGCCCCACGGCCCACGGCAATTGTCCTTGGGCCAGAGACGACCGAGCCATGGCCACGGCCGTGCCCGCCCCCGCGAACGCGGCCAACAAGACATACATGGCACGCCCGTCGCGCACCGCTTCGATGCTGCCGAGCACCTGCGCCATGGCGCGCCACCAGTCAAATCGCTTGTCCGTCATGCCGGCCCCGACCCCTCAAATGGAAAAAAACGCTGTCGTGGCTGAAGATCATAGGGGCAAGCCCGGAGCTATTTTTGACGAAGCTGTGCAACAAGCCCCGCTTCAGGTTGACATTCGCGCACAAATAAGGGTTGAAATATCTAGCTGAACATGATTTGTTAACTCATAATGGTTCGGTCTGTGTCTGGAAGCGGCACCGTCTTTGGAAATGGGTCCTGATGGGTAGAAGCTCCACATGGTTACTTTGTTAGATTGAAAGGGGCTCTCTCGTGGGCAACAAACTGTACGTGGGCAATCTGGCCTACAGCGTGCGCGATCAGGATCTGAATGACGCTTTCTCCGCTTTCGGCGCCGTGACCTCTGCCAAGGTCATGATGGACCGTGACACCGGCCGTTCCAAGGGTTTCGGTTTCGTGGAAATGGGCTCTGATGCAGAAGCTCAAGCCGCCATCAACGGCCTGAATGGTCAACCCGTTGCCGGCCGCGCTGTGGTCGTGAACGAAGCTCGTCCTCGTGAAGAGCGTCCTGCTGGCTTCCGCAGCCCCTACGGCGGCGGCAATGGCGGTGGTGGCGGCTTCGGCGGCGGCCGTCGTGAAGGCGGCGGCGGTGGCTACGGCGGTGGCCGTGAAGGCGGTGGCGGTTACGGCGGTGGCCGTCGCGAAGGCGGCGGTGGCTACGGTGGCGGTCGTCGCGAAGGCGGCGGTGGCGGCTACGGCGGTGGCCGTGGTGACGGCGGCTACGGCGGCGGTTACTAATCCAACCCCTGCTTGAAGACGTCGCAACGAACTTCACCGTTCGTTACGTCATCGAGTGAGAAAGGCAATGCGTTAAAGCATTGCCTTTTTGTTTTTCAGGCATCAAAGGATTCACATGAACAAGACCTTGTCTCGCTGGATGTTGGCCGCCCTGGGCGCCGTGGCCGTCAGCACCTCCGCCCTCGCTGCCACCGATGTGGGCGTCAGCGTGTCGGTAAACCAGCCCGGTTTCTACGGCCGCATCGATCTGGGCAACCAGCCGGCTCCGACCGTGATCTATGCTGAACCCGTGATCATCGGCCCCCGCCCGGTCTATGCCCAACGCCCTATCTACATGCGCGTGCCTCCCGGCCACTACAAGCAATGGGCGCGCTATTGCGGCCGCTACCAGGCCTGCAACCAGCCGGTCTATTTCGTGCGGGAAGACGACCCTCGCTGGGGCGACCGTCGCCATGACCATGACCGCTACGATCGACACGACCACGACGACGACCATCGCGGACATGGCAAAGGCAAGGGCCACGGACATGGCCACGGCCATCACTGAGCCGTCGACTAGCGGCGACGCTTCTTGCGGTGGCGTTGGGCCCCCACCACCGCATCAAACCAACTGCGGGGCATGAACTTCAGCACGGCGGCCACCACCCCCATTTGCCAGGGAATGACCCGCCACCGCACCTTCGCGTCAATGGCCCGCACAGCCAGGTCGGCAAAGCGATCGGGCTGCATCAAGAAAGGCATGGGGTAGTCGTTGTCGCGGGTCAGCGGTGTGGCCACATAGCCAGGGGCCAGGGTGACCACCGCCACGCCATGGGGCTTCAGTTCCCCGCGCAGGGTTTCGCATAGCTGAACCACGGCCCCCTTGGCGGCGCAGTAGCCCGCGTGCCCAGGCAAGCCACGCACCGACGCCACGCTTGCCACCCCCACCAGGGTACCCGAACCGCGTTGCTTCATCGGGCCGATGAAAGGCTGAAAGGTGGCGGCCAGCCCCATCACATTGGTGTCCATCAGGTCGCGCAACACGGCCAGGTCTTCGGCATAGTCCAAATCAATGCCAACACTGATGCCGGCGTTGGCAATGACCACATCGGGCACCCCCCACAGGTCCATGCAAGATTGGGCAGCCTGCCGCAGTTGCCCCTCGTCGCGCACATCTGCGGCAAAGACCGCGCATCGATCCGGCCCCAGGCCCTGGGCGCGAGCCCAGTCCTGCAAGGCCAGCACCCGACGGGCCACCAGGGCCACGCGCCACCCCTCACGCGCATAGCGCTCGGCCAAGGCCTGACCGATGCCGCTGGATGCGCCGGTGATGAAAACCAGGCGACTCATCAGCGACTTGGCAAACCGTTGTAGTGCCCCACCACCCGCCCTTGCAACTGGGTGATGCCGGTCAACTGTTCGTAGCGCATCGCGGTGGCATCGATCTCACCACTGTCATGCACCACGGTCACCGGCTGGTCCGAGGTCAGCACGTGGGTTTTGGCATCAATCTGGAACGATTCGCCATGCATGCGCACCGGCCCGCGCATCGTGCGTCCGCCGGCCATGGCGCCCGAGGCTGGCGTGGCCACCACTTTCGCGCCACCTCGAATCACCACCACTTCGGCTTGGCCATTGGCCAGACCTTCGCGTGCCACCGCGTGCAGACCTTGGCCCTTTTCATCGCGGGCAGACAGCACCATTTGATCGATCTGCAATTGGTCGTCACCCGGGTAGTGTCGAATCGACTGCCCATCAACCACGCCCTGCAAACGCCCCTTGGCGTCGAACCTGGCTACGGTAGCCTCGGTCAAGACATAGTCGGGGGTGCTGGCCGCGCGCGCGCGCCTGGCCGGTCCCTCGTCTTTCGGCGTGGCCTGAATCAGCCACCAGGTAAAGCCAGCCAGCCCCGCCGCCAACAGCATGGGCAGGTTGGCCTGAAACCCGGCAACAGCACGCTCGAACAGGGTCATGCCCGACCCTCCTTGGGGCCACCATGCACATTGGTGTCCAGGGTTTCCAGATGCCCATGCAACAGGGCGGCGTAACGACCCGTGGCCCACAGCATCAGGTCACAGCACTCGCGGGCAAAGCCTTGGCCGCCACGCAAGGCGCTGGTGTAGTCGGCCAGGGCACGCACTTCGGCATGGGCATTGGCCGGGGCCAGAGCCAGGCCGGCTCGCACCAGCAAGGGCAAATCGGGCCAGTCATCACCCATCACGGCCAGCTCATCCCAGGCCACGCCCAACTCGGCCAGCACAGGGCCTGCAGCGGCCAGCTTGTCATGCGCGCCGAACACGGCATGGGTCACCCCCAGGTCTTTCAGCCGGCGACGCACCGCAGGTGAATCGCGGCCGGTGATGACGATGGGCGTGATGCCGCCTTGCGCCAGCAACTTCAAACCATGACCATCCAGGGCGTTGAAGGCCTTGAGGGTTTCGCCCGCTTCGCTGATGTACAGGGTGGCATCGGTCAGCACGCCGTCCACATCAAAAATGGCCGCCTTGATGCGCGAAGCCTTGGGCTTGAGGGCCTCGTCAAAACTCAGGGTGGGTTCAATCGTGCGCATGTCAGATCACCTTGGCGCGCATCAGGTCGTTGGTGTTGACTGCGCCCACCAGCACGCCGTCCGCATCGACCACCAGCAGCACGTTGATGCGATGGGCTTCCATCAGGGACACGGCCTCAGCGGCCAGCACGTCGTCGCGAATGGTGCGGGGCCCGGGCGTCATCACCTCGCCGGCCAGCACGGTGCGCAGGTCCACGCCCGCTTCAATCTTGCGACGCAAATCACCGTCGGTGAAGATGCCAGCCACACGGCCATGGGCATCGACCACGGCGGCAGCGCCCAGGCCCTTGGCGCTCATCTCGCTCATTAGTTCACCAAATCCAGCCTGAGGGCTGACACGCGGCACCGCCGCGCCCGAGCGCATCACATCGCGCAGGTGGGTCAGCAACTTGCGGCCCAGCGATCCGCCGGGGTGCGAGCGAGCAAAGTCTTCGGCCCTGAAGCCACGCAACTCCAGCAAGGCCACGGCCAGGGCATCGCCCAGGGCCATCTGGGCCGTGGTGGATGCGGTGGGGGCCAGGTTCAGCGGGCAGGCTTCTTGCTCGACGGCACTGTCGAGCACCACATCGGCGTGCCGCGCCAAAGCCGAGTCGGGGCGACCCGTCATGGCCAACAGCGGTACGCCCAGGCGCTTGAGCACAGGCAGCAAGGCCGTGAGCTCTTCACTTTCACCCGAATTGGAAATGGCCAACACCACATCACCCGGCGTGACCATGCCCAAGTCCCCATGGTGGGCTTCGGCGGGGTGCACGAACATGGCAGGCGTGCCGGTGGAGGCCAGCGTGGCCACGATCTTGCGGCCCACGTGGCCGCTCTTGCCCATGCCCATCACCACCAGACGGCCCTCGCAGGCCAGCACGATGCGCACCGCCTGGGCAAAGGCCTCACCACTGGGGCCATCCAGACGTTGCTTGAGCCCCAACAGGGCCTGGGCTTCAATCTCCAGAGCCCGGGTGGCCAGCGCCACGATGCCGATACGGCCCTCAGGGGGGACGTTCATAGTTGTCGTTGGAACCATCTTGTTCAAACCTGTCTCAGTGCCGGGTACGATCAGGGGATTCTAGGGACAACATGGCCACCACGCTCGACCTCACCCTTC
>CAYVOP010000012.1:12893-38247 GCA_964453105.1 uncultured Aquabacterium sp. | reverse complement strand
CGACGCCCACCCCGATCGCAAGGTCGTGGTCTATGCCAACACCAGCGCAGCCGTCAAAGCCCGCGCGGATTGGATGGTGACCAGCTCGTGCGCCTTGTCCATCGTCAAACACCTGAAGGATCAAGGCGAAAAGATCTTGTGGGCCCCTGATCGCCACCTGGGTCGCTACATCCAGAAAGAAACCGGCGCCGACATGTTGATGTGGAACGGTGCGTGCATCGTGCACGACGAGTTCAAGGGCCTGGAATTGGATCTGCTCAAAAAAGATCACCCCAAAGCCTTGGTGCTGGTTCACCCAGAATCACCCGAGAGCGTGGTCGCGCAGGCCGATGTGGTCGGCTCAACATCGCAATTGCTCAAAGCCGTGGTCGAGTCTGATGCGCCCGAATTCATCGTGGCCACTGACAACGGCATCTTGCACCGCATGCGTCAGATGGCCCCCAACAAGGTGCTGATCGAAGCCCCCACCGCCGGCAACAGCGCCACCTGCAAGAGCTGCGCGCACTGCCCCTGGATGGCCATGAACAGCCTGCAAGGCGTGCTGGCCTGCCTGGAGCAAGGTACTGGCGAAATTTCAGTCGATGAGGTCACACGCGTCAAGGCCAAGGGCTGCATTGACCGCATGCTCGACTTCGTGGCCCGCAACCCCGCTTCGATTACCAAGCCCGCACAGGGCTTTGTCTCCAACATTGGCGCCGCCTGATCGTTTTTCATCATGTTTGACCACAACGAAACCCTGACCGAAGCGCGCGAGCGCAACATCCGCGATGCCCTGTTTGAAGACGTGGGCATTTGCGACTGGACGGCCCAACTGGTTCCCGCCGATCAACGCGTCAAAGCCCGCCTGATCGTGCGGGAAGAAGCCGTGCTGTGTGGTCGTGAATGGCTGGAAGGCACGCTGTTCAAGCTTGACCCGAAAGCCACCGTAACCTGGGCCTACGCCGAGGGCGATTTGATGAAGGCCGACACCGAGGTCTGCCTGATCGAAGCCAATGCCCGCGCCCTGCTGACCGCCGAGCGCCCCAGCATCAACTTCCTGCAAACCTTGTCGGCGGTGGCCACCTTGACCCACCGCCACATGAAGGCCATTGAAGGCGCCTCGCCCAACCCACGCGGCTGCGTGGTGCTGGACACCCGCAAGACCCTGCCCGGCTTGCGTCTGGCCCAGAAGTACGCCGTGCGCGTGGGCGGTGGCGCCAACCAGCGCCTGGCGCTGTACGACGGCATTCTGATCAAAGAAAATCACATTGCCGCCGCTGGCAGCGTGACCGCCGCTGTGCGCAACGCCCAAGAGTTGGTCGCCGCCCAACAAGCCCCTTTGCGCGACCAGATCACCATTCAGGTCGAGGTGGAAACGCTAGACGAACTGCGCGAAGCCTTGAAAGCCCAGGCCCGCAGCGTGCTGCTGGACAACTTCGACTACGACATGATGCGTGCCGCGGTGGCCATCAACCAGGAACTGGCCCAAGGTGAGGCTTTGCTGGAGGTGTCGGGCGGTGTCACCCTGGATCAATTGCGCGACATTGCCGTCACCGGGGTGGATCGCATCTCCATTGGCAAGCTGACCAAGGACGTCAAGGCGGTTGACTTCTCACTGCGCGTTTTAGAGCGTATTGGCTGATCCAGGCTGAACGCGCAAACCCGCGTCAAACGCACAAGAAACGGGTTTGCGCGGCGGTTTTTCACGCCACAAAAACCGCCCACTGCGCCACACTGTGAAGTCTCATTCAGGGAGTGACACCCCATGCCTGCCGATTTCACCTCTTTGCGCAACTACTACGAGCACCCTGTGGTCGACGCCGTGATGGCCGTTGCGCACCAGTACCCGGCGCTCGATGAAGACCTGCTGCCCGACGTGGCCTGCGTAGCGCTGAACCGCCTGCCCACCCGCTACATTCGCCACCAGGTGGACCTGGCGTTCTATTTGACCGAGAAAGAGCGCGCGGAAAATGAAAAGCTCGTCAACGAAGCCGTGGGCTACGCCTTCGAGTTCGTTCAGGCCCGTGTGGCCATGCGCGCGCGCCGCTGAGGCGGCCGGCCCTCAAGGCAGCCAGGCATCCTTCTTCTTGGCCTTCTTGCACAGAATGGTGGGGAAGCTGACTGGCAGGGTTCGGGGGTAATCGCGGCTGAAATGCAGCCCCCGGCTTTCTTGTCGCGACAAGGCTGAACGCACGATCAGCTCGGCGCAGTCGACCAGGTTGCGCAATTCCAGCAAATCGCGCGTTACGCGGAAAGCTGCGTAGTAATCGTCGATTTCACTGCGCAGCAGCTTGATGCGGTGCAGCGCACGCTCCAGGCGGCGCGTGGTGCGCACAATGCCCACATAGTTCCACATCAGCAGGCGCAACTCGTCCCAGTTGTGGGAAATGACGACCTCTTCGTCAGCATCCGAGACCTGGCTTTCATCCCAGCCCGGCAATTTGGGCATGGACTCGGGAATTTGCGCCTGGATGTCTTCCGCGCAGGTTCGCCCCAGCACCACGCACTCCAGCAAGGAGTTGCTGGCCAGGCGGTTGGCGCCATGCAAGCCGGTGTAGGTGGTCTCGCCCACGGCATACAGTCCAGGCAGGTCGGTGCGGCCATGCAAGTCGGTTACCACGCCACCGCAGGTGTAATGGGCTGCAGGCACCACGGGAATAGGCTGGCGTGCAATGTCGATGCCCAGTGACAGACAACGGGCGTGGATGGTGGGGAAATGTTCCTTGAGGAAGGCCTCACCCAGGTGGGTGGCATCCAGCCAGACGTGATCCAGACCATGCTTTTTCATCTCGAAGTCAATGGCGCGGGCCACGATGTCACGCGGGGCCAACTCACTGCGCTCATCGTGTTCAGGCATGAAGCGGGTGCCGTCGGGCAAACGCAAAATGGCGCCCTCACCTCGCAAGGCTTCGGTGATCAGGAAACTGCGCTCCTGCGGGTGGTACAGGCACGTGGGGTGGAACTGGATGAACTCCATGTTCGCCACGCGGCAGCCGGCCCGCCAAGCCATGGCAATGCCGTCACCCGTTGAGGTTTCTGGGTTGCTGGTGTAGCGATAGACCTTGCCCACCCCGCCTGTGGCCATGACCACGGCCGACGCCGGCAAAGTTTCTACCCGCTGGTTTTCAATGTCCAAGGCATAGATGCCATGGCACCGCTGGGCCAGGTCCCCATGAGGGGATGGCACGCCGCTGCGCTTGAGGTGCCGGTTGGTGATCAGATCGATCGCCATCCACTTCTCGCGCAAGGTAATGTTGGGGTGGCGACGCACCTCATCAAGCAGCACGTCGTGAATGGCCTTGCCTGTAGCATCAGCGGCATGCGCAATGCGCCTGACGGCATGGCCGCCTTCACGAGTCAGGTGCAAGCCCAAAGGGCCTTCAGGATCAGGTGAAAACGGCACGCCGCATTTGACCAACCACTCCACGGCCTCGGCGCTGTGGCGGGCTATGAACTCGGCCGTGCGCTCATCGACCAGGCCGGCTCCAGCTTCCTGCGTGTCACGCACATGCGAGTCGATGCTGTCATCACTGCCCAACACGCCCACGATGCCGCCTTGTGCCCAGGCCGTGGCCGCCTCACCAAACTGGCGCTTGGCCAGCACGATCACCGGCTGCGTTTCGGCCAGATGCAGGGCGACGGTCAACCCGGCCAGGCCAGCCCCCACAATGACCACGGGCAAAGACGATTGGGACTCAGCAGACATAGGACTTGGGGGGCAAAAGAGGGATTCTAAGTGGTGGGCTTCACGATCGCCCCATAACCCGGAGGGGCTCAAGGCTGGCAGCGCGCTTGGCCACAGAAGCGCTCACAAAACACGCACCCCTTGACCGGCAACCAACTAGGGAAACGGTAATACAGGCGGTTGATTTGCGCCATGACCTGGTTCCGGTAAGCCTCATACCGAAACCCCTGCCCTTCAACCACGTAAAAGTCTGCCCCGCTGACTTGAATCGCACGCACCTGAACGGTGTCGAAATAGGGCTGGTAGTCAGCCAGATCGGGCTCGCGGTCCAAGATGACGTGGATGGTCCTGCCGTTCACGCTGCTGTAGTCAAACACCAGATCGTCTTGCCGGGCATGCACACTGCCCATGCCAAACACAGGCACGTGGTGCCCCGCAGCATAGCCATAGATTGAGGCCGACGAGTAGGCGCGAGCCATCAGCACCACCCCCGGGGCCTGTGCCTGGGCCACCACCTGTTCGGCCCGAGCTGCTTCAACCAGTCGGTGGTAATGCTTGAACGATTGCAGCTGCTCCAATTTCAGGGTTGAAGCGCCCACGGCCACCAACAGGTGCAAACCCAGGAACACGGCGAGGCCTTTGGCCGCAGTTTTCAGGGCCGAGGCAGGCAGCATCCAGGCCAACAACACGAATAGGAAGGGATAAAAACCCAGCACCCAATGCAAGCCAATGACCTTCTTGCCCGACATGAGCCCAAAGCACAGCAAAGGCACGAGGGCCATGCAGGCCACCAGCTTTTGCGAGCGCAACGTGGCCATCAAAGCCTGCCGGTGGCGAACCGCCAGCCAGATCACCACAGGACTGATCAAGTACGCCATCATGCCCAAATAGGCCAAAGGCTTACCCACTGAGAAGGCCGCCTCTTCATTGCGGTTGAACAGATTGAACATGATGTTGGTCCAGCAGTGGTGCAGGTTCCACATCACGTTGACCGCGACCGCAGGCAAGCTGGCCAGCACCAACCACAACAGGCCACGCCAGTTCTTGCGTTGAAACGCCGCGAAGTACACCGCATAGGCCACGCCCAGCAGCACGGCAAAGTACTTCGACAAAAATGCCAGCCCCAGAAAAACACCGCTGAGCGCATACAAGCCCCAAGCCGATTGGCCCTGATCGCCCGTGTGCTGCGTGCGCGCCTCGGCCCGCACCATGGCGGCAGCCGACCAGGCCGCCCAGAAAATCAAGGGGGTATCGGTGGTGACCAGGGCCCCCAACCAGTTCACCGGGGCCAGCCAGAACAGCAAAACAGCCCAAGCGGCTCGTTCGCGATTTTGTGGGGCCCAGGCCCACCACATCGCAGCGCCCACCCCCAGGGGCAGCAAGGAGGCAGTCATGCGCACAGCCCACTCCGATTCGCCCAGCAAGGTACGGGAAGCCGCAATCCACCAGCCCACCATGGGCGGGTGATCGTAGTAACCGTAATCCGGAAAGCGCGACCACCAGTAAAACAGGGCCTCGTCTCCCGTCATGGGTAGCACCGCCGAAACCCACAAGCGCATGGCCAAGGACAACAGGGCCACCAACCACAGCCAGCGCGGCAGTCGGCCTGAATCAAGAGGGGGAATCGAAGACATCGGTTTCGTGGCTGGCCCAAAGCCGCACGCGCATGGAAAGAAGGCCGGATTTTAGGCTGCCGGGCGCTGCTAACATGCCCGCCAACCCATTCCCATCGGATCCCCACCGGAGACACCATGAAAGCCTGGATTTGCGACAACCCCACTGGCGTGGACGCCCTGACCTGGAAAGAAGTGCCCACCCCGGAGCCCGGCAAGGGCGAGGTTCGCATCGCCATCAAGGCGGCCAGCCTGAACTTCCCTGACCTGCTGATCGTTCAGGGCAAGTATCAAATGAAGCCCAACCCGCCCTTCGTGCCCGGCGCGGAATTCGCCGGCGTGGTGGAAGCCGTGGGCGAAGGCGTCAAGCACCTGAGCGTGGGCACCTCGGTGGCTGGTTTTGCCGGCCTGGGTGGATTTGGCACCCACGCGGTGGCCCCTGCTGCCGTGCTCATGCCCCTGCCCCCCGCCTTCTCGTTCGAAGACGCTGCCGCTTTTCTATGCACCTATGGCACCACCTACCACGCGCTGATGGACCGCGCAGCGCTGAAAGCCGGTGAAACCGTGCTGGTGCTGGGCGCAGCCGGCGGCGTGGGCACCGCAGCCATTCAGATCGCCAAGGCGGCTGGCGCCAAAGTGATTGCCGCAGCCTCGTCTGACGAAAAATGCGCGTTGTGCAAGCAGTTGGGCGCTGACGCCACCATCAACTACAGCACCGCCAACCTGCGTGATGAACTCAAAACGCTGACCGAGGGCAAGGGCCCCGACGTGGTCTACGACCCGGTGGGCGGCGACCTGACGGAAGCGGCCTTCCGCTCGATTGCCTGGCGCGGCCGCCACCTGATCATTGGCTTTGCCAATGGCGCCATTCCCTCGCTGCCACTGAACCTGACCTTGTTGAAGGGCGCCTCGGTGATGGGCGTGTTCTGGGGCGAGTTTGCCAAGCGCGAACCTCAGAACAATGCCGCTTGCCTGATGCAACTGGCTGCCTGGTACATGGAAGGCAAGATCAAACCCGTGATCGAGCACAAGCTGCCCATGTCGCAGTTGAAGGAAGCGTTCGCGCTGATGGGCTCGCGTCAGGTGCGCGGCAAGCTGGTGCTGGTCAACGACTGAGCCAAGGCCCATTCAATGTGCTGGGCCAGCAGTTCGCTGCACCCAGCCCGATCACCTGGATGCCCTGCATCGCCCGAACCATGTGAAGCATGCGTACTTTGCAATCGGGCGCGCAGGGCATTTTCAATGGCATCGCGGGCGGAAATACTCAGCCCATTGCCAGGGTAGCCTGCCAGTGCGTTGCCCATGGCCACGGCCAGGTTGCGCTGCCAGCGTTCATGCCCAATGCGCCGAATGGGGCTGCCCTCGGTCAGGCGTAAGAAGGTGGGTTCATCCCAGGCCCACAGGTCCAGTAGCCCCGGCCCATCCAAGGCCTTGCGGGTATCGAAGTCAGGCAAGGTGGCGCGTTGAGCAAACTTGTTCCAGGGGCAGACCAGCTGGCAGTCGTCGCAGCCGTAAATGCGGTTGCCCAACAAGGGTCGCAAGTCTTCGGGAATGGCCCCGTCGTGTTCGATGGTGAGGTAGGAAATGCAACGGCGGGCATCTACGCGCTTGTCGCCCACAATCGCCTGCGTGGGGCACACATCGCGACAGGCCTGACAGCTGCCGCAATGGGCGGTTTCGGGTTCGGTTACGGGCAAGGGCACGTCAATGAAAATTTCGCCCAAGAAGAAGAACGACCCCGCCTGGCGCGACAGCAACAAGGTGTGCTTCCCGCGCCACCCCAGGCCGCTGCGTGAGGCCAACTCCACCTCCAACACAGGGGCCGAATCGGTGAACACGCGAAACCCGTAGGGGCCCACTTCATCAGCCAGTCGTTGTGCCAGGGTCTGCAAACGAGCCCTCAACACCTTGTGATAGTCGCGTCCACGTGCATAGACCGACACGCCAGCTTGATCGGGCTGAGACAGCCTGGCCCATTCCACCGCCTGCCAATCTGACGGCAGGCTTTTGGGCAAATAGTCCATGCGTGCCGTGACCACGCGTACGGTGCCTGGAACCAGCTCCGCCGGCCGAGCGCGCTTGAGCCCATGAGCCTGCATGTAGTGCATGCTGCCGTGAAACCCCGCCTCCAGCCAGGCCAGCAAACCCGCTTCGGCACTTGACAAATCCACATCGGCTACGCCAATCTGTGAAAATCCGAGTTCCGTGGCCCATTGGCGCAGCTTGCCCATCACGACCGAAGCGTCCGGCACCCCTCGTGCCGTCGCCTCCGTTGCGTTTTCCTGAGTAAGCTGTGCCTGATTCATGTGACGATCGTAGCAAGCTCTGACTCCTCTTTTGGCCCCTCTCAAGCCGACTTTGTCTGGAAAGACGAAGGCGATTGCGCCGTCATGGCCTCTCGCCTGGCCAAAGCACTGATTCCGCAACTCAGCCAGGGTGGCTCGGCCATCATCGAGTTGCATGGCACCTTGGGCGCCGGCAAGACCACCTTCACCCGGCACCTTTTGCGTGCCTGGGGGGTTGAAGGCCGCATCAAAAGCCCCAGCTATGCGGTTGTGGAACAGCACGAAAGCCCCATCGCGGCGGCCTATCACTTTGATTTCTACCGCTTCAATGACCCACAGGAATGGGAAGACGCGGGCTTTCGCGATCTGTTTGCCAGCCCCGGGCTGAAGCTGGTGGAATGGCCAGACAAGGCGGCGGGCCTGCTGCCACGCCCCGATCTGCAGGTGGTCATTGAGCCCCTGGCCAACGACCACCGCATTGTGCGTGTCAAGGGCATATCGGTTCAGGGCCGGTTCTGGTTGTCGTCCTTGACAGACACCAGCAATGAGTCATCATTTGAAGTGACCGCCCCTAGTGTGTTTCAGGGAGGGTCTGTGCATGAGTAAGCGCGCCGATCACGCCCCTTCTGCTTCGCCCGCCCTTCACGCGGGCCGCCGCCGCATGCTTCAGCAGGCCTTGGCGGGTAGCGTGGTGCTGTGCTTGGGCCCGCGCGAACTGGCCTGGGGCGCGCAGTTGCTGGCGGTGCGCGTGTGGCCGGCCTCCGACTACACCCGGGTCACGCTGGAATCGGATACCGAACTCAAGGCGCAGTACTTTGCCGTACCCAACCCAGACCGCCTGGTGATTGACGTGGAGGGCCTGGAGCTGAACCACCAGCTCAAGGACCTGGTGCGCAAGGTCTCGAACGACGACCCCTACATTGCCGGCATTCGCGTGGGGCAAAACCGCCCAAAGGTGGCGCGACTGGTCATTGACCTCAAGCAAGCCATCAAGCCCCAGGTTTTCGGCCTGGCGCCGGTCGCGGCTTACCAGCACCGCTTGGTGTTTGACCTGTACCCTACTCAAGCGCCCGACCCACAACTGGCATTGCAAACGCCCACCCGCACACCGCCAGCCAGCTTGGGGACCCCTGCCCCCACATCCACTGGTAGCCCCGCTGTCGCCACCGCGGACGTTGCGGCCAGCACACCCGCACGTCCCGCCCAAGCGGGCAGCGCGCAATCTGCGCAAGCCGCCAACAGCGTCAACGATGCCTTGGGCGAGTTCATTGGCGACCTCAAACGCAAACCAGGTGACAAAGCCACGGCTGTGGCCAAAGGCAAAGACGGCAAGGACCTGCCTATGCCTGACAAGCCCGAGCGCGAGGTGGCGTTGGTGGACCAAAACACCGGCGTGCCCGGCCGCAAGGGGGCCCAGCGCCTGGTCATCGTCGCACTGGATGCCGGGCACGGTGGCGAAGACCCCGGAGCGGTGGGCCCCAGCGGCTTGTATGAAAAGGATGTGGTGTTGGCGGTGGCGCAAAAACTGCGCGCCAAAATCAACGCCCAACCAGGCATGCGCGCCATGCTGACGCGCGAGTCTGACTACTTCGTGCCCCTGCAGGAGCGCGTGGTGAAAGCCCGACGGGTGCAGGCCGATCTGTTTGTCTCCATTCACGCCGATGCGTTCATGAACCCGAAAGCACGTGGCGCCTCGGTGTTTGCGCTATCGGAAAACGGTGCCACCAGCGCAGCCGCCCGGTGGATGGCCCAAAAGGAAAATGCCAGTGACGTGGTGGGCGGCGTCAACTTCAGGGCCAAGGACGCAGGGGTGTTGAAAGCCCTGCTCGACATGTCGACCACGGCCCAGATCAAAGACAGCCTGAAACTGGGCAGCGCCGTGCTGGGCCATTTGGGCAAGGTCAGCAAACTGCACAAAGCCCATGTGGAGCAAGCCGGATTTGCTGTGTTGAAGGCCCCCGATATCCCGTCCATTCTGGTTGAAACGGGGTTCATCTCGAACCCCGAAGAAGAGTCCAAACTCAACGACGACGATTACCAGCACCAATTGGCAGACGCCTTGCTGCTGGGCATTCAGCGGTATTTCGCCAAAAACCCTCCTTTGGCCCGCAACCGGGCGGTGTAATCGCTGCGCCCAAAGAAAAACGGCCCAGATGGGCCGTTTTGTGATGAGAACGCGCTTGGACAGGTCAATCAGCCAGCCACCTTTTGGCTGGATCGGGCTGCCTTCCAGCCACTGAACAGCGCAATCAAACCGGGCACCAAGATCATGGCCCAGATGATCTTGCTGAGATTGGCCTGCACAAAAGGAATGTTGCCGAACCAATAACCCGCCAAGGTCAGGCCCACCACCCAGATCAGGCCCCCGACCACGTTGAAGGCCGTGAAGGTGCTGCGGTTCATCTCAGCCACACCAGCCACGAACGGCGCGAAGGTGCGAATGAACGGCATGAAACGGGCCACGATGATGGTGACGCCGCCATGTTTTTCGTAAAACTCGTGCGCCGCGTTGAAAGCCTTGCGGTTGAACCAGCGCGAGTCCTCCCACTGGAACACCTTGGGGCCCAGATACCGACCTATGCTGTAGTTCAACTGATCGCCGCCAATGGCCGCCACCAGCAGTACCGCCATGGCCACCGGCAAGCTCATGGAGCCCGAAGCGCAGAGGGTGCCCACGATGAACAGCAGCGAGTCGCCCGGCAGGAAGGGCATGACGACCAGACCGGTTTCGACAAACACGATCAGGAAAAGCAAGGCGTAGACCCAAACGCCGTACATCTGGACGAATTCGGCCAGGTGTTTGTCGACGTGGAGGATGAAATCAATCAGAAAGTGTGCGATGTCCATCCGCGCATTATCGGGGCAGCTTCGTACAATCCCGGGCATGACCACATCCGCACCCGCCCGACGCTCGATTTGTGAGCTGCCCGACGAACTCATCAGCCAGATTGCCGCCGGCGAGGTGGTCGAGCGCCCGGCGTCCGTTGTGCGGGAGTTGGTCGACAACGCCTTGGATGCTGGCGCCAGCCAGATCACTCTGAAGCTGATGGCCGGTGGCATTCGACACATCCTGGTCGAAGACGACGGTCACGGCATTCCCGTGGATGAATTGCCCCTGGCGCTGCGCCGCCACGCCACCAGCAAGATTCGATCGCTTGACGATCTGGAGAACGTGGGCACCATGGGTTTTCGGGGGGAAGCCTTGGCAGCGATTGCCTCGGTGTCGGAAATGGCGGTGGCCAGCCGCACCCAACACGATGGCCACGCCAACCGGCTGGACGCCCGCTCAGGCGAACTGAGCCCCGCTGCCCGGCAAATTGGCACCAGCGTGGAGGTGCGCGAGCTGTTTTTCAGCACCCCGGCCCGCCGCAAATTCCTCAAAAGCGAAGCCACCGAACTGGCACATTGCCTGGAGTCTGTGCGGCGCCACGCCCTGGCCCGCCCCGATGTCGGGTTTGATGTGTGGCACGAAGGCAAGCTGGTTGAAAAATGGCGAGCCGGCACGCCCGAGCAACGGGTGATGGACGTGCTGGGCGACGACTTCATTCAAAACAGCCGCCCGGTTGACCTGACCATTGGCCCCATGCGCGTGCATGGCCGAGCGGGCTTGCCCGATGCGGCACGTTCGCGATCCGACTGGCAATACTGCTACGTGAACGGCCGATATGTGCGTGACAAGCTGATTGCGCACGGCATTCGCGCGGCCTACGAAGATGTGCTGCACGGTTCGCGCCAACCCACCTATGTGCTGTTCATCGAAATCGCCCCGGATCGGGTCGATGTGAACGTGCACCCCACCAAGATCGAAGTGCGCTTCCGCGACTCGCGCGAAGTGCATCAAGCGGTACGCAAGGCCGTGGAAGCCAGCTTGGCTTTGTCTCGAGCCCAGACCCTGTCGACCCCGATGGCCACCGAGGGGGCCGAGACATTGGCACCGACCACGGGTGGCAAACCCAGCCACGTCACGGCTACCGGTTCAGCCATGTCCATGCCCACGCAGGGCGCAGGCACCGCCCCCACCCTGCCGCTGATGACACGCGATCAATCGGCCCTGCCCCTGGGTGCGCCCGTGGTGGCTGACGCCGCCTTGAGCCAACGCTGGGCGGGCTGGCCCGTGGCCGAGCCATCGCAAGACGCTGCGCCGAAAGTCAGAACCAACCCGCTGGCCGATGGCTCCGACCACGCTGCGCTCACGCTGGGCGTGCAGGTGCAAGAACGCATCAACACGGCGAATTGGGGCAGCGTGGCGCAATTGGGGTCGCAATTGGGGACGCAATTGGGGACGCCGTTGGGGACACCAGCCAGCGCCGACGCTCAAGCAGATGCCCCACATGACTGGCCCCTGGGCCGTGCTGTGGCGCAAATTGGCGGCATTTACGTACTGGCCGAAAACGCCAAGGGCCTGATCATTGTGGACATGCACGCCGCGCACGAACGTGTGGTGTACGAGCGCCTGAAGGCCCAGTTGGCGCACGAACGGCTGGAAAGCCAGCCCCTGCTGATTCCGTTGGTGTTTGCCGCCACGCCGCAGGAAATGGCCACCGCCGAAACCCAACGAGACACCCTGCTGAGCCTGGGGCTGGATCTGGACGCGATCGGACCCAGCAAGCTGGCCTTGCGCTCCACTCCTCAGGCCTTGACCCAAGCGGACGGCATTGAGCTGGCCCGATCTGTTCTGGCGGAATTGGCCCAAGTTGAGGCCAGTGACGTCATCAAACGCGCCCAGCACGAGTTGCTGGCCACCATGGCCTGCCATGGCGCCGTACGAGCCAACCGCCGCTTGACCCTGACCGAAATGAATGCCCTGCTGCGCGACATGGAAGCGACCGAACGCGTAGACCAATGCAACCACGGGCGCCCCACCTGGCGCCAACTCACGCTCAAGGAACTCGATGCGTTGTTCCTTCGCGGTCGCTGATCTCCTGTCTTGAAAGTTGCCATGACCGAACGCAAGAAGCTGACGCTCAACAAGCCCGCCACGGGCACCCCTGCCGCCGAAGGCGATCGCGGCCCGCGCCGCGCCCCCGTGCGCGGCAGCGGCACCGCCCCACGCCAGCGCCCCACCGCCGAGCAAGCAGCCAAGGCCCGAGAAGAACGCGCCCAACGTACAGAGCGCAACGACTACGCACGCCCTGCCGAACGAGGCGAGCGCTTCGAGCGATCATCTCGCGATGGCGACCACCCTGCTCGCGCCGAACGTAGCCCGCGCGCAGACTATCCTGACCGAGGTAGTCGCGATGACCGCAGTCCTCGTAGCGGATCGGCGCAACGAGGTCAACGCACCGAACGCCGCAGCCCTTACGACCCATACGACGCCCGCGACCGGCAGGACACACGCCCAGCGCGGCCGACACGCTCGGAACGCGATGACCGCGACGACCGTCCCCGCCCCTTTGTGCCTGCTCAGCCCAAGGAGAGCAGCCACGACGATGGCCGCATGCGCTTGTCCAAACTCATGAGCGAACGCGGCGTGGCTTCGCGACGCGAGGCCGATGAATGGATCGAGCAAGGTTGGGTTCGCGTCAATGGCGAGGTGGTCGATGAATTGGGCACGCGCGTGTTCCCCGATGTCAGCATCACCATTGACCCGTTGGCTCGCACTCAGCAAGCACAGCGCGTCACGATCTTGCTCAACAAGCCGATTGGCTATGTCAGCGGTCAGGCCGAAGACGGCTACGAGCCCGCCGTGACCCTGATTCGCCCTGAAAACCGTTGGTCGGCCGACCGCGTTAGCACGCAGTTGACTCGCGGTCATTTGCGCAACCTGGCCCCAGCCGGCCGGCTCGACATCGACTCCACCGGTCTGCTGGTGCTAACGCAAGATGGCCGAGTAGCCAAAGCCCTCATCGGGGAAGATTCGGGCGTCGAAAAAGAATATCTGGTGCGCGTGCAATACCAGTCACAACCCGATGCCACCGATGTCTCACGCATCGTGCCGCCCGAAGCCATTGATCAGTTGCGCTTTGGTCTGGAACTAGACGGCCGCCAGCTCAAGCCCGCGAAGGTATCTTGGCAAAACGAACACCAGCTGCGCTTCGTGCTGCGCGAAGGCCGCAAGCGCCAGATTCGACGCATGTGTGAACTGGTAGGACTGAAGGTGGTGGGCCTCAAGCGCGTGCGCATGGGCCGCATTGCCTTAGGCGACCTTCCCTTGGGGCAATGGCGATTCCTGCGCCCCGATGAACAGTTCTGAACGGACTCTACCGATCTGGGTGGTCGTGATGTCGGTGGCCCTGCTGACGGGCCTGCAGCCGCTGACCACCGACATGTACCTGCCCGCCCTGCCGCAGATGCAGCAGGATCTGCGCCTGAGCCCCGCGCAAGCCCAGGCTACCCTGTCGGGGCTGATCCTTTCGTTCGGAATGGGCCAGTTGATCTGGGGCCCCATTGCCGATCGATGGGGACGCAAGGTGGTGCTGCGCAGTGGCCTGAGCTTGTTCGTGCTGGCCAGCGTGCTGACGGTGTTGGCACAAGACGGCCACACCATGGTGCTGGCCCGTGTGGCGCAAGGTGCTTGCCTGTCTGCCACCGTGATGTGCGGACGGGCCATGATTCGAGACCTGTTCCCACCCGAAGAAGGCGCCCGCATCATGGCTCGCGGCATGACCGGGCTGGGGGCCCTGGCTCTCATCGGTCCCATCACCGGTGGGCTCACCGCCACTTGGCTGGGCTGGCGAGCCACCATGGCCTCGCTCGCCGTCTGTGCGTCGCTCATTTTGATGTTCGTGTGGCTGTTCTTGCCCGAAACGCTGCCGCCGCAGCGCCGCCAGACGCAGCTGGACTGGGGACACCTGCTGCGCCAATGGGGCAGCATTGCCCGCCACCCCACATTCCGCGCCCACACGCTGCTGACCTCGTCCACCTACGGGGGCCTGTTCGTCTACCTCGCCCTGTCATCGTTTGCCTTCATCAACATCCTGCAGTGCTCCAAGGCTGTCTATGGCGCATTCATGGCCACGCTGTCGCTGTCGTATCTGATCGGCACATTCTTTTGCCGCAGGTGGCTACCCGCCCACGGCTTGATTGGCACGGTGGCCCTGGCGGGTCGCTTCTCGCTGGCCGGCGGCTTGTACATGGCCGCCATCTCGCTTTACAGCGAGCTGTTCCATTTGCCAGCCGCCTGGGCCCTGTTACCCGGCATGTGGCTCTATGCCTTCGCGCATGGCATTCATCAACCCTGCGGGCAAACCGGCGTGGTGTCGGCCTTTCCCCAGCAAGCGGGCGCTGCCTCAGCCCTGTCGGGCTTTGTGTTGGCGTCGGCGGCATTTGCCGTGGGGCTGGTGCTGTCGCAACTCACCAGCCTGCCGCCCCTGGCGCATTCCATCCACCCCATGAACCTGGGCATGACGCTGGGCGGCATGAGCACGGCATGGGTGGCCTTTACACTGGTTCGCAAACATGGCCTTCCCCCGCAGGCAGCAGACTGACTTTTTCGCATGACACGCTCGCTCCGCACCGACAAGACCTGGATCCTCGCCGGCCCCACCGCCTCGGGAAAAACTGCGCTGGCATTGGCTCTGGCGCAGGAAGTCGACATCGAAATCATCAGCGTCGACTCGGCCCTGATCTACCGCGGCATGGACATCGGCACCGCCAAACCCAGCCCTGCCGAACTGGCGCAAGTGCCCCATCACCTCATCGACATCCTCGACCCCTTGGAGAGCTACAGCGCGGCCCGCTTCGTGAAGGACACCCATCGCCTGATGGACGACATTCGCGCGCGTGGACGCACACCGCTGCTGGTGGGCGGCACCATGCTCTACATCAAGGCCCTCATGGAAGGGCTGGACGACATGCCTGCGGCCGATCCACAGGTGCGAGCCCAACTTGATGAGCAAATGCGAGAGCAAGGCCCCCAAGCCTTGCATGCAGAACTGCAACAGGTTGACCCCGTCACCGCCGCAAGACTGGCCCCCGGCGACACCCAACGCATTCAGCGCGCCCTGGAAATCTGGCGCACCACGGGCAAGCCTTTGTCATCGTTTCACACCACGCGCTCACCGCAAGAATTGGCCGCCAAACAAGCCAGCACCATCATGCTGTCGCTTGAACCGAATGACCGCGCCTGGCTGCACGAACGCATTGCCCTGCGCTATCGGCAAATGATGGAGCAAGGCTTTGTCGAGGAGGTCGTGAAGTTGCGCGCCCGAGGCGACCTACACCCCGACCTACCCGCCATGCGCTGCGTGGGCTACCGCCAAGTCTGGGAAGCCTTGGACTCGGGGGCCGACCTCAACACCCCTCGCGAACGCGAAGCCGTCATGGAACGGGGCATTGCCGCTACCCGCCAATTGGCCAAGCGCCAGATCACCTGGCTACGCAGCATGCCGTGGCGCACCACTTTGGCGTGCGACGAGCCAATCCACGCCAATATGGTGCTGAATTCCTTCAGCAAATAGGACAAAAACGGGCGTTCTAAACTGGCTCACCGAACAATTGAATTTTCCAGACCTTGTTCGGCCTTATCGGTTTCAGGCAAACAGGCAGCATCCCTGTCAACTGGTTTGACTTGCTGTACTGACGATCATGAACGCCCTGTCTATTCGCCAACGCCTCATTGGCTTGTGCCTCTTCATCTGTTTCATTGCCCTGATTCCGCTGGGTCTGCTGATCCGCTCGGGCCTGGAAACCATTCACTTCACGCGAGCAGAACAAAATGGGGTCAAACCGGCCCTGATTCTGCTCAAGGCTGTTGACCAATTGCAGCGACACCGAGGGCTGTCGGGCCCCTGGCTTCAAGGCTCAGACAAGACGGGCCCCAAACTGAACGAATCGGCCTCGCAGCCAGCCAAGCTGCTGCAAGACTACGCCACGCAATGGCAAGCAGCGGGCTTTGACACAGCCCTCAGCCAGACAGCCAACCAGCTGTCTCGGCAAATTGCTGAACTGGATGCCAAAGTGCAAAGCCGCGCACTGAATGTGGACGACAGCTTTGCGCAGCACAGCCAACTCGTCGACCAATTGCTGCACCTTCTGTTCGACAGCGCAGGCAAATCGAATCTGCTGTTCGACCCGCATGACACCACCTACCTGCTGATCATCAGCGGATTCCAGGAGGGCCCTCGCATCAGCGAACTGGCTGCCCGCATGCGCGGCCTGGGCACGGCCTACCTGGGCGACCAAGGTGGCAACGCCGCTGACATTCAGCAAGCCCTCGACAGCCATGGCCGACTGCTCGAACGCATCGCGCACATCGATCTGCATCTCAAAGCCGTTGCGCAACTGAACCCCGAACTGGGCCGCACGCTGGTCGCGCCCGCACTGGACAAGCTGGATGCCCTGCGCACCTTCTCAGCCGACGCCCGCTCAGCCATTCAGGGCAACACATCGAGCAAAGCAGCCGGCATGCGTTCTGCTGAGTTTTTCGATTACGCCTCGACCTTCATCAACGACGTCAACCACATCACCTTGTCGATCACCGAGCAAGTGGAAGCGGAACTGAATCAGCGTCAGAGTGATGCCCACCGCGACATGACCATTCAGATCGTCGTGGTGCTGGCACTGTCGTGCCTGGGCGTGGCGATCATGACCAGCATGGTCAAAGGCATCTTGTCGCCCATCCATCAAATGGAAATCGTGGCCAAGCTACTGGCCAAGGGAGACCTGACCCGCAGTTGCGCCACCCCCTCGCGCGACGAAATCGGGCGCTGCATGAACGCATTGGATTCCGCCCGCCTGGGCTGGGTTCGCATCTTGAGTTCGCTGCACCAATCGGTGGACGCGGTCTCGGCCGCATCCAGCCAGATCGCCTCAGGCAGCCATGAACTCAACGAGCGAACCCATGTCACCAGCAGCAACCTGGAATCAACCAGCCAGGCCATCAATGAGCTGACCAGCACCGTGCAGCAAACGGCCGACTCGGCCAAGCAGGCCGATGAACTGGCCCGCTCCGCCAAAGCCACCGCCAACGAGGGCCATCAGGTCATGGCCCAAGTGGTGTCCAACATGAACGACATCTCCACGGCCAGCCAGAAAATTGCCGACATCATCGGCCTGATCGACGGCATTGCCTTCCAGACCAACATCCTCGCGCTCAACGCTGCGGTCGAGGCCGCACGGGCCGGCGAAAGCGGACGGGGCTTTGCCGTGGTGGCCAGCGAGGTTCGTAACCTGGCCCAACGCACGGCCAATTCGGCCAAAGAGATCAAATCCCTGATCAATGACAGCCTGGAGAAAATCGGCACAGGCTCTCAACTGGTCAATGAAGCCGGCTCCAATATGGAGGCCATCATGCGCAGCAATCAGCAGGTCACCGACATCATTGGCGAAATTTCGTCGGCCACGCAGGAACAGTCCAGCGGTTTTGTTCTGGTCAATCAGTCGATCAACCAACTCGACAGCATGACCTCGCAAAACGCGGCCCTGGTGCGCGAGTCAAACGACTCGGCGACCAACCTGCGCAAACAGGCGCAGCAACTCACCGATGGCATTGCCGTGTTCCGCTTCTCACCCACGGAAACAGCATGATCAGCAGCTGAGTTTCGTTCAATGGGCGCCGCCCGCATCCACCGCGGCCCCCCTCACTGGTCTGGCCAGCCACACCAATGGAATCAAGGCGAGAAACAGCCAGGCCGAAGCCAGGAAGACGTCGTCGGCTGCCCGGGTGAATGCCTGTTGATCGATCAAACGCGTGACTTGCGACAACGCCTGCTCCACGCTCAAACCGGCCCGGGTCAATGCCCCCATAGCTTCCACGGCGGCAGGGTCGGTCACACTGATTTTTTCAACCAGGTGAACATGGTGCAAGGTGGCTCGGTCATCCCAGATGGTGGTGACCACCGACGTGCCCATGGCACCTGCCGTGATCCGGCAAAAATTGCTCAAGCCTGATGCCGACGGGATCTTGTCGGGAGTCAGGCCAGACAAGGTGATGGCGCTCAAGGGAATGAAGAAGAAGGCAATCGCAGCCCCTTGCAAGACCGTGGGAATCAGGATGGTGGCCATGTCCGACTGCACCGTGAAGTGCGAGCGCATCCACAGCACCAAAGCAAAGCCCAGGAACGCCACGGTAGACAGACCGCGCGGGTCCACCTTGGTCACGTTCTTACCCACCCATGGCGACAGCACAATCGCCAGCAAGCCAACGGGCGCCATGGCCATGCCCGCTGCAGTAGCGGTGTAGCCCATGTATTGCTGCAGCCACATGGGCACCAACACCACATTGCCGAAAAACAGGCAATAAGCCACCGACAAGGCCATCGCACCGAGCACGAAGTTGCGACGGGCAAAGAGGCGAATGTCCACAACCGGATGGTCCTGCTTCAATTCCCAGAGCACAAACACGACAAAGCCGATCAGCGCCGTCCAGCCCAAACCTTGAATCTGGGCACTCTCAAACCAGTCCAGCTCCTTGCCCTTGTCCAGCATGATCTGCAAGGACCCCACCCACAAGACCAGCAAGCCCAGCCCCACAGAATCGATCGGGGCCTTGCGAATGGGCGTTTCCCGGCTGGCAAAGATTCGCCACGTGACCGCTGCGGCCGCCAAGCCTACCGGCACGTTGATGTAGAAAATCCAAGGCCAGGTCACGTTGTCGGTGATCCAGCCGCCAAGCAATGGCCCAGTAACCGGCGCCACCAACGTGGTCATGGCCCACATTGCCAAAGCCACACCAGCTTTGGCTGGCGGGTAGCTGGCCAACAGCAAGGTTTGCGACAGGGGAATCATGGGCCCTGCGACCAAGCCCTGCAGCACGCGAAATGCGATGAGCCATTCCAACGATGGCGCAAAGCCGCACAACCACGAAGCCAGCACAAACAGCAGCACACTCAAGGTGAACAGACGCACGGCACCAAACCGTTGAGTCAACCAGCCAGTCAAAGGAACCGAAATGGCGTTGGCCACACCAAAACTGGTGATGACCCAGGTACCTTGGGTCGGACTGACGCCCAAATCGCCCGCAATGGCCGGCAAGGACACATTGGCAATGGACGAGTCCAGCACGTTCATGAACGTGGCCAGTGACAAAGCCACCGTGCCCGCCACCAATTTGCCGCCCGTCAGTGGCGGCAATGGTGCTGCTTGAGGTTGAGCCATGCGCAGCTCCTCAGGCATGCGGGTGCTTGGCCGCAGCCTGCTGGCCTGCCCCGCGCCCAGCATTGGCTGCAATGATTCGATTCACCAAAGCCTCAGCATCTTTTTGAACGGCGTCGAACACATCGGTTCGCGCAACCGGTTCCTGGCGGGGGGTCTGCGCCAGCATGGCTCCCGTTTGCTGATTCACATCCACCTCGACTTCCATCGACAAGCCCACACGCAGTGGATGTGCCTTCAACTCATCGGCCCGCAGCGCGATGCGTACCGGCACACGCTGCACGATCTTGATCCAGTTGCCTGTGGCGTTCTGCGCAGGCAACAGAGAAAACGCTGCCCCCGTACCAGCAGACAAGCCCACCACCGAGCCGTGATACACCACCTTCTGGCCATAGACATCGGCCGTCAAGGTGGCCGGCTGACCAATCCGAATGCGCTGCAACTGGCTTTCCTTGAAATTGGCATCTACCCAAGCCTGCTCAAGCGACACCAGCGACATCACCGGCGTGCCAGCCTGAATGCGCTGCCCCACTTGCACATTGCGCTTGGCGACATACCCACCCGCTGGCGCAGGCAACTCCACCCGCTTCCAGGCCAAGTAGGCTTCCCGCACCCGAGCTGCAGCACGGGCAACATTGGGGTGCTGGGCAACCGAGGTACCGTCAGTCAACGACTGGTTCGCCACCAACTGCTCTTGTGCCGCGCTCAAGGCCGACTGTGCCGCAACCAAAGCAGAGCGGGCCGAAGTCAACTGGGCCGTGCTGTGGTTGAACTCTTCCTGGCCCACAGCGCCAGTGGCCACCAAGGGGGCTCGGCGCTTGACATCATCTTGCGCCCTCGCGACTTCATTTTGTGCCTTGGCCACATCCGCTTGGCGCAACTGAATCTGCGCTTGAAGGCTGCCGTTGTTGGCAAACAAAGTGCGCACTTCGCGCACGGTCTGCGCCAACTGTGCCTGGGCTTGATCCAACGCGACCTGCGCATCGGCAGGGTCCAGCTTCAGCAACACCTGTCCAGGGCGAACCAGATCGGTATCGTCGGCTCCAATGGAAAGAACAGTGCCTCCCACAGCGGGCGTGACCTGAATCACATTGGCTTGAACGTAGGCGTTATCGGTGTGCTCCACTTTGCCCGACATCAGGAAGTGATAGGCCCCATAGGCCACGCCACCCAAAGCCAAGGCCCCCACCAGCACACGTAAGGCTGGACGGGAAGGTTTGCGGCCCTCTGCGAGACTGGCCTGACTTGTATTCATGAAGCATCTCCGAAATAGGAACCACCCAAGGCACGAACCAAGGCAGCTTGTGTGTCAATCGTGCGAGCCTGGAGGTCTACCGCCGCACGGCGTTGTGCCAACACGGCAGACTCGGCACTCAGCACCGTCAGGTAGGTGCCCAGGCCAGCTCGATAACGCTGCAAGGCGAGCTGATAGGCCGCTTCGGCGCTGGTCTGTGCCTGAGCCTGTTCTCGACGCTGGCGATCCAGTGACTGCACCGAGGCGATCTGGTCTGCCGCGTCACGCAGGGCATCCATCACGACCTGGTGGTACTGGGCCACAGCCATATCCTGTTCGGCCACGCGCCCTTGCAAATTGGCGCGTCGCCGCCCGCCCTCAAACAAGGGCAAATGAACCGCTGGCATCAAACCCCACTGCTGGGAGCCGCTGTCAAACAGTCGATCCAGGCCTTTGGCATTGACGCCCGCAAATGCCACCAGGTTGACATTCGGGTAAAACAAGGCACGCGCAGCCTCGGTCTGATGCCCTGCCGACTCCACCCGCCACAAAGCAGCCTGAACGTCCGCCCGGCGGCCCAGCAGATCTGCCGGCACGGCCTCAGGCGTACCCTGAGTGTGCAAGCCATTCAGTTCAGGAGACAGCGCATCCAGCGCATTGGGGCCTTTGCCCACCAACGCGGCCAAAGCGTGACGCGCCAAGGTGATCTGCTCTTGCACCGATTCCAGCTGCACGCGCGCATCAGGCAAGGCGCCCTCGCCTTGCTTGAGCTCCACGGCCGTATCCAATCCAGCCTGCACGCGCTGCCTCACCAGCCCCAACACCTCTTCACGCTGGGCCAGCAAGCGCTGCAACACATCGCGCTGGGCCAACAAGCGGCCCAACTGAGCATAGGCGCGCACCACCTGGGTCGACAACAAAACGCGAGCGGCCTCCAGATCGGCCTCAGCTGCACGGGCCTGGCCTACGGCCGCATCCAGTTCGGCACGTTGTCGACCAAACAAATCCAACTCCCAAGAACCCTCCACTTGCAAGGTACCCAAAGTAATCGGATGGCCAGACAAGGGCGGGGGGAAAAGCCCCACGGCCGAATAGCGCTGACGCTCCACTTGGCCCGTCAACTGCACTTGTGGTTCATCGCCGCCACTCACATACCGTGCTTGTGCCTGTGCTCGCGTCATGCGCGCCTGCGCCACGCTCATCGAAGGGGCATCGGCCAAGGCCTGTTTGACCAATTCATCCAGTTGCGCGTCGCCCAATCTGCGCCACCAACTGTCGATGGCTGCGGCGTCCCTGGTTACCGGTTCGTTCACGCCCAGATCAGCAGAAAGGTGTGTCGAGGCTTGCGACTGAATGTCTTGATGCGAGGCACAACCCGACATCACGGCCATCGCAGCCAATGACACGCAGGCCCATGCAACAGGCCGCCAGGCTATTGGCTTACTCATTCCTCGTCCCCACGTCCCCGAAATCACACCCGTCACGCATGGCCTCGGCATTCGCCAGCATGCGACGCATCAAGCTCGTCAGGGTCTCCCACTCTTGTCGAGAAAACCCCGCCAGCAAATGGTTATGAACGTCGGCCAGCACACGGGGCACCTGGGCCGATGCCTGCTTACCTTCATCCGTCAACGCCAGGTTCACGACACGGCGATCTTCGGTAGACCGCTCTCGCCTGCACAAGCCTTTGGCCTCTAGCCTGTCCAGCGTTCGTGTCAGTGCCCCTGCGTCAATCTGCAATTCGCGAGACAACTCGGCCAGCGTCGTGGCCCTGCCCTGAAGAATCAGAAACAAAGGCCCCCATTGAGCTTGGGTCAGGTCGAGCGACTCCAGTCGCTTGTCTGCCTGGTTCACGATCATCAACATGATGCGACGCATCAGGTAGCCAATCGAGTTTTCGCTGTTGTAGCCAGCCGCGTCGTAAAAATCGACTGGAGCAGGCGCCGCCCCTGCCGGCTCACGAGAAGGATTAGAGTGTTTGACCATGCCGATCAATTTATTTGCCTACGCAAATATTGTCAAGAGCAATAATAGACAGTCGCCTCCCCATTCGTCTCATGGCCCAGTCAGAAAACACCCCCGCCCTCGCCGCAGGCACCGAGTCCACGGCCGCCCCGACCTCTGCCCGCTCTTTGTCTGGGCTGACGCCCTTTCTGAAGCCCTACCGTGGTCGCATTGCCCTGGCCTTGATCTTTCTGATCCTGGCTGCGCTGACCACCTTGGTCATGCCCATCGCCCTTCGCACCCTGATTGATCAGGGCTTTGTCTCCAACGATCCGGCTGAACGCGTCATGGCCTTGCGTGGTCACTTTCTGGCCCTCTTTGGCGTGGGGGTAGCGCTAGGCATCTTTTCGGCTTCGCGCTACTACTGCGTGACCTGGCTGGGCGAGCGCATTACATCCGACCTGAAGCAAGCTGTGTACGGCCACGTGCTGAAGCAAAGCCCAGAATTTTTTGAAACCACCCGCACAGGCGAAGTGCTCTCGCGCCTGACGGCAGACACCACGCTGATTCAAACGGTGGTGGGCTCCAGCCTCTCTCTGGGCCTACGCAACTCCATCATGGGCCTGGGGGCGCTGGTCATGCTGGTGATCACCAACCCTTACATCATGGCTCAGGTCATCGGGGTGCTGGTGTTGGTCGTGCTGCCAGCCATTTTGTATGGCCGGCGCGTGCGCAAGCTGTCTCGCGCCAGCCAGGACCGTCTGGCCAACTCCAGCGCCCTGGCCGCCGAAGTGCTCAACGCCATTCCCGTGGTGCAAAGCTACACGGCCGAACAACGCGAAGCCCAGCGGTTTAACGATGCCACGGCTGCAGCCTTTCGAACCGGCGTGCGCCGCATCCGTGCGCGGGCGGCACTCGTGGCCTTCATCATCAGCGCGGTCACCGGCGCCCTGCTCTTTGGCCTGTACCAAGGCACGCAGGCGGTCGTAGAGGGCCGCATTTCAGCCGGCCACATGGGCCAGACCGTGGTCTACGTGATCTTGCTGCTGTCGTCTGTCGCGGCGCTCTCCGAGGTCTATGGCGACATCCTACGCGCCGCAGGCGCCACCGAACGCCTGATGGAACTGCTCTCCAGCCGCTCACCCATTCAGGCACCAGCCAAACCACAGAGCCTGCCTCATCGCCCTGCCGGCGCTGAAATTCGCTTGCAGCACCTGCAGTTCCGCTACCCATCGCGCCCAGACCAAACTGCGCTGGATCACATCGACCTGCATGTGCAGCCGGGTGAAACGGTGGCACTGGTCGGACCCAGCGGTGCAGGCAAGAGCACGGTATTCCAACTACTAATGCGGTTCTACGACCCGCAGTCGGGCGACATCGTTCTGGACGGCACCCCGATTCGACAACTCAGCCTGCACGACCTGCGCTCGCGCATCGGCATCGTGCCCCAGGACAGCACCATTTTCTCGACCAGTGCGCTGGAAAACATTCGCTATGGCCGCCCTGATGCCACCGAGGCCGAAGTCATCGAAGCAGCCAAGGCCGCCCACGCGCACGACTTCCTGTCCCAGCTGCCCGAGGGCTATCAGACCTATCTGGGCGAGCGCGGTGTTCGCCTGTCTGGCGGCCAGCGCCAGCGCATCAGCATTGCCCGCGCCATATTGAAAAACGCCCCCCTGCTGCTGCTCGACGAGGCCACCAGCGCCCTCGACACTGAGAGCGAACGCGCCGTGCAAGCCGCCCTGGAAGAGGCCATGAAAGGCCGCACCACGCTGGTCATCGCGCACCGCCTGAGCACCGTGGTCAACGCCCATCGCATCATGGTGCTGGAAGGCGGCTGCATCGTCGATGTCGGCACCCACGCCGAACTGATGAGCCGCAACGGCCTGTATGCCAAGCTGGCGTCCATGCAGTTTCAAACCCACGGATAATCAACCCTCCCGGCCTCTGTAGCCTCACCCTTTCGCCATTCACCGGACCATGACCGTGAGCCGCCCCATCCGCAGCCAATACGAAGACTTCATGCGCCACGTGCACACCACGGGCGTGCTCAAAACCGACCGTACCGGCACCGGCACGCGCAGCGTGTTCGCTCACCAGATGCGCTTCGACTTGAGCGAAGGCTTCCCCATGGTCACCACCAAAAAGGTCCACCTCAAGTCCATCATCGTGGAGTTGCTGTGGTTTCTGCGTGGCGACAACAACGTCAAATGGCTACAGGAACGCGGCGTCACCATCTGGGACGAATGGGCCCGAGAAGACGGCTCGCTCGGCCCCGTGTACGGCGTGCAATGGCGCAACTGGCCCAAGCCGGATGGCAGCCATGTTGACCAGATTGCAGAAGTCGTCAAACAGCTCAAGACCAGCCCGGATTCGCGCCGCATCATCGTCAGCGCCTGGAACGTGGGCCTGATCGAGCAAATGGCCTTGCCTCCGTGCCACGCCTTTTTCCAGTTCTACGTGGCGCCCCCTCAGCGCGAAGGCGACAAGCCCAAACTCAGCTGCCAGCTGTATCAGCGTAGCGCCGACATTTTCCTGGGCGTGCCCTTCAACATTGCCAGCTACGCGCTGCTGACCCACA
>CAYVOP010000012.1:0-12883 GCA_964453105.1 uncultured Aquabacterium sp. | reverse complement strand
GCCATATCTACAGCAACCACACCGAACAAGTCGAGTTGCAACTCAGCCGCCAGCCGTTCCCCTACCCGGTGCTGAACATCAAGCGCAAGCCCGCCTCCATCTTCGACTACGAATACGAAGACTTTGAAGTGCTGGAGTACCAACACCACCCCGCCATCAAAGCCCCCGTTGCAGTATGACCTCTGCCAGCCCCAAACCGGCCGTGCTCAGCCTGATTGCGGCCGTGGCCCGCAATGGCGCCATCGGCAAAGACAACGATCTGCTCTGGCAAGAATCGGCTGACCAGAAGCATTTCCGGCAAACCACCATGGGCTGCCCGGTCATCATGGGCCGCCGCACCTGGGACTCGCTGCCGGCCCGATTCCGCCCCCTGCCCGGCCGGCGCAATATTGTGGTCACCCGCAACACGCAATGGCAGGCCGACGGCGCTGAAGTGGCCCACACCCTGGACCAAGCCCTGACCTTACTGGGCGATACGCCCAAAGCTTTTGTGATGGGCGGCGGTGAACTCTATGCCTTGGCCCTCCCCCAAGCCGACGAGCTGGTTCTGACAGAAGTCGAGGCCGACTTCGAGGCCGACACCTTCTTCCCGGCCTGGTCACGCGACGACTTCGCGGAAGTGCAACGGGAGTCTCATCACTCCGCCAACGGCGTCGCCTTCCATTTCGTGACTTACCGCCGCAAGGGCTGAAATCACTTCGGTTTTTTCGAAATATTCTTTGGAATTATTCGAATTTACTTTCGTTATTCAGATCGGTATCGTCCGGGGCTGAACCCATCAATTTCAGCCTTCAACGGTCTTATCTGAACATGGAATTCCTGCTCGACCCCAACGTCTGGATCGCCTTCGCGATGCTGACCGCCCTGGAAATCGTCCTCGGCGTTGACAACATCATCTTCATCTCCATTCTGGTTGGCCGCCTGCCGGCTGACCTGCGCGACAAAGCCCGTCGCCTTGGTCTGGGCTTTGCGATGGTTTCGCGCCTGTTGTTGCTGTTCTCGCTGAGCTGGGTCATGGGTCTCACCGCAGACCTGTTCACCGTCTTCAACCAAGGCATCAGCGGCCGCGATCTGGTTCTGCTCTTTGGTGGCTTGTTCCTGCTCTATAAAGCCTCGCACGAAATCTTCGTGGAAGTAGAAGCACGCGAAGAAGACGGCCCTCCCACCACCGACCCTGCCACGCTCAAAGCCGCAGGCACCCGACTGTTCTGGGGCATCATTGGCCAGATCGCCATCATCGACATCGTTTTCTCGCTCGACTCGGTCATCACCGCCGTGGGCATGGTTGACAAACTCGGCGTCATGATCGCTGCCGTGGTTGCCTCAGTCGGCGTCATGCTCTTTGCTGCCAAACCCATCGGCGAATTCGTCGACCGCCACCCCTCGGTCAAGGTGCTGGCGCTGGCTTTCCTGGTCATGGTTGGCATGGCGCTCACTGCCGAAGCGCTCGACATGCACGTTCCCAAGGGCTACATCTACGCCGCTATGGCTTTCTCGCTGGCAGTAGAAGCGCTCAATATCCGGGCTCGCGGCAAACGCCTGGCAGCCGCTAGCGACCTCGCCTCACAGACCAAAAGTTAAATCACTGTTAAATGATGGCCTGATGCCTCAAGGTGCCGCTGGCTGGCGCCGACACCATGGTGTGCAGTACCGACTAGCGAGGAAGTCTGTCTCATGGCACCAGCCAGCATCATCAGCAAAATGCTCGTCATCGACGATGGAGACATCGACGTCCTCACGGAAATCAGGCGCTTTTGCAATGACCATCACCTGGTCGGAGTCAAATGAATTGCGCATCCTCCTTTGACTACATTCTCAGCGTTGTGTTTCCCGACATCATGGCGCGGGGTACTCCAGAAATCACCGAAGTACTCGGTGAGGTAATCAACAAGATCTGGGGTTAATTCAAGGCCCACTATGTGGGTGGTGAAGACCAAAGCGAGCCCCCGGTCAACATTTACCAACGCTTTGTATTCAACTTGAACTGGAACCCCGACGGCTTCCAAGAACTAGCCGCATCCACCACCGAGGAGTTGGTCGAATCTGGTGAGCTCGAAATGTTCTGAACCATTCACACGTAAAAAAGGCGAGTCATTTGACTCGCCTTTTTTTATCTGCCGCCTGAGCTTCAACTCACTGTGCGCCGACGGCGATTCAAGATCGCCCCCACGGTGAAACAACCGGCGAGCAACATGGCCCAAGACTCGGGCTCAGGCACCGCCATAGCAATAGCGCCCACATCGCCGTCATGCACGGCCCATGCTCCATATGGGAAGCCGTGGAAGGGATCATCGACATTCTGCCAACCACCATCCATGCTGAAAGCCCACACATAGCCACCACCACCTTGATGGTGGACGCCAGTCCAATAAATGGAATCACGCAGATCCGCGAACGGGCCACTGTTGACCAATCCTGCCCCCGCTTGAGGCGTTCCATCAATGGCCAGAGGCGCCTTATTGGCCAGCGTCACATAGTACATATGCACCAATTCAGACCGACTTGGATCACTGTTGACGCCGCACAAGCTGTGCATTGCGCCATCCAGCGAGTCGACCGGACAATGCCGTCCGCCTGGATCTGTGGCAGAAAAATCATCGACCACAGAAGGCAGGCGCCACCCCGTCACGCCAAACACATTCAGGTTGGTCACCCATTCCTGAGCCTCACCCCAGAAACGAATCGGGCGGCCTTCGGGAAAACCGATAGGAGGCCCGTCTGCAAAGGCATCACTCAACCAGGAAATGTTGAGCGCGGTATCGTAAAACGCGTCGATCTGACCATCGTGGTTGATGTCACGTGCTTGCAGCGTGGTTTCCCACGTACCTTGGCCAGAAACAGCACTGGCGGCCAAGGCCACACTGGCCCACGACACCGAACACCCCACTACCGCAACCTTCGCCACGCGACGCAAGTGCTGGAACATGATTCAATCCTCCAATTGAGAGCTTTTTTGATTGATCGACGTCTACGGCCCGCCGTCTAAGCAATCGTACGCCTGGTTACCCATTCCCCCTCCAAGTGACGGACTGTTTAACGTCTAGCCCCCCCTAAGTTGGTAGTCCCCTTCGTGGCATGACTATGACAAAACCGGTCGATGTGAAGGGAAAGCGGTCAAATCCGGCTCAGGGCACAATCTCGCAAAGCCTTGGCAGTTGCTCGCTTGCGACAGGGCACCTCGGCTAGGCTCTCTCATTTTCATCACTGAATCACACCCATGCGGCTTGCGACCTGGAACGTCAATTCCCTCTCCGTTCGTCTTCCTCAACTGCTTGACTGGTTGGCGGCCAACCCGGTCGATGCCCTGGTTCTGCAAGAAACCAAACTGACCGACGACAAGTTCCCCCAAGCCGACCTCGAAGCGGCTGGTTATCAGTCTCAATGGTTTGGCCAGAAGACCTACAACGGCGTGGCCCTGCTGACCCGTTCCAACAGCACCGACATCGTGCGCAACATTCCTGGCTTCGCCGATGAGCAGGCGCGCGTCATTGCGGGCACGGTGCAAGACCCAACCCATGGCCCCGTTCGTGTCATCGGCGCCTACTTCCCCAATGGCCAAGCACCTGACAGCGACAAGTTTGTCTACAAAATGGCCTGGCTGGATGCCTTGCAGGCCTGGGTAAAAGCCGAACTGTCCCAACACCCCAATGTGGTCCTGATGGGCGACTTCAACATTGCACCCACCGATGCCGACGTCTACGACCCTGTCGCCTGGAAAGACCAGATTCACTGCACTGTGCCTGAGCGCACACACTTTCAGCAACTGATCGAACTGGGCCTGACCGATG
Organism: uncultured Aquabacterium sp.; assembly: GCA_964453105.1. Lineage (GTDB taxonomy): Bacteria > Pseudomonadota > Gammaproteobacteria > Burkholderiales > Burkholderiaceae_C > Aquabacterium. Next base: position 9,095 of record CAYVOP010000012.1, on the reverse strand, counting down.
CATTCCGCCTGTTTGAACACCCAGCCAAAAGCTGGAGTTGGTGGGACTATCGCAACCTCGCGTTTCGCAAAAACCAGGGGCTGCGCATCGACCACATTCTGGTCAGTGCAGCACTGACCCCTCACGTCACTGCCTGCGAAATCGACAAGGCGCCCCGCAAAAACGAACGCCCCAGCGATCACGCGCCTGTCGTGGTCACATTGGCCCCGGCGTCAAACTGACAGCGGTTCAGGCCTAGCCACTCGCTTGGCCGTACTCAACCGACCAATAACTTGCGCATAGGGGCTGGCAAACCCCACTGCCCCAACTCAGTCAGCTTGACCCAACGCCCGCTGGGATGCGACGACTTCAACGCATCAGCCACAAGAGTCGCGACGGCCTCGTCACGGCAAGTCAAGTGATGCGGATGGAGCCACCAGTCCAAATGCGTGAGCACATGCTTGAAGCGTAGTTGGGGCTGGAGCAACTGCGAGCCTCGCAAGCCCACCTGCTCTTGCAGCTGCGCCAAGCTGTCAAACAAAGGCAAGGTCCACAAACCGGCCCACACGCCTGTGTTCGGCATCTGACATAGCCAGACCTGCCCTTGCCACTCCAGCCACAAGGGCCAGTTTTCGCGCTCAGACCGCTTCAGTTTGCGCGTTTGAACCGGATAGTCTTCTGGCTGCCCCTCCTGCCGGGCGCCACACCAGTCAGACCACGGGCACAAAAGGCAATTGGGCTTGCGCGGCGTGCACACGGTGGCCCCCAGATCCATCAATCCCTGGGTGTAAGCCGGCATGTCCGTCGCATGATTGGGCACAAGGTGGTTGGCGGCATCCCATAACTGTCGCTCATGCAACTTGACAGCCAAGTCTTCATGCCACGCCAGCACCCGGCTCAGCACGCGTTTGACGTTGCCATCCATGATCGATGTGCGCACACCAAAGCAAAACGATGCGATGGCCGCCGCCGTCGAAGGGCCAATGCCCGGCAGAGTCACCAGCTCAGGCACCGTCTGCGGAAACTGCCCCCCAAACTCGCTGACCACGGCCTGCGCACAACGGTGCAAATTGCGCGCACGGCTGTAGTAACCCAAACCCGCCCACAAAGCCAGAACGTCATCCAGCGGGGCCGCGGCCAAGTCTGACACGCACGGGAACCGCTCAAGAAAGCGCTGGTAATAGCCCAGCACCGTCACCACCTGGGTTTGCTGCAGCATGATCTCTGACAACCAGACGCGGTACGGATCGCGCGTCTTCTGCCACGGCATGTCATGCCGACCATGATTGGCCTGCCAGGCCACCAGGCGGCGAGACAAATCCGGGTGAAGCTGCTCCACCCTACGCCACAAATGATCAGGGCGCGCCAGCGGCGCGCCCGTTTGCTTCTTCGCCATCAAAAACCGATGTCTTGATCAGGTCAGGTCGAGGGAAATCGCCTTCATCGCGGTCAAACCGGGGTGCTCCGCTTCCACGGCCGGCAGCTCAGCCACCTTCACCAGTTCGTCAATGAGCACACCCAGACGGGTCTGCAGTTGCAGCACACGCTCATCCTGAGCCTGCACCTCTTGCAAGCGCACATCCAACTCACCCGAAGCCGACTGGATTCGATCAAGCGACTCATAACGACGCTTGAAGTTGCGGCGGCGCTCGCGCAACTGACCGTCCACCTGGGCAGAGGCAGTCTTGTTCCACAGTTCGATGTCGTTGCTGACCGTTTCGAACACCACGCGCAGGCGCGAAATCAGCATGCGACGGAACTGCTCCTGAAACCCTGGCTGCGCCAGACGGAACGCCTGGCTCAACCCCAGATACTGCACATAGTTGCGCTCAATCAGATTCAGGTCATCTGCGTACTTGCGAACATCCAAAGGCACGTCGGCAACCAGACTGAAACCGAACTCAGCATTGAGCTTGGCAAACGAAGCCACCAACATCGAGTGAATTTCTTCGCTTCGCTGCTGCGCCTGCTCAATCAGGCTACGCAAACGTGCACACAGTTCCACGAAGGCCTTCTTGGCGCCCAAAGGTAGCCAGGAGCCCCCCAGCACCTGCTGCAACACATCCACTTCCTGACGAACGCGATCGGCCGACAACTCAGCCAAGGCATCCTTCAGCATGCGGGCGTGCACACTGCGCATGGCAGCCAGACGAGCCGTACATTGCTCAAACTCGGCTGCTTCGGCCTGAACACGCTGCAGCATCAACTGCACCTTGCCCGAACTCTTGCCACGCAACCCGCGCAGTTCCAGCAACTGGTCCGCATACAGGCGCCGCATTTCAGCAAACCGGCGGTTCAGCTGCCCCTGGAACTGGCGTGCGCCATCGACCGAGGCGAGCGCCAGGTTTTCGCGACGCTTGGGCAGCAAGCCCTCCGACAAAGCCGCCTCGAACGCCTCCAGGCGACTGGTGGCCAAACCTTGGGCATCGCCATTCAAGCGCGCAGCCAACGCCTGGCGTGCGGAAATGGGGAAAACGTGTTCAGTTGGGATGTCCAGCGTCTGCGCCACACTCTCGCACTGACGAGTGATGGTCTGCTGCACCTGTTGGGGCGTGCTGAGCGGATCAGCCAGCGAGTCGATCTTGTTCAGGGCCACATAGCGCGCCAATGCCGGCCCACTCAAATGGTCTCGCCAAATGGACAGGTCAGACTTGGTCACCCCGGTATCGGCCCCCAGAATGAACACGGTCGCGTGCGCTTGAGGCAGCAAGCCCAGCGTCAGTTCGGGTTCGGTACCAATCGCATTCAACCCGGGAGTGTCCAGCACCACCAACCCTCGCTTGAGCAGCGGGTGCGGCAAATTGATGCGCGCGTGGCGCCACACCGGCACCTCGACCTGGTCATCGGCGGTGACAGGCGGATTGTCTTCGGCTCGCTCGTCGTCCCAGAAACCCAGCTTGCGAGCTTCTTCCTTCGAAACCAGGCGGGTTCGCATCACCTCGGCCAAAGCCGCTGCCATGCCTTCGGGGTTGGACAGATCCAGCTCGATCATGGTCCAGACCTGGGGCTGCGTGCGCAACTCCGACAGCGATGCAGCCTGCAACCGCGTTTCGATGGGCAACAGCGTCAAACCCACTGGGTCTTCCGCGTCATAGCCTAATTCGACCGGGCACATCGTGGTGCGCCCTGCTGAGGCCGGCATCATGCGCCGCCCCTTGTCAGAGAAGAATATCGCGTTGATCAACTCCGACTTGCCGCGCGAAAACTCGGCGACAAAGGCCACCATGAGCTTTTCGCCAGACAAGCGGTGCCGCATGGCTTCAAACCATTCGGCAGACGAATCGTCCAGCAAATCGTGCTCGCGCGCAAAACGCGCCAAGGCAGCAAGCTTGGAATCCGTGGCAACACGCCACTGACCCAGCGCATCCAAGTGACTCGCAAAAGTGGGCATCATGAAAACATCCTAGCGCAAGGCTTCCTCCGACGGATTACAGCGCCATCGGCAAGTTGGGACAAAAAGTACAGCCCTGCGTGACTGATTTGAGCAGTCTGTCACCTTTTTTGACAAACTCTGCAGAAAAAGGTCGCTCGCTGACCTTGAACGAGGCGCGAAATCGGCGTCGCACAAATCCGACACGGCAGCCCTTCGCGACCATAAACCTGGGTCGACAACTGAAAGTGACCCTGGCTACCGTAGGCATCCTTGAAGTCCTTCAAACTGGTTCCGCCCTGCCGCAGAGCCTCAGCCAACACCTGCTGAATGGCGGCCAACAATTTGTCGCAGCGGGGCCGGCTAACCTTGCCCGCCGGCAAACGCGGATCGATACCCGCCATGAACAGGGCCTCGCAGGCGTAAATGTTGCCTGCGCCCACCACCACATCCCCCGCCAGCACCGCCTGCTTGATGGGCGCCTTACGTCCTTTGAAGCGCTGGTGCAAATACGCCCCAGTCAAGGTCGGATCAAAAGGCTCGCATCCCAACGAAGCCAGCAACTTGGCCGCCACCCCCTCGGTCATCGACGGGCTCCAGACGACCGCACCAAAACGCCGAGGGTCGGTCAGCCGCAACACCCCCTGAGAAGTCCGCAACTCAAAATGGTCATGCGCGCCAGGCTCATTCAAGTTCGTGCCAAACAACAACGACCCCGACATACCCAGATGGATCAACAAGCCACCCTGCCCTTGCTTGCCACCCGTCAGGGGCACCCAAAGATACTTGCCACGCCGGCCAACCGCCCCGACCCGGGCCCCCACCAATGCCGCCGGCGACACACCAAGCGGCCAGCGCAATGGTTTGCCCATCGACACCGACTCCACCATCGCACCCTCGATGCGATCGGCAAAACTCAGACGGGTGACTTCAACTTCAGGTAGTTCTGGCATAGAGAAAACAAGGTGAATTTACTGAGGCGCTCGAACCAATGATGGCCATTGTCATCAATAGAATGAGGCATCTCCTGGAGTGCTCATGCTCGACCTGCGATTTTTCAACGCCCCCCTGACCCCATTCAAGTTCAGTCGAACCACGGCTGCACTGCTGACGGCCTTGAGCCTGAGCATCCCCTTGGCCAGCCAAGCGGCGCCCGGAGGGCTGGACAAGAGAAAAGAAGCCCTCGCCCTGAAAAAAGACATCGCCAAGCCACTGCCCGACAGTTCGGCCATGGACGGGGAGATGTTCTATCAGCTCATGATCGCCGAAATTCAGGCGCACTCAGGCGACCCCGGCACGGCCTTCCAGATCTACCTGGAACTGGCCAAACGGCACCGCAGCAGTCAGTTGTATCAGCGCGCAGTGGCCATTGCCTTGCAAGCCCGCGCAGGCGAACAGGCCCTGACCGCCGCAAAAGCCTGGCGCCAGGCCCTGCCGCAATCGCGCGAAGCCTGCGAATACCTGACCCAGATCCTGCTGGCTCTGGATCGCACAGCTGACCTCACCGCACCGCTGCGCGCCCTGATTCAACTAACACCCTCGGCGCAACAGGGGCAAGTGCTGCTGTCCCTGCCCCGAGCCATGACACGCCTGACCGATAAAACCGCGTCGGCTCAAGTCATTGAAGATGCCACCGAACCCTGGCGCGAAGGCCAGCTTGAGCAAGTCGAAGCCTGGATTGCCACATCGGAAGCCTGGCTGTTGGCCAAAGACACCGACAAGGCCATGGTCGCGCTGCAACGCGCCGCCACACTCAAGCCCGATCACACCATGGTCGGCTTGCTGGCCACCGACCTCATGGCCAGCAGCCCCGCTGCAGAAAAAATTGTGCAACAGCAACTGGCATCGCCCGCAGCAGCCCCGCTGGTGCGACTGTCTTACGCACGCCGCTTGGCCGGCTTGCAACGCCTGCCCGAATCTGCCAACCAGTTGGAAGTGCTGACCCAAAGCCACCCCACACACAGCTCAGCCTGGCTGACCCTGGGCTTGGTCCGGTATGAACTCAAGCAATACGACGCGGCAGAAAAAGCCTCCGTCAAGGCGCTCGAACTACTGGGACAAACCGAGCGCCCCGGTAGCAAGCCCATCGCGCAACCAAGCCGCGGTAAACCACAAACCGCCCCTGACAACAAGGCCGACGCCACAGACGAGGTAGACGACAACCCCAACCCAGCCGCCCCCAAAGGGGAGTTGGAACAGGCGAACCTGCTGTTGTCCCAAATCACAGAAAAGCAAGGCCGCCTGGACCAGGCCATTGGCTGGCTGCAATTGGCTGACCCCAACCAAGCCAAACTCGCGGTACAAAACCAACGCGCCCAACTGTTGGCCCGAACCGGCAAACTCGACCAAGCTCGGGCAACCATTCGCGCTGTGCCCGAAGTCGAGCCACAAGACGGCATCACCAAGATTCAGATCGAATCCCAATTGCTGCGCGACGCCAACCAACTGAGCGAAGCTCAGAAAGTACTGAGCGCCGCATTGGAACGATTCCCCGAAGAATCGGACCTGATGTACGACCTGGCCATGATCTCGGAAAAGCTCAAGCACTTCGAGCGCATGGAAACACTGCTACGCAAGGTCATGGAGCTGAACCCGGAAGATCCCAACGCCTACAACGCCCTGGGTTACAGCCTGGCCGAACGCAACATCCGACTGCCCGAAGCTCGCGTTCTGCTGGAAAAAGCACTGTCGCTGCGACCAGCCGACCCGTTCATTACCGACAGCCTGGCCTGGCTGGAATACCGTTCGGGCCGCACGGATGACGCCATCAAACTCTTGCGTCAAGCCCTGGCCGCCAAACCCGATCCCGAAATTGCCGCCCACCTGGGCGAAGCCCTGTGGACCAGCGGACAACAAGAAGAGGCGCGCAAAGTTTTGAAAGAAGCCCTGAACAAAGACCCCGGCAACGACCTCCTCAAGTCCGTGGTGCACCGACTGCGTATTGGGCTGTGATCCTGTACATGAACATTCGCACCCGCCTGTGTGTTCTGGGCTTGGCTACGCTGCTCAGCGCCTGCAAAAGCCCGCCCAAGCCACCCGTTTTGCTGCCATCGGTACAGCTTCAACAGGCCCAACAATGGCAAGGCCACCTCAGCGTCAAACTAGGCGCGTTCGGCACACTACCCGCCGATGGCCAGAGCTTCACCTTCTTTCTGAAGGCCACAACAGGCGAAGGCCAACTCGACTTGATGACCCCGCTGGGAACACAGTTGGCCCAAGTCACCTGGAACAAGCAGAGCGCGCACCTCGACTCATCCGAAGGGCGCAGCTCTTATGGCTCACTGAACGAACTGTCTGCGCAGTTGCTGGGTGAAGACATCCCAGTCCAGGCCCTACCTCATTGGCTGCAAGGCATCCCCGCCCCCGATCTGGCCACCTCCAAAGTGCTGGCAGACCATTCAGGTTTTGAACAAGCTGGTTGGCAGATCGATACCCATCTGCTCACCCAAGGGAAGCTGCAAGCCACACGCACAGAAACAGCGAACCAGCGGCTCATCACCCTCAAAGTCCGACTTGAACAGTAAAACCGAGACATGACCAGCCTGACGGACCTCCCCGCCCCCGCCAAGATCAATCTGTTTTTGCACGTCACCGGTCGCCGCGCTGATGGCTATCACCTGCTGCAGTCCGTCTTCCTGCCCATTGACTGGTCCGATGAACTGCACATTGAATTGCGCCACGACGGCAAGATCCAACGTCACGACCTCGGCCCCCAGTTGCCAGCCGACGACCTGTGCCTTCGTGCCGCGCGTTTGCTGCAAACAGAAAGCAACACATCGTTGGGCTGCGACATCAGCATTCACAAGCACGTACCCTGGGGCGCCGGTCTGGGCGGCGGCAGCTCCGACGCTGCCACCGTGCTGATTGCCCTGAACAAACTGTGGCAACTGAACTGGCGCACCGCCCGCCTGGAAGCCCTGGGCCTGAAGCTCGGCGCCGACGTGCCCTTCTTCTTGCGTGGCCGCCCCGCCTGGGTGGAAGGTGTGGGCGAGATCATTACCCCCATCGAACTGCCCGAGAATGTGTTGAATACGCAACTCGCCATCCTCAAACCACCTGTTGCCATTCCAACGGCTGCAATTTTTTCCAGCCCATTCCTGAAACGCGACACAAAGCCTGCTATAGTCGCAGACTTTCTTGCAGCGCCTAAGCACTTCGGCAGCAACGATTTGCAAGCTCCCGCAGCGGAGTTCAGCAGTCAGGTCAACGAAGCGCTTGGAATCATGCAGAACCGCTTCGGCAACAGCCGAATGACCGGGTCAGGCAGCGCGGTGTTTTCCTGGGTTGAACCCAGCAACGCCGCCACCCACCCAAAGTCATTCGCGCCATCCGATGTAGGACTGAATGATTCTTCATGGGTCAGCCGCCTTTGTTGCGGTCTGGTTCAACATCCGTTGCTTGATTGGTTACCGGTGTAGCAAGTTTGCAACCCAAATCAATCAACAACAAAATTGAACAAGACACTTGCAACAAACGCAAAAAGCTGGCTATAATTTGAGGCTCTAGTCAAGAGAACGCTTACTAGGTTTTGACGCGAAGCTCGCTTCAATGCAAGACCTGTGTAGGGGAGTCGCCAAGTTGGTTAAGGCATCGGATTTTGATTCCGACATACGAGGGTTCGAATCCTTCCTCCCCTGCCAAATTCTTCTGACTGATCAATCCGCCACCGCCTGTTGATCTGCACCCTGCCCGACACCTTTGCAATCCATTGCAAACCCTTTGCGAACGGGCAAGGTGATAGGGCAAGATGCTTTTTTGCCATCTGACGCCCATGCTCTCCGACACCGTACTGTTTACTGGCAACGCCAATCCTGCCCTTGCTCAGGAAATCGCCACCCAACTGGGCATCAACTTGGGCAAGGCTTCGGTCGGTCGCTTCTCCGACGGCGAAACCACGGTTGAAATCCAGCAAAACGTTCGTGGCCGCGAAGTCTTCGTGGTGCAGTCCACCTGCGCCCCCACGAACGACAACCTGATGGAACTGCTGGTCATGGCTGACGCCCTCAAGCGTGCATCGGCCCAGCGCATCACCGCCGTCATTCCTTACTTCGGTTACGCCCGTCAAGACCGTCGCCCTCGCTCGACCCGCGTGCCCATTTCCGCACGCGTCGTAGCCAACATGCTGGAAGCCGTCGGCATCAGCCGTGTGCTGACCATGGACCTGCACGCCGACCAGATCCAGGGCTTCTTCAACATCCCCGTCGACAACATCTACGCTTCGCCCGTTCTGTTGTCTGACCTGCAAGCCAAGAACTATCAAGACCTCGTGGTTGTGTCGCCTGACGTGGGTGGCGTGGTTCGCGCCCGTGCGCTGGCTAAGCAACTCGGTTGCGATCTGGCCATCATCGACAAGCGTCGCCCCAAGGCCAACGTGTCGGAAGTCATGCACGTCATCGGTGAAATCGATGGCCGCAACTGCGTGATCATGGACGACATGATCGACACCGCCGGCACGCTGGTCAAAGCAGCCGAGGTCCTGAAGGAACGTGGCGCCAAGAGCGTGTACGCCTACTGCACACACGCTGTGTTCTCGGGTCCAGCCATCGAGCGCATCAAGGCCTCGCACCTTGATGAAGTGGTGATCACCAACACCATTCCTCTGAGCGATGCCGCCAAGTCGACCCCCAAGATCCGCCAACTGTCGACCGCCTTCCTGTTTGCCGAAACCATCCGTCGCATCACCGACGGTGAATCGGTGACCTCGCTGTTCTCCGAGCAGAACAACAATTTCTGATCGGGACGCTAC